>JAFYBE010000047.1 GCA_017540355.1 Lachnospiraceae bacterium | reverse complement strand
TGACGAAGCGCTTGATAAGATAGTTAATTCTCCCATGGAGAGGATCAACTTCGCAGTATAGTCTCAATGTCATAGTGTAAGGTATATTGGATATACATGAGGGCTGTTAAGAATAAATACTTGACAGCCCTCGCACTATGTTATATATTATATTTTGTGCGCTGGTGTCAAGTATTTGTACTATACAGGGGCAGAACATGGATAATATCATTGAACGCGGCAGGTTATATGATTACTATGGCGGCCTTCTGACGGGGCATCAGAGGCAGATATATGAAGCGGTTGTCTATGATGATATGTCACTTAGTGAGATCGCAGCCGAACACGATATATCAAGACAGGGCGTTCACGACCTGATTAAGCGTTGTGATAAGCAACTGGCAAGATATGAGGAAGCGCTGGGACTGATTAAGCGTGATAAGAACGTGGACAGTAAGCTTGATGAGATTGCACTGTTATCGAAAGATAAGAAGATTATACATATTATAGATGAGATTAAGGACATGCTATGATATAAGGCATATCTTAATCGGATTATAAACGGGTGTATGGATAATGGCATTTGAGAGCTTATCCGAAAAACTTCAGAACGTCTTTAAGAACTTAAGAAGCAAGGGAAGACTGACGGAAGAAGATGTACATATTGCCTGTAAGGATGTTAAGATGGCACTCCTTGAGGCGGATGTTAACTTCAGAGTGGTTAAGAACTTCATTAAGACAGTAGAAGAGAGAGCTGTCGGTTCCGATGTCATGAACGGTCTTAATCCCGGACAGATGGTCATCAAGATTGTTAATGAAGAGATGACCTCCCTTATGGGAAGTGAGACTACGGAGATTACCTATCAGCCGGGTAAGGCTATTACCGTGATAATGATGTGCGGTCTTCAGGGTGCAGGTAAGACCACCACCACGGCTAAGCTTGCTGCCAAGATGAAGCTTAAGGGTAAGAAACCTCTGCTTGTTGCCTGCGATGTATATCGTCCGGCTGCCATCAAGCAGTTGCAGGTCAACGGTGAGAAGGTCGGAGTGGAAGTATTCTCCGAAGGAAGCGATATAAGTCCCGTAGATATAGCCAAGCATGCAATCGCATATGCCGAGAAGGGCGGCCATAACGTTGTGATACTCGATACGGCGGGTCGTCTTCATATAGATGAAGAGATGATGGCTGAACTTAAGGCTATCAAAGAGGCGGTAACGGTACATCAGACGATACTTACCGTGGATGCCATGACAGGTCAGGATGCAGTCAATGTTGCCGAAGACTTCAAGCAGAAGGTGGGACTTACAGGAGTCATTCTTACCAAGCTTGACGGTGATACCAGAGGCGGTGCGGCATTGTCGGTTAAGGCAGTGACCGAACTCCCCATACTGTATGCCGGAATGGGCGAGAAGCTTGATGACCTCGAGCAGTTCTATCCCGACAGAATGGCCAACAGAATCTTAGGCATGGGTGATGTCCTTACACTTATCGAGAAGGCTCAGAATGCCATAGATATAGATGAAGCCAAAGAGAAAGACATGGCTTCGCGCATGAAGAAGGGTAAGTTTGATTTCAACGACTACCTTGAGAGCATGAAGCAGATGCGCAATATGGGAGGCTTATCATCAATACTCGGAATGCTTCCGGGACTCGGAATGGGTATTAAGACTTCCGATCTTGAGGGTGCAGTAGATGAGAAGCAGCTTGCAAGAACCGAAGCTATTGTTCTGTCTATGACCAAGGCAGAGCGTGAGAATCCCAAGCTTATGAATCCAAGTCGTAAGCACAGGATAGCCAGAGGTGCAGGTGTTGATATAGCAGAAGTCAATCGTTTCATCAAGCAATTCGAACAGAGTCAGAAGATGATGAAACAGATGAAGGGAATGATGGGCAAGAAAGGCAGATTCAGAATGCCGTTCTAGCCGAATAAACAGGTATTAACGGACACAATCCGTTACTATATAAGTAAATTGATTCTTTAGATAAGAAAGGAAGAGAACAAAATGGTTAAGATGAGATTAACAAGAATCGGATCAAAGAGAAATGCAATCTATC
>JAFYBE010000046.1 GCA_017540355.1 Lachnospiraceae bacterium | reverse complement strand
GTCACAGTAGCCATCCCGGCAGACCATAAGAACTCATTGGCAAGAAGCGGCAATCCCTTAATGATCATCTGACCGGCAAGTTCATGCGGAATATGAAGTCCTCTGTATACACCGATTATGTATTTATTGCGCTCAGTATGGGTATGTGTCCATATGATAACAACCAATGCCTCTATACTCTTGGCTATAACAGTGGCTATAGCCGCACCTTTAACACCAAGTTGGGGCATTCCCAATTTACCGAAGATCAAGCCGTAATCCAGGGCAAGATTAATAAATACCGCCGAGAACGTGGCTATCATTGGTATCTTGGTCTCTCCGCACTCTCTTACAACCGACGAATAGGTCTGACCTATTGCAAAAGGCAATAAAGCTATAAGCATGATGCGAAGATATTCCTTGCCGTAATTAAGGGCAAGAGTTATATCTCCCGCCTGACCGTCGTGAAGATATAAAGATATAAGTTCCGTATCCTTATAGTAGAATAACAGGCCGGCTAACACAGTAAGCAGCGCAGATATGATAAGTCTGAACCGCAAAGTATGCATCTGTCCCTTATGGTCACCCTTACCGTAGAATTGTGCGCCGAATATACCCGGTCCGGATACGGCTCCGAATATGGTCACATTGAATACGAAGATGAACTGATTGGCTATTGCCACACCGCTCATCTGCTCGGTTCCTATCTGGCCCACCATTACATTGTCAAGAAGCGATACTGCGTTGGTCACCACGTTCTGTAAGATCATGGGAATGGCTAAGCCGAGTACATATGAATAAAAGGCTCTGTCGCCTATATATTTGTCCTTAAATTTCTGTAACATATACTATTAATTCTTCCCTATATAAACACTATTCAATAATAACACAACTTGCGTAAGAATCCTATTGACATTCCTTCTTATATTGTGTATCGTAGTCGGTGGATATGACAATTCAATATTGTGAGATACTCTTATTCAGAGTGGTGGAGATACATAGGATCTGTGAAGCCACGGCAACCCCATGGGATAATACCCGGATTATCCGAAGGAAGGTGCCAACCTGAGCAATTTATTGAACAATAAGAGGATTCGATTATCATGTTACTTGAATCCGCTGATTGTTAGAAGCGGATTTTTTGATTCTTAGAGGTAAATACCTCGTATATGCGAAAGGAGAACTAAATGGAGAAGAGATTATTCACTTCCGAATCGGTTACAGAAGGACATCCCGACAAAGTCTGCGATGCCATCTCTGATGCCATCCTCGATGCCTGCATGGCACAGGATCCTATGCGCCGTGTGGCTTGTGAGACAGCTTGTTGTACAGGTTTCGTACTTATCACCGGTGAGATCACAACCAACGCATATGTTGATATGCAGAAGGTTGTAAGAGACACAGTCAAGGAGATCGGTTACACCAAGTCCGAGTACGGATTTGACGGTAACACCTGTGCAGTGCTTGTTGCTATCGATGAGCAGTCAGCAGATATTGCTATGGGTGTTGACAAGGCATTGGAAGCAAGAGGTGGAAGCTACGAGGACGATCTTGATACAGGTGCCGGAGATCAGGGTATGATGTTCGGTTATGCTACCAACGAGACAGACGAGTACATGCCTTATCCTATCTCACTTGCACACAAGCTTGCTTTACAGCTTACCAAGGTGAGAAAGGACGGAACACTTAAGTATCTTCGTCCCGACGGTAAGAGCCAGGTATCTGTTGAGTATGATGAGAACGGCAAGCCCGTAAGACTTGAGGCGGTCGTACTTTCTACACAGCACGATGATGATGTAACTCAGGAGCAGATTCATGCCGACATCAAGAAGTATGTGTTCGATCCCGTACTTCCCAAGGAGCTTATTGATGACAAGACCAAGTTCTTCATCAATCCCACAGGACGCTTCGTAATAGGCGGACCTCACGGTGATGCAGGTCTTACAGGACGTAAGATCATCGTTGATACTTACGGCGGATATGCACGTCACGGCGGCGGTGCTTTCTCAGGTAAGGATTGCACCAAGGTTGACCGTTCTGCAGCATATGCAGCAAGATACGTTGCAAAGAATATCGTAGCCGCAGGTCTTGCAGACAGATGTGAGATTCAGCTTTCATATGCCATCGGTGTTGCACAGCCTACATCAATAATGGTTGATACATTCGGAACAGGTAAGGTTGCTGATGAGAAGCTTCTTACGGCAATCAGAGAGAACTTCGACCTTCGTCCCGCAGGTATCATCAAAATGCTTGATCTTCGCAGACCTATCTACAAGCAGACAGCCGCTTACGGCCACTTCGGACGTAACGATCTTGATCTCCCCTGGGAGAAGACAGACAAGGCAGAAGCTTTAAAGAAGTATCTGTAAAAGTTAAGAGTCAATAATCAAAAGACCTGCCATACATTATGCGTGACAGGTCTTATTTATTGCTCTTTATAATCCGAATGATTGAATACGTGCTTACAGCAGTCTCTCAATCCTTAAGTCCTTCTCAACCGACAGATCAATGTACTTATCACCGCACTTAACAAGAGGTCTTGAAAGTCTCTGCTTATTGATGAAGATTATATCTCCCTCAAGTCCGTTGCTTAAGCCTACGCGGTTCATCATATAAGTATCGACAATCTTCTGTAAGAATGTCATGATCATTCCGGTGTCGTACTTCTGCAATCCTTCATCCTCAAATGCTTCAATTACGGTGAAAGGACACAGGCCGTCCCTGTACTTCCTGCTGGCCGTCATCGCTTCATATACATCGGCGATACATACCATCTTGGCATAATAATCTATTGCGTCGCTCTTAACTCCGAGAGGATATCCTGAGCCGTCGCACTTCTCATGATGCATCAGGGCCGCCTGACGAACATGCTCATCCACATCATACTTCCTGAGTATCTTATATCCTTCCACGGGATGTGTCTTAACTATTGCAAACTCCGCATCCGTTAACTTGCCGGGCTTTTTGATTATCTCTTCCGGAATCGTCAACTTGCCTATATCATGGAAGATACCGCACTCCGTCGCAAGTCTTATCTCAGATTCACTCAGTCCCAGCCAACCGGCAAAGACATTACATATAAGACCCACATTAAGGCTGTGCGCAAAAGTAATATCGTCGTACTGGCGCATGTTATGCACCATATCGAATACATTGACATCTCCTCCCGGAGGATGGAGAATGCTCATCGCCTCGTCAACAAGCTTATCAGCCTGCAGCGGTGCATTCTTGGTCACTACATCGGCCATTGTCTGGCTCATGACCTGAACCGTACTCTCGAAGTCTTCCTTATATTGCTTGAATTCAGGTGTGGCACGCAGTCTCTCTGCGTATGAGTTCTCTGTCTCTTCGGGCCTCGGCACAGTGCCTGCATCATCTTTGACAAGCACCGAGGTAACTCCGGTACTCTTAAGCTTTTCTATAGCTTTCTCATTAAGTACCATCCCTTCGGGAAGTATCAACTGATCGTTGTAGTTGTATACATCCGATTGAAGGATCATCCCCGCACTAAGCATATCTGTATCGATTCTGCTCATTAAAACTCCCTCTAGTACATCCTGTACTAAAACAATCCCTTAACCAACTTTAAGCTTAAACTTCTGTATACCCCTGTCGTCTTCAACTTTCTCGATCATGGCTCCGAGATTCCTTAACTTAACGTCGAAATCTTCGTATCCGCGCTCGATATATCTTATATCATCCACAACCGTATATCCGTCGGCTGCAAGACCCGCAATAACAAGTGCCGCTCCGGCCCTTAAATCAGGCGCCGTAATGCTGGCTCCGGTATATCTGCTCACGCCTTCTATTATGGCTGTGCTGCTCTCTACCTTAATGCTGGCTCCCATTCTTGTAAGCTCATCAACATACTTGAATCTGTTCTCAAAAATACTCTCTGTAACGATACTTGTTCCTTCCGCAAGTCCTAAGGCAACCGTGATCTGAGGCTGCATATCCGTCGGGAATCCGGGATAGGGAAGTGTCTTAACATGAGTATGTAACGGTCTCTTCGTCGCTACAACTCGGACCGCATCATCCGATTCTTCTATCTCACAGCCTATCTCCATAAGCTTCGCACTGATAGACTCAAGATGCTTGGGTATAACATTCTTGACGGTCACGTCACCTTTGGTAACTGCTGCCGCAAACATGAACGTACCTGCTTCTATCTGATCGGGTATTATCGTATATTCCGTACCGTGCAGACTCTGCACACCGCGGATCCTTATTACATCAGTACCTGCGCCCTTTATGTTCGCTCCCATACAGTTAAGGAAGTTGGCTACATCAACGACATGAGGCTCTTTGGCCGCATTCTCAATAATGGTCTGACCTTCTGCCATAACAGCTGCAAGCATAAGATTGATTGTGGCACCCACCGTCACCATATCAAGGTAGATGTGTGCGCCCTTAAGCTCATCTGCATGCGCAACTATCATACCGCCGCCGACAACGCCCGCATCCTTAGCGCCCAAAGCTCTGAAGCCCTTAAGGTGCTGGTCGATGGGTCTTGTGCCGATATTACATCCGCCGGGAAGAGTAACCTCCGCACTCTTATACTTGCCCAAAAGTGCTCCGATGAGATAATAAGAGGCTCTGATCCTCTTGATGTAATCTCCGTCAACTACCTGGCTGTTGATATTGCGACCGTTAATCTTAACGGTATGTCTGTCTATATGCTGTATGATGACACCTATGCTCTCCATAGCCTGCATCATAACTTTGATGTCACGTACATCCGGTACATTCTCTATAAGTACCGTCTCATCTGTCATGATGGATGCGGCCAGAATACCCAAAGCAGCATTCTTGGCACCGCCTATCTCTACCTCTCCGACGAGAGGCGAGCCACCTTTTATTACATATTGCTCCATATCTATATAACCTCTAAAAGAGTTTTACATTCCCAATACATTCGTTTAATTTTACCACGGATATATATATTACGCAAGAAAAAGACATAATGCAACACTATATATAGTTATCACTCCGGTCCTTTTCGTCCACATCTTGTAATATCAGTTAAGATATTTGAGCGGATTGACTGCAGTACCGCCTATCCTTATCTCAAAATGCACGTGCGGACCCGTGCTTGCGCCGGTATTACCGCTTAATGCTATTCTCTGACCCTGGGATACAGACTGGCCGACAGATACCAATATCTTACTTAAATGTGCATATCTGGTCTCTCTACCGTCCGGATGCTTGATGAATACACAATATCCGTAACTTCCGAGCCATCCTGCTCTGGTAACGGTTCCGCCGCAGGACGCCATGACAGTCGTTCCGACAGGTGTACCCCAGTCTACACCCTGATGGTTGGATGTGGCACCTCTGGCATTGGGTCTGCTTCTGTATCCGAATCCGCTTGTGAGCCTTCCGCCCGATATGGGCTTAATATAGGTAGGCGGTATCTTGGTTCCAACCTCAACTCTCTTGGCCACAGCTTCCATTACAAGCTCTTCTTTTAATATATCTCTTACTACAGCCTTATCATTGGAATACGATGTCTCGGCAACAATGTTACGACGACCTGCCGAAGGCTGACGCAGCGTCTCCTTGTCGGTCGTATACCAGTCATCGTTATATACGTATTCTATCTCGGCATCATAGTATTCTTCTATATACTCGCGCACCTTACGATTGACTGTAAGCGGCGGTTCTTCCGTTGTAACTATAAGTTCATCCCCGGGGCGGATCAACGAGAATTCATTCTCAAGCGTATCGTTAAGTTCTATAATCTTATCCATGGGGATATTGGTCTTGATTGCTATACCCGAAAGGGTGTCTCCGTCCACAACTTCATAAATGGTATTGACTTCCTGTACCTCAACTATATCTTTGATAGCCTGTTCTGCGGACACAAGACCGGATTTTGCGACATAGCTGTCCACGACCTCAATATTGTCGGCAAAGGACATCTCCATAAGGCCGTAATCATAATCATCAAAGTCCTTCTCTTCGCTCTCTTCTTCCTCTTCCTCCAGCGAATCGTATATGAACTGGTCAAAGCCCGCGTTCTTAACCGGCTCAACCACGTCTTCTTCCTTTACTTCCTCTTTGGCTACAACAACGGCCGTAAGCACATTAAGTTCTCTTGAAGGGTCCTTAACAAGCTGAGCAACATACTGCTGCTTCTCCTGATAGTAATCAAGCGCCGTCTGCAATACCTTGATTATATCGTCGGAATTACCCATATCGACTACGTAATCACCTATCTTGACGGTGTAAGCATGAACATACTCGGTTCCGTTATCCGTAAGACCGCCCTGGCCTTTTTTCAAAGCCGCAATCATACGCTGCTTTATTACTTCTTCATCATCGATTTTCGCAAAAACAACCGACGAAGATTCATATGTAAGATCTCCCTCGGCATAGACTATGTCCTCCGATTGTGAACCTATCTCTTTTCTCGCATCACCAAGAATCTCGCGGACATTGTCTATATCCCCGAGATATCCCATTTCTTCTCCATTTAAGAATACATGGAAAAGGTTCGCTTCATCTTTATGATATTTCACAAAGGAAGGAATCATTATTATATTGATCAGAATTACCCATAAGGAAACGCGCAAAAAAACATAGCGCGTATACTTATAGTGTCGTGTAAATTTTTTCATATCACATGAGACCGAACATCGGCAATACTTTAAGCGCGATATCGGCAAGTACGGCTATGAAGATAAGTACACTCATAACCTTAAGGAATCCCGTCTGAGACTTCTTCGATACTGCCTGCTGTGCATCAAGTATCGACTTTGTCTGTTCCGTCAGGCTTTCACCCATTGCTGCCTGTACATTGCGGTATACCTTAATATTCTCCTTATGTATTGTATCACTCTGCTTATCAAAGAGATCCTTGATCATCTCCCTGTCGGCCTCAGCCGCAGCGATCTCCTCATCGGTGGGGCCGGCCTTAACACCTGTGTCCGCAGATGCCGCTCCTGCCAGATCTTCCACCATATCTCTTAACTTTTCGGCAGATTCCATATTCTTAAGATTAACAAGCTTCATCTCCGAAAGAAGCTTCTCATAATTCTCTATCTTTTCTTTCAATTGCTTAATCTCCTTTGCCTCAGCCGCCTGGTTACCCTTTATCACATCACTTGACGAGAATTTTTGTGCAAGTTTATCAATAAATAAGTCCATAGTCTTGCTCCTTTTGTCTACATTAACTATATGTTTACCTGATGTTCACATTTTGTTCATATATTACTGATAGAATCATAAATAGTAAAGAACGAGTGATTAGACAATTTTTTCATAATAGCCCAGGCGCCGAGAGGTGTCTGGGCACTCCTCATTTTACGGAGCTTTTTAATCCTCATCTATCAGGCTCTGTACTTCTTCATTAAGGATCTGCATCTTATTGTCAAGATCCGATACCATGTGAGCACATTCCACCAGTTCGTCCTGAATATGTGAAGGAGCATTGCCTTCAAACTTATAGTGTATCTTATGCTCTAAGCTTGCCCAGAAATCCATTGCGACCGTACGTATCTGTATCTCAACCTTGGCTTCTATCCTCTTGTCCGACAGAAAGATCGGCACGGTTATGAGCATGTGATAACTCTTATATCCGCTCGCCTTGGGGTTCTTGATATAGTCTTTGATCTCAAGCACTTTTATATCGTTCTGTGTCGCCAGCATCTCGGCAATATGATATATGTCCGAAGTAAAGGAACAGATTATCCTTATTCCGGCAATATCATCCACATACTCCACCATATTTTCTATGGTAGACTCATAGCCCTTTTTCTTAAGCTTCTTAACTATGCTCTCACTTGTCTTAATACGCGACTTAATGTGCTCAATGGGATTATACCTGTGCACATGCTGGAACTCATCATTGAGTATCTCCAGCTTGGTATTGACCTCTTTAAGAGCCGATCTGTATATCAAAAGGACTTCATTCCAGCTGTCTACCTGGTCGCCCGCATTATTACGCTCACCCATAACCCTGTCTCCAATACGAATTGTGTATCAATCATCATATCCGTTGGGATTATTCTTCTGCCAACGCCACGAATCCTCACACATCTCTTTTATTCCATATTTTGCTTCCCAGCCAAGTTCTCTCTTCGCCTTCGAAGCATCAGCATAGCAGGTCGCTATATCACCTGCACGCCTTGGTTTGATTGAATAAGGTATCTTTACACCGCTAGCTTCCTCAAAGTTCTTCACAACTTCAAGCACGCTGTAACCTCTTCCTGTTCCGAGGTTGTATATGCACAAGCCTGCGCCTTCTTCTATCTTCTTAAGCGCCTTGACATGACCCAAAGCAAGATCTACCACATGAATATAGTCTCTTACGCCCGTTCCG
>JAFYBE010000045.1 GCA_017540355.1 Lachnospiraceae bacterium | reverse complement strand
TCGTATGTTACAAAATGGCTCAAACTTGTATACAAGTTCTCAAAATAAAATCACATAATTTTGCACAATACAAATCACATTATAACACGGATAATCAGAATAATACATACAGTTTTTCAATTTTTTTAAAATTCTGAAAAATAAAAACAACGGCGTGACATGATCACGCCGTTGAAACATCGATTTTTATACATGGTCGTGTCAATGTGACACGATCACTTTTTTAACTTAATTTAGGCATTAACTATCTTGCCAAAATCGGGTTTGAGAGAAGCTCCTCCGATCAGACCACCGTCGATATCCGGCTTGCTGAGAAGCTCAGCTGCATTTGCTGCATTCATCGAACCGCCGTACTGGATACGAACAGCCTCTGCTGTATCAGCATCATACAGCTCACTGATATAATCACGGATCAGCTTGCATACCTCTTCAGCCTGGTCAGCTGTAGCGGTCTTACCTGTTCCGATAGCCCAGATAGGCTCGTAAGCGATAACAAGATTCTTAACCTGATCTGCACTGAGTCCATCAAGATCCCACTTGATCTGTCTCCTGATCCAATCCTCATATACGCCTGCCTCACGAAGCTCAAGGCTCTCGCCACAGCACAGGATCGGTGACAATCCTGCTTCAAATGCCTTCTTTACCTTCTTATTAATAAGTATATCATTCTCACCGAAGATATCTCTTCTCTCGGAATGACCGATTATGATGTACTTGACTCCGGCATCCTTAAGCATGGGAGCTGAGATCTCACCTGTAAATGCACCCTTGTCTTCTATATAGAAGTTCTGTGCTCCGAGCTGTACGTTGCTGCCCTTGATCGCTTCCGCTACGGGGCAGATCTCGATTGCCGGTACGCAGTAAACCACATCAACATCATCATTCTTTACAAGATCCTTAAGTGTGTTAACCAGTTCAACTGCCTCTGAAGGTGTCTTGTTCATCTTCCAGTTACCGGCTATTATTCTTTTTCTTGACATTTTTTTCTCCTCTTTATTTATGCTATTACCTGCTTATACTCATAAGCAGACTCAAAAATGCTTCGCATTTTTTCGTTCGCTTCGCGCGTACTTGAATCCTACTTGTCGTCTGCCGCATAGACTCCGGGCAGTTCTTTGCCTTCAAGGAACTCGAGGGAAGCGCCGCCGCCTGTTGAGATGTGGCTCATCTTGTCGGCGAAACCAAGCTGGTTACATGCTGCTGCAGAGTCACCGCCGCCGATGATCGTTGTTGCATCTGTCTCTGCAAGAGCCTTGGCAACTGCTATCGTTCCCTTGGCAAGTGTGGGATTCTCAAATACTCCCATAGGTCCGTTCCATACAACGGTCTTGGCTGACTTAACAGCATCAGCGAAGAGCTCCTGTGTCTTGGGACCTATATCAAGGCCTTCCTTATCTGCGGGAATTGCACTCGAATCAACATATGTAACATCAATAGGTCCGTCGATGGGATCCGGGAAAGCATCAGCAACACCTGTATCAATAGGAAGAAGAAGCTTCTTGTTAAGCTTCTCGGCCTTAGCCATCATTTCCTTACAGTAATCAATCTTCTCGTTGTCCACAAGTGACTTACCTATCTCATAGCCCTGAGCCTTAAGGAAGGTAAATGCCATACCACCACCGATGATAAGGGTATCAGCCTTCTCAAGAAGATTATCTATAACGTTAAGCTTGTCTGCAACCTTTGCTCCGCCAAGGATGGCAACGAAAGGACGTACGGGATTCTCAACAGCATTGCCGAGGAAATCGATCTCCTTCTGCATAAGATATCCAACTGCATTTGTGCCGCCCTTTTCGGTGATGTACTTGGTTACAACAGCAACAGAAGCATGTGCCCTGTGAGCCGAACCGAAAGCATCACATACGTAATCATCAGCAAGCTCCGCAAGCTCCTTGGCAAATGCCTCACCTGCCTTCTGCGGCTTGGTCTCCTCTTCGCCCCTGAAACGGGTATTCTGAAGAAGAACAACATCACCGTCCTTCATATCGGCAACTGCCTTTGTTGCCGCATCACCGGTAACATTGTAATCAGCAACGAAGTTAACTTCCTTGCCAAGCTTCTCTGACAGCCTCTTGGCTACGGGTGCAAGTGACTCACCTTCGTTGGGGCCGTTCTTTACCTTGCCCAAATGTGAGCAGAGAATAACCTTTGCACCGTCCTTTACAAGCTTGTTGATCGTAGGAAGAGCTGCAACTATACGTGTCTCGTCCGTAATCTCACCATTCTTTAAAGGAACGTTGAAATCACACCTTACCAGTACTCTTCTGCCCTTTGCGTTGAAATCATCAACACTCTTCTTGTTCAATGACATCTTAATGTCCTCCTATAATTATATTTACCCGCAGTAACCGCTACAGGCCCCGGATTTCTGTAACTTGCGCATTGTTACAGAAAGGCGCCGGTTGTCACCGACGCCTAACATTATATCACAGATCGAAGTCACCTTCAATCAGCAGTTCCATATCCGAATCGGGTTCCGCCACAAGCCTCCTCGACTGATTAAGTATCGCTTCCTCTATCTTATTACGTACAAGACGTCCGTTACCGGCCTCTCTGGCATCATTAAGCTGTGTGGCATTAAAGAAATCAAGCAGGGGCTTCCTCGCCGAATCATCAATGACATATCCCTTTGATCCGGCTGTGATGTCCGCGATCGCAAGCAGCTCTTCACCGGTATAATCGGGAAAATCGATGATATTGGGGAAGCGGCTCTTAAGACCCGAATTGGCTTCAAGGAACTCCTCCATTTCCCTGGAATATCCTGCAAGTATAACCACAAGATTGTCACGGTTGTCCTCGATACCCTTTACGAGCGTATCTATCGCCTCGAGTCCGAAACTGTCCTCATCACCCCTGTACAGACTGTATGCTTCATCGATAAACAGTACACCACCGATCGCCGATTTGATCACCTGATTTACGAGCGGTGCCGTGTGGCCGACATATCTTCCGACCAGATCGCCCCTTGATACCTCTACCAGCTGTCCTCCCGACAGTATTCCTATCGCCTTAAGATAACGGCTGACTATACGTGCAATGGTAGTCTTACCTGTACCCGGGTTACCCGTGAAGATCATATGGCGGTTCAGCTCGCCTGCCTTAAGGCCTTCTTCTCTTCTTCTCTTCTGTATCTCGTAGTATCCTTTAAGTCCGCGGATGTATTCCTTGATCTGTGTAAGACCTACAATGTTGTCCAGCTCCTTCTCAACAGCTTCCAGTTCACCACTGTAACCGCCGGAAATAAAGTCACCCATATTAAGCTTCTCATCACCCACCGCTATCTTTGCAGCATCCTGCTCGTACAAAAGAGTAACTCCGTCACCGGTATAGTCATCTCTTTCAAGGCGGAACTGTGATAAAGCCTTAACCGAATCCTCATATACATCAAGCACACCGCGCAGACCCCTTCCGCGCGAGGTACAGCTTCGCGCATATTCGCTGAAGCTCACATCTATCTTGAGATCAAACGCCAGCTGCTTCTTCACTCTATCAACAAGCTTCTTCTCCTGCTTTGCACAAACCCTGCGTACCGCATCTTCATCAAGCTTCTGCGTTACACAGATATCACCCAGCGAATTGACAAAAGGCGCACCCATTATATCCGCAAGCTTTCCGACAGATTCGGTACCCATGAACACAAGATACTTACCGGTCGCCTCAAGAGAACCTATCGTGTCCCTGGCAAGACCGTTTGTCACACCGACAAGCTGTCCGTTCTGCATTATGTATCTCTCATTGAGCATACTCTCACCGCTTGCGGTAAGATCGGAAAGACGCTGAAGCAGGGCTACGTTACAGGAAGCGAAATTCTCAAACAGGATAACAGAGGCCTTACTCCTGAGGGCACTGTAAAGATCCTGTATGAACAGTTTCTCCTCAGCCGATGAAGGATACAGGGACAGATCCATCCTGAATACCTCATCGCTTGTAAGGACATTTCGTTTCTTAAGCTCCTTTGTTATCGTATCAAGCGAATAATGTCTGCCCGTACAGGCGGCACCCGAAATAAAGATACTGTTCAGCGCATCATTGTTGTCACGTTCAGAAACAAAGGGACGCTTGAAAGCAATGATAAGCTTCTTTAGGTATTCATCCTGTCCGAATATATCCTCCTTAAGCGTATCGGACAATCCCACAAACCTGTCCAGAGCATCGCTGCCTTCCACTATTCCCTTCATTTCGGAAATGCTCCCGGTCATGGTATTTCCCGATCCCGTATTCATTTTGGAACTTTCGGTACCTACGGCTCCGAAATCATTACTGATATTTCTCTTAAGTTCGTTTAACGTGGCATTGATATCAGATGCATTTGACTGAACAGCTTTTTCGATCGCCTCAATATCTTCCGATGCTTTCCCCGCAGAAGCCGACAGTGCACCGAGAAAACCGGAGTTGATACCGGATATCGCATTCCTTTCTTTCGGTTTGATATCAGCCTCTATCGGCTCAAGAGGTTTACGTCCCGTCCTCTCCTCCGTTATGGCCGAAAGATTGTCATACAATGTTCCTCCATACTTCTTCTGTCTTTTCTTCGCAAGTTCAATATCCTCCACGGAGTAATTGGCTCTGTTTCCCCCGAAGGTATTGTTCATCTGATCTTCAAAACTGCTCATTACCGTCTCCTGACATAAAACCTATAATCATGCAACCACTCTGAGTATATCACACAAGAAACAAAAAGGGGATACAAAACGCATCCCCTTTATTTCTGCTATTAAATTCACAGTATTGAGTCAGGAGATACATCCCCTGCTCACCCATGTCAATTAACCAAGCTCTGAGAAGTACTTGATAGTACGAACCATCTGAGAAGTGTAGCTGTTCTCATTGTCATACCATGAAACAACCTGTACAAGATTGTCAGCGCCAACCATTGTCTGGGTTGCATCAAAGATTGAACCATAGGTTGAACCAACGATATCTGAAGAAACGATCTCATCCTCGTTGTATCCGAATGACTCTGATGAAGCTGCCTTCATAGCTGCATTGATCTCTTCCTTGGTAACGCTCTTCTCTACTGTTGCAACAAGGATTGTTGTTGAACCTGTAGGGGTAGGAACACGCTGAGCGGAACCGATGAGCTTGCCGTTAAGCTCGGGAATAACAAGACCGATTGCCTTTGCAGCACCTGTTGA
>JAFYBE010000044.1 GCA_017540355.1 Lachnospiraceae bacterium | reverse complement strand
CCTATTCCTCCCGGTGTATTCATGTCATCCGTGATCTCATAAGGATGTTTATCACTTTCGGATAACAGTCTTCCTGTGGCTTCCATATTCTCATATACGATGGCCCTGGAAACCTCTCTGGATAAACCTATCTTGACTCCTCCGTCCACCAAAGCGGTTGCAAAAAGTATGAACCACTCAGGTCCCGCACAGCTTAATGCGGTAAATGCGTCAAACTGCGATTCATCAAGTAAAAGCGTCCTGCCGATCGCATCCGTTATCGTCTTTACCAGTTCCTGCTCGCTTTCGTTAAATCTGCCGTCTTCAAACGCCAGTGCACTGTATCCCCGTCTTAACTCCGTCATCGTATTGGGCATTATTCTGGCATACTTTTTATTATCACCGAGAAGTGACTTTAATGTCGGTATCTTTATCCCTGCACAGATGGATACAATGATCTGACCGTTCTTTGTGATGTCTTTTAACTCTTCCGACACCTTTGCAGCATCCTGAGGTCTTACGGCGAGGACTATAAGATCACTTTCGGCACTTATCTTATCCTTGCCAGCGATCTTTACACCGTAGGTTTTCTTAAGATAGTCAGTCCTGGACTCAGACACATCGTTCACATATATCTCACCTGCACCTGTCGCACCGGACTTAAGCAGGCCTTTTATGATTCCTTCGGCCATATTTCCGCCGCCTATAAAACCTATGATCATACTCCTTTTAACCTCCGTCATCAATCACATACATTAAAGTTGGTATCCTTGTAACCTCTTATGATATCCGCTGTCTCTGCTCCGTAGTCTTCCGACAGATCATCAAGAACCCCTCTGCTCACTTCTTCACCCTGAGTTTTGAATATTGCCTCACTCACTTCGCAAAAAGCCCAGTATATATGAGCACAGTGGTATTCAAAGCTCTTAAGTCCCGCAGGATTCTTGCCACGTTCGCTTCCCTCAAATATATCTCCCGAATGAAGCGTATGTATGCAGCAATCAGAATTATGAAGTGTTTGTACCGTCTCATATCCGAGGCTTGGATTAAAGCCTCTTGAAATTGCCGCATCCAGATCACTGCAATACAGTTCTCCGGCATCATGCAATCCCATATCCCTAAACTGTGAATACCACGGACATGTCGTTATGATCATATCTCCGTTGGAAGCTTTGGATATGGCGTTTCCCAGACCCTGCTCCTTTATTTCCTCCGTATTCACCCATTCTCCATAGTAGTTATATGTACTCTGGGTCAATTCTTCACCGTCCCGAATCGCTCTTTGAGCCATTCGTCTTCCCCGTTGTGAGGCATAATACTGTGTTGCATGTAAAAATGCCAATTCTCCCCGTCTTCCGAATGCCTCGGTCAGACGTACATAATAACGGCCGGCAATAAATGCATGTATTCTCTCATTAAAGCCCATAACGCAACCTTCTTTACTTACTTGCAGCAACTGTTGCACGTTGCTTCCGTTCCTGTTGTCTGTACTCCGGAATATGTGCTGTGAATACCGATCCCTGCAAATATCAACACTGCAGCAAGAACTATTCCTCCAATCGTTAATGCAATTGTCTTTTTAGCATTCATTTTTCCTCTCCTCTGTTCAATCTCTTTTTATATCATACTATGTACGTATGAATTGTATGTTTTATACGATTCTATCCTACGTTATCAACCTTGTCAACAGTTTTTTACATTATATCCTTTACGACTCTTCCGTCCTGCAATACAAGTCCCACGTTTTGCTCATTGCACATTAACAGTATGTCTTTTGCCGGATTGCCCTTTACATATATCACATCCGCGATCTTGCCTTCTTCCACAGTTCCTAATCTGTCGGATGCAAGCATAAGCTCTGCTCCGCGCTTTGTAGCCATTGTTATGATCTCAAGCGGGGTAAATCCTGCATATTTCATTCTCTCAAACTCCATTGTGGACTTGTCATACGAGCAGCCAAACTCCGGATCACTTAAAAAATCACATCCCATTGCTATCTTTACACCGGCTTTACGTGCAAGTTCAAGCGATCTGTAATGCGCTTCATATGCTGCGTTGGTCTTTTCTTTAAGGTATTCAAGCTCCCCTTCCTTTTTCTCAAAATACATCTTGGAGGTATGCATGATGGACAGTGTCGGAACAAGATAACAGTCGTTTTTCACCATAATGTCCACGCACTCTTCATCGAGGTAGAATCCGTGCTCTATGCTCTTCACGCCGTTTTTCAGTGCCATATGAATCCCTCGATTCGCCTGTGCATGAGCGGCCACATATGTACCCATATTCTCCGCCTCTTCGACAGCCGCACGTATCTCTTCTCCGGAGAAATGACTGTGCGGCGCCGCGGTGTCTCCAAGCGAGAACACTCCGCCTGTTGTCATTATCTTAATAAAATCAGCTCCGTTTCTGGCATTGACACGACATGCACGTCTGACCTCATCCACTCCGTTAACGATAACAGCCGGTGAATAAGCATGCATGGATGCTTCCAAAGAAAGTTTCTGGTATGCATCGCCGTGACCTCCTATCTGAGTGAGTATCTTACCGGCACCGAATATTTTGGGAATATCGATAAGTCCTGCTTTGGCAGGTTCTTTGAAGAATATCGCATCACTTCCCATGTCTCTTACGGAGGTGTATCCTGACTTTCTTACCATGGCAAGGTCCTTAAGCGCATATGCCATTGCCATCTGCGGTGTGGAGGTTATCCATTCAATGGCCTTGGCACCGCACCAGCTCATATGCACGTGTGAATCGATAAGACCGGGTAATATGGATCCGTTCTCACTCTCATAAGTGATCGCTCCGGGAATCTCGGGGCATTCGCTTACGCGACACACCGTCTTGATCTTATTGTCTTCTATGATAACCGCGGAATTCTCTATCGGAGTTCCTCCGTTTCCGTCAATCAATCGTCCCTTAAGTATAATTGTCTTATCGGCCATCTTATCTCTCCTTATATCTGAATCTGTAATCACAGGGTTTGGCATTTACACACAACTGTCCGGTATAGGTAAAATCAATCTTCTCAAGATCCCCGTTTAGAATCTCATCCACATGGCAGAACAGAGGCCCGAGTTCCGGATAAGAATACCGCTTAAATGTTTCATTATAGATGCATGTCTTAATAAGATAAGTAAATTCATCTTCATCACATTTCGGAAATTCGAAATCCCAACCAAGTCCATATGTTTCATACATCTCCTGCTTATGCTCTGCTTTGATTTTCTCTATGTATCCCTCTTTCTTAGCTTCCTCCACATTAGCGATGCGCATCGGCTCAACGGCCGTATACATTGCATTTTTGATCTCACCTATTGCTTCTTCCTTAGACAGTCCTTTATTCTGCAATGCCTCATATACTGCCATAACAGTCAGAAGATTGCATAAATGTCCGTAATTTTTATCATCCTTATAAGGGCATTCATCTATATATTTCTGTAAACGACTGCTGATATCAGCCCTTACACCATCAGATTCACCCTCATACAGAAGGCGGAATCTGCCGTCTTTAATCAGATTTTCCGGTGTGTACTCCATTTTCTTTCCTCCGTAAATAAGACTACAGAATTGCGGGATCCTTAATAAGACGTCCCTCATCGAATCTTTCTATGCTGTACCACTCCATAGGAAGCGAAGTCTTAAGTCCTGCTATTTCTTCGGCAACAAGTGTACCTATGGCTCCGGCAAACATTGTTGCTTTGGTACATCCGCATGCCACATGGAAGCCCTCTACCTGAGGAACCTTACCGAGTATTACACTGTCATCAGGAGCAATTCCGTATTGTCCGGCCCATTGTCTTATCACTCTTAAATGTGCAAACATCGGAACCTGCTCTATACCGAGTTTGGCCATCCTCTCAAGGAAATCCCATGTGGGTGTAAAATCAACTTCTCCAAGCCTTACATTCGGCTCAGATGATCCCATTAAGAAATTACCGTTGGGGACCTGTGTTATAAATGTTCCGTGTTTAAATGAATAAATCATAGGAGCTTTAATATATTCCACTGGTTCGGTTGCAAGTATCTGCCTCTTTGCGGGTTCAACAGGGATACGAACTCCGACCATTCTTCCTATGTATTTGCTTGATTCACCTGCGGCACAGACAACACATGACGTGCTTATGGTTCCTTTATTTGTCTTTACGGCTTTTACTTTGCCGCCCTCAACTTCAATACCCGTAACTTTGGTATAATCATTGAATTCAACACCTCTGTCCGTTGCACCCTTTTTGTATGCATACACCATCTTCATGGGATTGATGTGTCCTTCTCCGGTACAGTAAGAACCACCTACCAACCCTTCGGTACTAAGATACGGAACAACTTCCTTACTCTGCTTGGCATCCAGAATATAAGAATCAATTCCGAGTGATTTCTGCAGTTCTACATTCTTACGCTGTATATCTAATGACTCCTGCTCATATGACGTAAGTATGTATCCGTGTTTGATTATCTCAAGATCTCCGTATCCGGTCTCTTCACCGAGGGTGTCAAATTGAGATACACTTAATAATCCAAGTTTACAGTTCTCCACGCTTCCGAACTGAAGCCTGAACTGTGCGGCACATCTTCCTGTTCCGCCAAAGGGAACATACTTCTCTTCAAGGAGTACAACATCCGTTATTCCTCTTTTGGCAAGGTTATATGCTATAGATGTTCCGGCAGCACCTCCGCCTATTATTACTACTTCTGCTTTATTCTTCATCACGACCTCCCTAATTACTTCACTCCGGCGATCTCTCCCAGAGTAACCGGCTCAATCGGAAGCCTGTTAATCGGGACATCTATTTCTTCTATTGTTCTGCCCGTATACCTTGCTATCTCATTAGCTATCAACTGCTTGCAGGTCTTGCCCTGACAATTGCCCATTGTACACCTGGTCTTTCTCTTTATCTCCTGCATCGAAGTAACACCCTCATCCAAGAGCTGATGAAGCCTTTCAAGCGTAAGATTCTCGCATCTGCACAGATATACTTTGCTCTCATCTATTTCCATGTTTATACCTCCGTACTGTTATTAAGACGTATACTTCTTACTTCGTATAAGTATTTCTTGGGAACTTCAACCGTTACAACATATGTCTTATCATGTTCCACCACTCTTCTGATTGTTCCTCTGTCTATCGCAGTTCCCTGTCTGTCAAGAAGATCTGCCACCTCTCCCGCTTGAGGAGACGGAATCATCTCATATGGTAAAGTAAGCAAAAATGTGTCCTCGGATAAGCTCTCATCGATCACAAAACATGCATGACCGGGACAGGCTCCGACACACACGCTGCAGCCTATGCAGCTTTCATGACTTACCTTTGGGGTATCTGTAAGATTCGCTTTTACTATTGATCCGGCTCGGCACGACCTTACGCACGGATCGCAAGGTATTCCCTGCAGACATTCAACAATAACATATGGCCCCTTCTTACGCCGTTCATTACTCGGAAGAAGTTTTTTGAATTCTTCTTCAGTCAATAATCCATCTCTATACAACATCACGATACTTCCTTTCTGTTACCGCTTTTTTAATTCCTTCTCTTATCTTTGCACCGGTTTCACCGGCCCTGAGCGCTTTAAGTCTTGCTTTGGCCTGCTCTCTGTCATCTTCTGCTTTAATGCTTACAAATCCCATACCAAGCGCTGCCGACGTTCCGGCTATGATGCCCTCCAATATCGCCGATGAAGCCTCTTCGATAGATGCCACATCTCCGGCTACATATACACCCCCAACCGAGGTCTGCATATTGTCATCTCTGAGTGCTACCATTCCGCCCAATTCAGGTATGTACCTCTGTTCACACCCGATATTTACGATCAATTCATTAAGAGGAGACAATCCCGTTGCAAGCAAAACAGTATCTACATCAAGTCTTTGCTCGGTGCCGTCTATAAAGTTAAAATCTTCATTTACATCGGCAATTATCGCGCCTTTTACCTCATCATCTCCAATGACTGACTTTATACTCTTGCCCGTCAATATCGGTACCCCGTATCTTCTGAGTTTGGAAGCATGTACAAGATATCCCCCTATCTTAGGCGATGCTTCCACGATGGCCTCAACCTTTGCTCCTGCCTGAAGAAGTTGATATGAGACTATAAGTCCGATATTACCTGCTCCAACCATAAGTACCCTTCTGCCTGGAAGAACGCCATACAGATTCATAAGAGTCTGAACCGCTCCCGCTCCGTATACACCGGGAAGATCATTTCCTTCAAATAAAGCCTGCTTCTCTGATGCTCCGGTGGCGATTATTATGCTTTCAGCAGTTAATCTGTCATACTTTCCGTCTTCAGAATAGGTTATTACTCCATCCTCATACACTCCCAGTACGGTAGCTTTAGTCTTAACCGTTATTCTGCTGCTTCCCAAGTCTTTCTCAAGGATCTTGGCGATGTTTAATCCTCTTTCTCCGGCATATTCTTTCTCTGAACCGAAGAAACGGTGAGTCTGTTTGATCAACTGCCCGCCGACTTTGTCATTTCGGTCAAATACAACAACCTTGGCTCCGGCTTTGGCTGCTGCTGCGGCCGCCGACATACCGGCAGGGCCTCCGCCTATTACGGCTACTTCTGTAAAATTCATCTTTCAACACCTCCGAAAATAGAACCCTTATCCGATTGCCTTCTTATGTCCATGTTGTCTCTTAACAGTTCCGTACATACCCTGACATTTGTCCTGCCGTTTACCGTCATAAGACAAGAAGAACAGTTTCCAATTGCACAGAAGAAACCCCTTTTCCTTCCGCCATGATCTCTCAATACCCTGATGTCATTTGCAGTTAATGCCGCTGCAATTGTATCTCCTTCTTTGCCTTCATATTCTTTGCCTTCAAAAGAGAAACGAATCGTCTTTCTGTCATTCGAAATCTCCAATATAGGATGTTTATTTATCCTCATAATCCTAATCCACCTCCTTATAAAGATTTGTTGATAAATATCTAAGTCCGGTATCAGGTGCGATCACCACTATCTTCTTACCGAAATTCTCTTTCAACTCAGCCAATTTGATTGCCGCATGTATCGCTGCTCCCGAGGAACTTCCAAGCAAAACACCGTCCTTACGCGCAACCAACCTTGCAGCCTCATATGCATCACTTGCACTTACTGAGACAATCTTATCTATTACCGAGAAATCCACCGTACCCGGTATCTCATCATCATGTACATCACTTATCCTCTCTATTCCGTCTATTACATTCCTGTCCGGATAATCGGGATGCGGCATGGCGTCCTCATCAGGTTCTACTGCAACTATCTCCACCGCAGGATTCTTATCTTTAATATATTGTCCTATACCCGATATGGTTCCGCCCGTTCCGACACACGCAACTATAATATCCACTTCTCCGTCGGTATCTTCCCATATCTCAGGTCCGGTTGTGTCGCGATGAACATTGGGATTTGAAGTATTAAAGCACTGATCCGTGTAGAACAGATCATCCCGTCCTCTTAATTCTTCTTTTAAAGCATTAAGACCTGCCATGAAATTACCGCCGGTTTCTTTCATCGCTTTATTAACACTTTCTATTTCAGAGAAGTTAATCGTCTCACATCCGAATGCATTGATCGTGCGATACCTTTCTTCTGTTACACCGTCCTGCATATATGCTAAGAAGCGATATCCTTTTGATGCACATATGGCAGCCAATGATATTCCGGTATTACCGCTGGTAGTCTCTACTACCGTTTGTTCATATCTTAATGTTCCGCTTTTCTCGGCATCTTCTATAATTCTGAGTGCCGCTCTGTCTTTACTGCTCATATTTACGTTATAGTATTCAAGCTTGGCTATGACATGCGCATTAAGACCCAAATCCTTGGCAATACCGTTTAATTCCAACAACGGTGTATGGCCTATCAGTTCCGTAATTGATTGTTTGATGTTCATTTTCTTGCCCTCTTATGCGAAATCATACCATCTCTGTGGGAAATGTCAAGATTTTTTTGAAAAAGTATTGACATGCATAAAAAAGTGCGATATTATAGCCATCGTAGTAATTCACTTATTCCCTACGGAGATAGTAGGGATATGAAAATGGAGGTTTTTTATGAAAAGAAGAATTGTCATTACCTTATTGACTACCGCATTGACTGTCAGTCTGGCAGCCTGTGGTAACAAAACCGCAGTTGCACCCGCCGACAACAGCAGTACAGATGCTGTAACAGTTGCCGATACTGCCACGGAAGAGGCTCCTTCTTCAGAAGAAGCAAGTGAGGAGACCAAAGAGCCGGTTGCCTTAAGAGCCGTAGCATACAACAGTATTGTTGCACACCTTGATTCAGTCATAGCCAAGGAAGCCGGTTATTATGAAGAAGAAGGTTTGGATGTAACAATGAACTATAATAATTCCAATCCCGACAATATCCAGGCACTTTTAGAAGATAAGCTCGACCTTGTATCTGCCGGATCAACAGCTGTTCTTAATTTTATCGATCAGGGAGCAGATATCGTCATCATAGGCGGTCAGATGACCGAAGGCGTTGCTCTGTATTCACTTCCCGAAAGAGCGGATGAATTTAAGGAGATCAATGAGGCTTCACTTGCCGGCAAGAAGGTCGGTGTTACCCGCATGCAGACCGGTGATATAGCTCTTCGTAAGATCCTTAAGGATCAGGGGGCAGATCTTAGTAAGATCGAATTTGTAGAGCTCGATTCCCCTGCAACGATCATCGAAGCGGTAAAGAAGGGTGAAGTAGATATAGGAAGTCTTTACATGACATTCAGAGAGACAGCGGAATTACAGGGACTTACTCCCGTATGCCACTTAGACGAGCTCTGGCCCGGCTACACATGCTGCCGTCTGTTCACCACAAGAGACAAGCTTAACGCCAATCGTGATGCATATGTAGCTGCAGTTAAGGCCAATATCAAGGCTTACTCTCTTATTCAACAGGACAGAGAGAAGACTCTTGAACTTGCTAAGCATGTAATGGAAATAGAGGACGATGTCCTTACCAGCCAGGTGTACGATTACGGTCACTTGGGACTCAATCCCAGTCCCGATGTCAAGAACATCACAAAGTTCTATGAGGCGATGGTAGAGATCGGTTATGCCCAGGGCGGAATCGATTTCAGCGAGCATGTTGATGCTTCTCTGTATATAGAAGCACTGGATGAGCTTCTTGCAGAAGAGCCTGACAACGAAGTATATAAGCAGCTTAAGACAGAATCAGACCAGAACAATAAATAATGTAGCAGTTGTACTTTTCTGGCACTATGGAGCAAAAATATGGGAAAGATAGGTTTAGATAACGTAAAACTGAATTACAACGATAACGGCACTGTATATAATGCCCTTGACGGACTCACCTTCGATGTGAAGGAAGGCGAATTTGTAAGTCTCATCGGTTCCAGCGGTTGTGGAAAAAGTACGGCACTAAGTGTGCTGTCGGGATTGCGAGATCCCGACAGCGGCACACTGTTAATAGACGGGCAGCCCACGACAGGCACCGGCAAGAACAGAGGCGTTGTATTCCAGCACTACTCTCTGTTCCCTTGGATGACCGTCATTAAAAACGTTGAATACGGAATACGCCAGGTCTTCCCGGACAAACCGAAGAAAGAAAGGCTTACTGAAGCTAAAAAGTATCTTGAGAAAGTCGGTCTTGCCGATTTTGTCAGCAAATATCCTTTTCAGTTATCCGGCGGTATGCAGCAGAGAGCTGCCATAGCAAGGACACTGGCCATGAAACCCGAGATTCTTCTCATGGATGAACCGTTTGGCGCTATAGATGCCAAGAATCGTGTGGTCCTTCAGGATCTTCTGTTACAAATATTGGAAGAATCCGACGAGAAGAAGACCGTGATCTTTGTCACTCATGATGTGGATGAGGCAATACTGCTCTCGGACAGGATACTTTTCATGGATCAGAAAAAGATATCCAAGGAAATTGCGGTAAACTTCCCACGACCCAGAAACAGGGAAGAACTTATCGACAAAGAAGCATATCGCACACTAAGGAAGAGAGTCGTTAATCTGTTCTATTATGAATCAGATGAGAAGTCAGATGTGGAAGGAGGAGAAGGTATATGATACAAAAGTTGCACAGAGTTTTACCTCATATTCTCTTTATCATACTTATAGCATTGGTCCTTTCTCCATCTGTAGAGGGAACAGGACAGTACCTGCCTTTCTTAGTTGTCTGCATCGCTATAGAAATGTCACTTATCTTCAATTTCAAGAAAAATGTAGCAAATGATATAGGAATAATAGTATATATATTCCTGATAATCTGGGAATACTTCACGGCTAAGGTAGGGCTTAAGAATGCCATGTTATATCCTGCACCGGAGAATGTATTCGCTATTTTCCCCAAGGACTATGAGAAGATCTTAGAGGGCGTGTTCAGTTCATTAAGGCTTATGTTCGCAGGATTCGGCCTGGCTCTTTTATTCGGTGTAAGCCTGGGACTGTTGGTGGGATTGTCAAACAGAACAAGTTCGATACTCATGCCGATTGTTAAGGTAATAAGTCCCATCCCGCCGATCATCTACTCACCTTATGCGGTAGCACTGCTTCCAAGCTTCAGAGCTGCATCCATATTCGTCATCACACTGACAATATTCTGGCCCATATTCATGAATATGATTTTGAGTGTGCAACAGATAGACCGCAAGATAATGGACTCTGCCAGAACCCTTAACATACAAAGAGGAAGCATGATATGGCATATACTTCTACCCTACAGCCTTCCGGGAATAATCAACAGCCTTACAGTATCCGTATCAACTTCATTCTTAGTACTTACGGCAGCCGAGATGATCGGAGCTACATCCGGTTTGGGCTGGTACATTAAGTACCATTCGGATTTTGCCAACTACTCTAAGGTGGTATTCGGAATAATCATGATAGGCGTAATCGTGACGCTATTAAATGTCTTAATATCATTAATACGTAAAATTCTTATCAGATGGAAATAAGTCGGAATTAAGAATTAGTTCTGATTAGAACTCCAAAATTATAAAGGCAGTCGATTTAATTCGACTGCCTTTATCATTACCTGTTTAATATAATAATTTAGAATGTAACTGTCTCGGGTGCCGCTGTAAATGAGCTGAACACAGCCGTTGCATCCTTAAGGTAGAATACCTCGGTATTGCCGTCATTCGCTGAATACATGCCCTGAAGCGAAGGATATGCATCAAGCATTGCCTGACGCGCTTCTACCCTGTCATCCTCAACCAGTGTGCAGGCAACCCTCAACCATTCCGGTCCTTTGCATGCGCAGATCTCTACCTTAGGATTGGCATGAATCTGCTTGGATACGTTCTTAGACTTACCGGTCTGAATATATAACTTACCCTCGAATATATTGGCCGTTCCGAAAGGTCGCACGCGAGGCTGATCCCCCTCTACGGTTGCCAGATAATAAGTACCTGCTTCTTTAAGAAACTTCTCTACTCTTTCCATTACGTATTACCTCCATTATTATTTTATAATGCAAAAGGGCCTGCGACTATGTTATCGCCCCTCTTTTGACCATTGTAGTCAACGTCAAACACTATATCCGAACCGTCCGGATTCTCAAATCTCTCCTCAGGTTCAAACGCCTTACCAAGCGTATCGGAATCAATAAGCTTAGCCTTAGGCGGATACTTCATATAATCTGTCTCTACGCTGTACTTACCATCCTTGCATACAAGCTTAACGCTTACTTCATGCTCGGTATCCTCGGTATAATCCTGCTCAATATCACATGGCTTGGCCCCGTTGAAGAATACGTTACCGCCTGTCCATACGGGAAGCGGCATATAATACTTATCTCTTCCGGCAGCATCTCCTTCGCCGCAGTATCCGTCAAAATAGCTTCTCCACTTTTCCTCAGTCATATATCCGCTGTATGTAAGGGTACCGGCATCGAAATTATTGTCATCCCACTCATTATACTCATCACTTGCGCATAACCTGATGAGTCTCTCCCTTACCTTCGGCTGTATAAATACGTTGTTATAGAATCGCGCATCGCCGTGAAGTACGGACATTACACCCGTTATATCCGTGCTGTGAGGTCTGTGTATAGGAGTATAACGCGTTGAATCATACTTTGACGAACCGTTCTTAACTCCTCTTCCGACAGCGACTATCGCACCGTATATGAGATTGTGTACAAACGCAAGTCCCTGTGTCGGGATCTTGATCGCACGCTCGGATAAGAAGATATTATTGTCCACAAGAGCCGGTCCGTGTGCTATCTCTATAAATATGTCCTCGCCAAGTCCCAGGCCGAGCAGGTTATCCTTATTATCAAGCAGAGTGTCCTTAGCCAGACAGTTATCATGGAAGAGGTTGCCCGTAACACGTGTTCCCTGAGTCTGCCAATCAAGCCATATACCTCTGACACAGTCATGGATATGATTATTCCTTATTATGACATCTATAGCCGCGTGGAACTTTATACCGCCGACCTCTGCACCGGTAACATCTCTCTTATTATTTATGTTATATATATGGTTATTCTCGATAATCGAGAAAACACAGCCCAGATTACCCACGATACCTGTCTGTCCGCAATCATGGATCTCACAGTTCCTCACAATATGCGAGCCGACCGTCTCTTTGCTCCAGCCGTCAAGCTGTGCTATGAATGAGCAGTCTCTCTGAGTCTGTGCACCGTCCTTGGTCTTAAGCTTAGACCATTTATTGTCATTCTGCTGCTGTCTGTACTTACCGAGGGAAATGCCTGAGCACTTTGCATCCGACACCTCACAGTCCTCGATCACCCAGCCGACCGACCAGTGAGGACCTATCATACCTTCCTGTAATGCCGTAGGCGGAGCCCACTGTGTGGCAGCCTTGGTAACAACAAATCCCGACAGGGTTATATAATTCGTATGCTCGGCAACGGGCCAGAAACAATGAGGACGTACATTAAGTTCAACGTTCGCCGCATTGGGGTCAGCACCCTGGAAATTGGCGTAAATAACAGTTGCGTCTTCTTTTTCATCCTGGCATGTATACCATGCATGCTTCGTATACTCCATATCCCATGAAGTATCCAAAAGCTTGGGATCAAGCACTTCTTCCAGCGTAGTTCTCTCATAAAGCGACTTGCCGTCAAGGAATACCTCTCCGGTGTGCGCATGAATGCTTATATCAAGCCAGTCGCCGTACACAAGCGTCGTATAAGGATTGTAATCGCCGAAATAGCTGTTGGCTATGGAAAGCTTCCATACATCACCCTCATACTTCTCCCAGTCTTTGAACACGTCGGCTCCCGTAATAACTGCCGCACGAGGCTTCTCGCTTCTGTATACTATAGGCGCGGTCTTTGTACCGCCGTATATCGGATTGACATCCTCCCTGTATATTCCGGGAGCAACGATAACCTCATCTCCGGCCTCTGCAACTGCAGCAGCCTGGCCTATCTTCTTAAAAGGATGCTCCTTGCTTCCGTCACCGCCAAATGCCACATTACAATCAACAAATAATCTCATTCTTTTCCTCCGCAATACAATCCATAACCATACACAATGCCGCTATCTGATACGGATTAGTCATACCCCTGACACTGCCCCTGCAATGTAAGAATAATTATAGCAGAAAAGCGGGCGTACTGATATAATATTTGAGGATAAATTCAGCAGAAAAAAGGGGAACACCACAGAAGAAATATGAGTTTAAGGATAGTCATAGACCCGGGGCACGGAGGAGAAAGCCTCGGCGGCAATACAGACGAATATATAGAGAAATACCTTGATGCCAAAGTTGCGGACTATATGAAGGAACGCCTGAGTCAGTACGACGGCGTGGAGGTCTTCTTAACAAGAAGCAATCCGGATGCAGCCGAATTAAGCATCAAGGAAAGAGTGAAGATTGCCGCAGACCATAACGCCGACTTTTTATTCTCGATCCACTTTAATATGTCCGTGGATCACGACTTATACGGCAGTGAAGTCTGGGTTTCGGCTTTCGGCGATTACTACAGACAGGGCAAGGATTTCGCCGACATCGAAATGGAAGGGCTTACGTCACTCGGCTTTTTCGACCGCGGCATCAAGACCAAGATAGGCAAAGAGGGCACGGATTACTACGGCATAATGCGTTATGCCTGCGAAAGCAACATCCCCGCCGTCATAATTGAGCACTGCCATATGGATGAAAGCCGCGATACCGACATACTTAAGGCAGGCGGTGAGGAATTCTATAAGACGCTCGGATATCTGGATGCCGACAGCGTCGCCAAGTTCTATCACTTAAGCTCGTCATCTCTGGGCATCGATTACAGCAACTATACATATGAGCAGGAGCCGCTTCCCGCATCGGTCGTCATGCCCGATCTGACTGCGCCTTCAACATGCGACATAGAGCTTATAGCAAGCGATACTGCGGTTGGCGAAGCGACGGTTAAGGTCAGTGCGTCTGACGGCGAGTCGATTCTTCAATACTACAAGTACTCACTTGACGGCGGCGCCACCTACAGCAAACTCTATCCGTGGAATGATGAAAACACCGCAAAAGCGGCCGCACCTGTAGGGAACATAACCATCACCGTCCCATTAACCGAGGACGAACAGTCGGAACTTAAGGTGGCCGTATGCAACAGATTCGACCTTGCCACGGAAAGCAACACTCTTTCTCTTCCTGCCAAGGAGAAAAAGATTGACCGCATTCCCGAGGATAAACTTCGCGAATATGACAATATAACCTACGATGAAGACGGTGCGACCACGGATGATATATCCGCATCAAAGGATGGCACCTATTCCGCAGACGATGCTTATACGGAAGTAACTTCCGACATGACTTATGAAAAAAGTTCCGGCAATACCGACATCATACTCTTTGTTTTATTTGCCGCAATAGGACTTGCCGCAATACTTACACTCGGCATCGGAATATACGTCCGCAACACCAAAAAACGACGCCGCAGACGTCGCCGTTAACCGTCCATTAGGGCAACGTTTAAAAATCAAAATAAAGCCGTAAAATTCTGTTGACAGTTTGATATGCTTTTGTTACAATAACTCTTGCGTCTGAGTGTTCAGATGCCTATATTGATGCTTTTACAAGCAGTGCAGGGGTATCGAAGAGGTCATAACGAGGCGGTCTTGAAAACCGTTTGGTGTAACAGCCACGTGGGTTCGAATCCCACCCCCTGCGGAAGAAAAGGAGTCCAAATGGACTCCTTTTTCTTATTCAAAAACTGCCTGTTCATAAAGTCATATGCGGAGGAATATGATTATCCGTCATATATGCATTGCCGGTTATATCTGCAATCTCTTCTATGTGGCGTTTAAGTATGCTGTTGGTCGTGTCGTCAAAATAACCCGTAATCAGGTACATAATTATTTAAGCCCTTTAATAAACTCATCCGTACGGGACATAACATCCTTAAGAATATCCATGTTGTTAAAAACATCTGCACCTTCAAGCGAGTGATTGCAATCGGGGTATGAATACAGCTTTATACCCTTTTCATCCGCAGTCTTCTTAATCATATCCGCATCCGACCACTGGTCTTTATCACCGATAAATGCAATTATTCTGTCTTTGTCAGCCGTATCCGCATAAGAAAAAGTATCGATTAGCGGTGTATACCAGATCTGGACAGCATCTATGTTATGCTCTTCGGCATATTTAGCCGCAATAATGGTACCTATACTCTTTCCGATGAATACAACTCGTTCATATTCACCGAGATTAAGAGCTGCCAGCGTTTTCTCTATATCCTCATAACCTGACTTAACAGCTTCCTTCATGAGTTCTTTATCAGAACCCACATACTTCGGCATATTCTCATAGCTTAAATAACATGGTTTGTAATCATAAGTCTGTATAAGCTTTGCCGAATAATACAAAAGCGGTTTATGCGTTGTATATCCCACACCCGGAAATAATACTGCAATATATTTTGAATTCATTGTCACTTCTCCCTGGATTTATAAAAGCCGAATAAAGGCTTATCAAAACTCAATCTTAAGTACAGCCGGATACTCACTTGATGCTTCAGAAGGATAATCTATCACAAGTGCTCCGTAATTCTGAGTAAAGCCAAGCGGACCATGCCCAATAAGCGTGACTTTCTTAACAACCTCATCCGAAGCAAGACTCTTAAGCACTGTTGAGTGCCTGTTATCCGCCTTCATAACAAAAGCATATAAAACTCCGTCTTTGGTAACAAACCTGAAGTCATCCTCCTGCCATTTAACCTGATCTTCGCGGAAGCCGTCGATTACAACACTCGAACCGCCTTCTCCCGATACGCGGTAAGGTCTGGTCCCGTATACGGCCTCGCTGTTTATATCAAACCATCCGGCAAGCTCGGACAATATCCAGTCAGCCTGCTCATCTATGCTTCCATCCGGTCGCTGCAGGATATTAAGCAGCAAAGTTCCGTTCTTGGCAATGGAATCAATGAGTATATCTATGATATGTCTCGGTGTTTTGTATATCGCCTTCCTGTCATAGAACCAGCCTCCGATGCAGGTCTCAGACTGCCACGGAACAGGCGACACATCCGGAAGCTGACTTCTCTCTACATCAAGCACCCCGATCCTGTATATCGACTCATTCCTGTTCTTATTCGTATATACGGCCCTGTTACATCCGTATAAAGACTCAGATGTATTATAAAGCTTTGCCACCGCCTTAAGGCCGTATCTGTACAGACCGCTGCTGTCAGCCGTATCGCTCTCATCAAAAGGAAGCGAGCTGTCGGAATACAACAGATCAGGTTTATATTTATCGATAATCTCTTCCATTACCTTAAGCCAGTATTCATGGAATTTCTCATTGCCCGTAAGCCATACCCATTTATCTTCTTCACCGGGCGCTGCAACATGCTCATAATTATCATGGTAAAAATCTCGGTACTCCGGATCATTGCCGTCATACGGTATGCCCTTGTACGGACCGTAAGAATCGCAGCCCTTGTTTGAACGCCACCATGCAAATGACGCACCAAGGTGTTCCGTTATACCAAACGGAAGGTCATATTTTTTCGCCGCATTCTGCCACAAAGCTATGATATCCTTATGCGGCCCCACCTTCATGCTGTTAAAACGATTCAAATCGGAATCATAGTTAAAGAAATGATCATGATGAGTAGCCTGAGCCACAAAGTACCTTGCTCCCGCTCTGTAGTACTTCTCCATAAGAGCATCCGGATCAAAGTTCTCTGCCCTCCACAGCGCACATATATCCTTGTATCCGAATTTCGACGGGTGTCCGTAAGTTCTCAGATGATACTCATACTGCTCAGTACCCTGTATATACATATTGCGCGCATACCAGTCTCCGCACTCCGGTACGGACTGCGGTCCCCAATGGCTCCATATCCCGAACTTTACATCCCGGAACCATTCGGGACATTTGTAGTTGTAAAGTGATTCAAAAGTAGATTCAAACATTTAAACAATCTCCGAAAAAGGAGTCCGGTCGGACTCCTTTTCATACCACGTGGGATTATAACCCACCCCTATAAATTCAATTCAAAATATTCATCCATAGCCATCAGCCACACAGCCATGTATTCATTCTTAAACATATCCGATACATACTCTGTTGCACCGTTGTTCATATACAGAGAGTCCTGTGCGAAATTAAATATCCATACATCATCCTTATCGTATGCCGTTACCTTACAAACGTAATCAGTCGCATTATTGGCATCAAGATCGCACTCATTGATCTTAACCGGTGTATCATGAAAGTTATTGGCTACGGCAAGCGCTACCATCATATGCTTCTCGATATAGTCCTCATTGGCTGACAGATCTTTGTCAACCAGCATTACAGACATCAAATCGTAGAAGAAGTCTCTGTTAATCTTACGACCGGGCTCCAATACTTTAGAATCCACATAATCAAGGAAGCCGTTAAGATCCTTATCACCCAATAATACCGTGGAACTGTTCAATCCTCCGTTAGGAATAACTGCAAGGTTATTACCGTCCCGATATACATCGGCGTAGCTGTATACAGTCTTATCTCCCTTAGGCTCAGTCACGGATTTATCTCCTTCTTCGGTTGCTTCTTCAGTTGCTTCTTCACTGCCTGCTGTATTGTTCAAATCCACATTAAGATTCAAATCCTTAATGGCATCCGCCGATTTCTTGATTGCATCCAGGTCTATGTCGGTATTAAGAGCATCCTCATCAACCGAATAATCGATGTCATCCACCGGCGAAACATCACTCTTCTTATCTCCGCATGCCACAACCGTCATGCTCATTAATAAAGCCAATACCGTCGCAAAAACTACAGTTCGTCTGTTTATAAAATTACTCATTATGTTTTCCTTTCCCTCAGCTGCCTAATATTTTACATCGGTCAATTCTAACATAATAATGACGAATTGTCATATCTATTTATCAACAACTGATTTACCGAGCCACTTCTTCTTATACCAGTAATACATGACTATAAGCCCTCGTATGCACTCATCCGTTGCGGTTCCGGCAAATATTCCGGCAACTCCGACACCGAGTAAAACACCGACCGTATAGCCCGTTGTAAGTCCCAAGCCCCAGTTGCAGAGTATACCCATGATAAGCGGGAAAATGTATGCGCCTGCTGCCTTTAAGCTGCTTACAAATGTCATGTTAAGGCAACGACCGAGTTCAACAAAAATATCCGCAATCATTATCATCTGCCCGAGGGCGATAATGTTTTCATTGGATGTGAAAAACCTGAGCGTATATGGGCATAAAAGCGCATTGGCTATCGAAAGCGCCAGCGTTATGGGCATCGAAGTCCTCAACGTCTTAAATACCCTTTTATAGGCCTCATCCGATTTGCCCGCACCCACAAGATGACCGGTAATGATCTGAGTTGACATCGCTGCCGCATTCGAGAAAATCATCGCAAACGAAATTAACGAATTACAATATGCTCTCGCATTGACCGCATCGTTTCCCATACCGTTTACAAAAGAAAGCAATGTCGTCTGATACAGATTATATGTAAGATTCTCACCCGCAGTGGGCAGTCCGATTTTGACCATCTTGGTCAAAAGCTTGCCCGGGAAAGGATTAAGATATTTAAGTGAAAAGCGTCCCGTCTTGGTCACATAGAAGAATGTGATAAGTGCGGCTACAGCCAGGGTTCTTGCCACAACCGTCGATATCGCAACTCCGGCAACGCCCATATTAAGTGAAGATAGCGGTCCGTATAAGAACAGATAATTGCCGCAGATATTTATCAGATTGATGGAAAAAGTGACCCACATTCCGATTTTGGTGTATCCGTTACACCTTAAAATCTGGAGCATAACGTTAAATACAGCCATAAGAAATCCGCCTCCGCCCACGATATAAATATATATCATTGAGTAGGGACGCATCTCGGGCGATACATTTAAAAAGTTCATTATAAGCGGATTGGCCGCACAGAAGGCACCGCTTAACAAAACGCCTACAACAAGGTTTACTACAACCGAAAGCGTATAAATCATGTTCATCTTGTCATATTGCTTTGCCCCGAGATACTGGGCAACAACAACACTTGTGGCTGTCGCAATGACATTAAATAAAATGTTCATCATGAACATGATTATATTGGCATTTCCGACCGCTCCCACAGCATACTCGTTATAGTGGCTAAGCATAAGCGTATCCACGTTATTAAGCATGGTATTTAAGAACAGTTCAAGGAACATCGGGCCGGCCAACATAAGCAGCGGCGTCTTTTCATCTATAACAATTGTCTTTTTCGTATTCATGGCATCTGTTCCAATCTTATGTCATACTCATTCTGCATCAGCATATATGATAGCAGTATGGAATATGACCCGCTTATTATTATTTGACAATATACATATCAATTCTTGACGGGTAAAAAAAGCGGTTGTTAAAGGAGCCCTTTCGGACTCCTTTTATTACTCTATATCAAACATCACATCGACCTTATCGGCAAATATCTCAAGATTTCCCATCTTCTTTCTTGAGTTATCCATAATCTTCTTCTGCTTATCCGCTTTATCCGTATACCCCTTCGAATAATATACCTTATACTCGGACACGGCTTCCGTATATTCAGCGAGTGCATGATAACTTACGGCGTCGTTGATTCCGTTAAACTCATTCATGTATCTGCCCTGTATAAGCGATGCATAATCATTCCTTGTAAGATCAAAGGACATCCTCGAAGCATCCTGGGTGAATGATGAAAAAGTGTTGGCTCTGCTTAAATAAAAGAAAAAATTGTAACCGACGGGAATCATGACAAATATCATCACTACAATTATAAGATCCAACAGAGCAACAACGGGATCGCTTTTTTTCTTTTCCTTTTTCTTCTTACTCATCGGCATTTCCCTCCGGATATAGTTCCCTGCACTTCTCATACAGCTTTGCAGACAATGCTTCCTGCTCCATGGTCCACATCGCTTCGGCTTCCTCATCCGTTAACTTAAAGTATACCTGCACCATATCCTGAGTATCTTTACGGCAATCGGCCAAAAACTCTCCGTGTGTGCCGGAATGCATCGGCGAAGTCGGAGAATCATCCCAAAACTCTCCGCTCACATAACTGTTCCAATCCGTTATGTATATGGCAATCTCATTACACCACTGTTCTTTGCCGTCATCCTCATATCCTTCATATCCGTCAACGATATTTAGGATATCCTCATAAATCGACTTGTAACTTATTGCAGCGGTAAAAACCCTCATATATTCATCGTAGTTATCATCGCCTCTTAACCTGTGATTCGTCACGAAGTAACTCATCGCCAGATACTCTCTGTGTTCTTCCATCTCCTTTAAGGTGGCGTTTATATTTCTCCTGTTCTTCTCAACCGCCTTTTCCGTCTTCTCTTTCTTTATCTTCTCTCTTGTCTCAATATCCGAATACTTGTGAGTAATGTTAAGCGCAACGGCCATTAACATAAGCAAAAGCGCTATAACGGCTATCCTTCCGGTTCTTCCGTTAAACTTCGTACTCTTTGTAATGACTGTCTCTTTGGTCTGCTCATAGTCCGCCTCATAATGCTCCATATCGGCTATGTGCTGCGCCGCCTGATCGTTCAGTTTTCCGCAGTGAGGACAGTATTTATCTTCCAGTCCTATATTGTATCCGCAATACTTACACTTCATGCTCTTCCCTCAGTCTTAATGATAATACTTATAATACTTCTTAACTATGCCGTACACCTTGGATCTGTCCACATTGGGCGGATCCATGACACGGTCTCTGAAACTCTCCATATCGGCTATCGTAAATCCCAGCCTGTCCTGTATGATCGGAAGTATCTCTTCATCCCTGATGTCATCGTAAATCCCGGCACCGTCTTCACCGTAAGCCCTGTAATAGAAATAGAAACAATAATATGTTATCTGCTCGGCTTCATGCTTGGTTATCTTCTCTTTGTCCAGGTACGGCAGGCAGTTCTGCAGTTTCATATAACAGCTGGCCGCATATGCCGTCTCATAATGCGGATCTCCCCACAGACTTACCCGATCTTCCGAATAGGCCTTGTCATAAATCTGAGCCATCTTCTCTATGTCTTTGTCCTCATAAGCTGTCTGCAGCTGCTCGCCTGCTATGACGCGGTATGCAGATGCAAAGGCTTCATCCTCAGCCGATAAAAACAGCTTAGGCTTGTCCCTTGTCTGTAATAACAACAGCACTGCATATACGATAACCAGCGCAAGCAGTATCCCTACCGTCCAGACTATCACCTTTGTTCCTTTTGAAAAGCCGGTCTTTAATGCCTTTACCGGTTCTTCTTCCACTAAAGCCAGATTCTCCTTGATATCTTCAAGGTCATCCATGTACTTCTTCTCGGCTCCCGGAACATTTATATAACCGCAGTACGGGCACTTTGTTACATTGCTTTCTATCTCGGCACCGCAGTTAGGACACTTTATCATACTTAACTCTCTTTCTTCGTATTCTACTGAGCACTTTATCATGCTATAATACCATAATAACAGTCGAAAGGAAATTTGTCATAATGAATGTGATCGCGGATTTTTTCAGATACCTCAGATTTACGGACGGAATAGCAACAAGCGATATAATCGGATGGGTGCTTGCCGCTGTTGCCGGCATCATCGCTTACAAACTCATAGACAATATGCAGACGTCCATAGAGCGTCACAATATGATCTCATCCATAGAAGATGGCTTTTCAAGTCTCTTTGACAGTACGATTGCCATATCCGATGAACCCCACACCGATCTTACCGTTTCGGACGTGGAGAATAAAAAAGTCATGGTACGCTCCGTTATGCATGACGATTCGCCCTGGGAAATAATTTATGCCAAGGGCAAGCCGGGAGTACTTGAATATAAAGTGATTCGCAGTCAGCGATATATGCATATAAGGAATAACGGCATGTCGAATGAGTGGATATCCACTCAGGCACTTCACGAACTCTGCTTAAAGTGCAGAAGGATAGAGAAGCTTTTCAAAAGCGGAATCATGAAAAGAATCGATCTGTCTGATATGTTCAGGGAGCTGGTGCCTCTCGGAGCGAGCGGACGCATAGAATATATAAGTGCTTTATATGATGTCTACGATGCGGACTGTCTGGGTTATATAGTTATGCAGGCAGTGGTATCCTGTGAAAAATGCAGAAACAACTCAGAATATATCAACTACTTTGCGCACTACTATACGACCCATCCCGATATCCAGAGATACTTTATCTCAGGAACAAGGATCAGAAAGATCATGGACTATTTCACGGTCAAAAAGTTTATTCGCATAGTGGAACGCAGAAGCAAACTGTATAAAGATGCATAACATATCATATATCATTCAAGATACGTCTGTACATTGTCGTAAGTAATCGGACTGTACGGTTTGAACACATATTTATCAAAAGTTAATTCTATGGTGTCGGGGAAAGGCTCTCCTCTTCCAAGGGCATATGACATCTCCATGATGACATCGGCCTGACCCTCGGCGTCATTAAATACGCTTCCGTCAAGTTTCATCGTTCTGATGGCTTCGAGACCGTCTGCAGTACCGTTGATTCCCACAACAAAAGGATCAAGCGGATAACCGGATTCCCCTATCGCATCAAGTGCACCCAAAGCCATATCATCGTTATTGGCTATTACCATCTCTATTTGGAAAGGATATCTGTCAATGAATTCAAGCATCTTTGTCTTGGCCTGATCTCTCTCCCAGTTGGCATATTCATCTCCCAGTTTTTCAAGTGAATATCCCGCATCCACAAGTTCATTGATACATACACTGGTTCTGACAAGCGTATCCTGATGTCCGGCTTCTCCCTCAAGCATTACATACTGTATTGTTCCGTTACCGTTGGCATCAATTGAAGCAAACTTGTCGGGATCGGAAAGCGCATCCATAATTATGCCCGCCTGCATCTCCGCAGACTGACGCGCTACGGCTCCGACATAATATATCTTATCCCATCTGGACAGATCCTTTTCAACAGGCTCTCTGTTAAAGAATATGACAGGAGTGTCAGCAGCCATTGCCATATCTATTATCATCGTTGCGTCAGTTCTGTCAACAAGATTGACACAGAGTACATCATACTTCTCATTTATGAATTTCTCTGCCTGATCGTTCTGTGTAAGCTGGCTTTTCCTGGCATCGACAACATCAAGAGTTATCCTTATGTCGGTCTCTTTTTCTTTCTGCCTGCACCATTTGCTCATATGCTTTGTCATGCTGTCTATAAGCGTGTCATATTCGTCATACGCAAGTACGGCGATTTTGACTTCATCGGTCAATTCTTCTTTTTGCCCGCATCCGGACAGCATAAAGGAAAGTGCTGCTATGATGATAATGTATTTAATTAACAAACGGGAACAACAGTCTCTGATTGTCCTCATCATACATATTCTCCTTCCTTACCGTCCTGTACTCTATCTCTTCACCTGCGAACTTACGCCTTGCATAGGATTCATCAAGCGCATACATGGCCGCCAGGTATCCCATACTGAATTCGTTGGGATATTCAAGTGCCTTGATCTCATTATTATAGAGGTTATATACCGCCTTATCCGATGTGGATATCGAATAAAGCTTACTGCTCTGATTAAGGTTTGACAAAGCATCCAAAAGCGCATCCGTAGTCGAATTGTCAAAGGTCACTATAACATCCGTTGCCTCCGATACGACTGCCCTCTGAATGAACATTCTGGTCTGCACATTCTGCTGACGCTCGCTTCTCTTCCACTCAATCACTTTGCCGACCTTACCTTCGACGGCATCCATAAAGCCCTTTTCTCTTAGGCTGACGCTGTCCCTTTCGGTATTCTCGGAAATGACTGCAACGGTCACTATGTCACTCTCATTCTCAACAACCGCTTCACCTAGTTCAAATCCCATCTGATAGTCATCGGGACTTATAACAGCTGTATCCTTTATCGTAAGAAGGGCCGTTGAAAGCGATTCCACATATACTACCGGGATTCTTAACTTACGCTCATCCATGAAGGCCTTAATCTCCGTACTGTTGCATGCGGCTACGATAAGCGCATCAGCGCCGCCTTCAATTTCTCTTTCTATTATCTCCTTTTGTTCGCCCGCGTCAGATTCTTCCAACGTTGTAATAAGAGTCAGATCCGCATCCTTTTCCCCGCATACAAGTTCCGCTCCCTGTCGCAGGTTCTCCCATCTTTCGTTATTGTCACCGTAAACAATCAAAGAAACCTTCTTCCTCTTCTCATTAGCGGGTGACTTGGTATTCATCTGTGCTATTACGAACATAATGAATATAAGCAGAAGCACCGAGATGGCAATGATGCTTCTCTTATCTCTAAGCATCCTCATCCTGCATTCTCCTCCTTCTTATATTCGTCTATCTGAACTTTGGGCAGATGGATTGTAACCGTAGTGCCCTCATCAAGTTCACTTTCAACCATCAGGCCGTAATCGCCCTTAAAGTATATCTGTATTCTCTGATTGACATTCCAAAGTCCAATACCCGAGCCCTTACCGCGACTTCTGGCCTTATCCGTAAGAAGGGTATCGAGTACTTCCTTGGGAATACCCATTCCGTTATCAGATACCGATATATAAATATCTCCATCCTTCTCATATCCCTTAAGGTGTATCTCACCTTCTCCGTCCATATGCTCTACACCGTAGTAAATGGCGTTTTCCAAAAGCGGCTGGACAATGAGCTTGATCGTCGCACAGTTCTCTATCGCCGGATCTATATCTATATCCGCCGTAAACTTATTCTTATATCTTACCTGCTGAATGCTTAAATAGTTCTTTGCATGAATAATCTCATCGTGAATCGTGATAATGTTGTTGCCTTTGCTTAGAGATATCCTGAAAAGCTGGGCAAGTGCGGTAACCATGGATATGGCTTCCTTATATCTCTCGCCCTCTATCATCCATACAACAGAATCAAGCGTATTATACAGGAAATGAGGATTGATCTGGCTCTGCAATGCATCAAGCTCACTCTTACGTTTGGCTTTCTGCTCTTTTACCATATCATCCGTAAGCTTTCTCATCTGATGCACCATGGACTTGATCGTTCGTCCGAGATGTCTTATCTCGTGTGAACCTCCGATGAATATGTCTTCCTCATTCATGATATCCTGGTTGGTAACACCTTCCTCAAGATATGCAATCGAATCCTCAAGCTTTCTTATGGGATCGGTTACGACATAGGAAATGATATAGTTACCGAATATGATTATGATAAACGACATGATAAAAACCATAATCAGGTAATTACGAATCTGTCCGAGGTCCGGAGCCAGTTCGCTTACAGGCGTTACGCTTATAATCTTCCATCCCGTATAACCTACGGTTCTTACAAGCACATCCCTCTCCTGGCCGTCAAATTTTTCGGAGAAAACTCCGTCGGCATGAGCCGCATGAGCAATGTTGTTCTCTTTAACCAGGCCGGCATATATGGCCTTCTGCATCGGATGATATATAATCTCGCCGTCGCCGTCACATAAGTATACAAAGCCCACTCCGCCGTTGTTGATCTTCTCAAACATCTGCTCAATTGCACTGTAGTTCATATCAACCAGCAATATGCCGTTACGGACATTACCCATATTCGTAAGTTCAACAACACGTGAAAGCGATACTACCCAGAAATATCTGTAGTTACTGTTATCAAATATGTTCTGTACATGAGGCGTAGAAAAATGGATGTTCTCAATCTCATCAAAAGCATCCAGAAACCACTTCTCTTTTTTTAAGTCCACACCGGGCTTTCTGGTCGATACGGGAGATGCCGCAATTATGGCTCCGTCTTCCGAAGCACACACGATACTTGTCAGATTATCCTTATTGGCCTCATACAGAAGATTCATCTCTTTATTGATCTTCTCATATGTCAGGTCGGTATTCTTGATAACGCTGTAACACATGGTATCGGAGATGCCCATCATTTTCCTTAGATAGGAATTTAGGTTAAGGCTTACCTGATCCACTATCTGTTTGTTCATCTCAACGGTATTGGACCTTATTGTATTCGTGGAATGGGTATAGAAAGCAATCGCCATAAGCGCCGTAGCCAGAATGGATATCAGCGTAAATGACAAAGATATAGTCCATTGAAGACTTCTTTTTTTGTACTCTTCTTTAATGAAGTTCATAACTTAGTTACTGCCTGTACTTGGAAGGCGAGACCCCGAAATGCTTCTTAAAGACATAACTGAAGTAATTGGGCTCATCATATCCTACCATACCCGCGATTATATAACTCTTCTCATCCGTAGTATCCAAGAGCCTCTGAGCCTCGTTCATGCGTATCTGTGTAAGATAAGTGACAAAGCTTACCCCCGTCTCTTTTTTGAATACTGATGAAAAATACGACGTACCTACTCCTAAGTGTGAGCAGATCTCATCAACCGAAAGCGACCTGTCGGAATAATGGTCTGCGATATACTGCTTGGCATCTTCGGCAAGCTTTTTGGTGCTGTCAAGTCTTCCGCTGCCTATCTTCTCTCTTAGTATTCCCGTAAGTTCGATAAGGCGGTCCGCAAATTCATCCATCGAAGCAAAGCCTGCCAGCTCCTCATTAGTATTGACGTTGCCAAGACCCATTTCGTCTATGCATAAATCATGACCCCTTGAGAGTCTGAACAGTTCGACCATGAATTCGGCATAGAATATCTGTAACTGGTTTAAGTTGATGTCCGATCTTTTTAACTTCTCTATAAAATCCCTTATCTCGGCCTCAAGGCTTTCCTTGGTTCCGATCTTGACCTGTCTCATAATGTGACGGATCTGCTTCTCGCTCACATAATCTTCTATATGCGACGAGGGCTCGACATCGCTTATACACAGGGCCTGATTCTCACCCACAAATATTCTGTGATGGAACGCGTCCTTGGCCTCAAGGAAAGATGTGTGAATACTCTCTGCGCTGCCGTATACTCTTCCGATACCGGCAGAAACATTGGCCATCAGAGACTTATGCGCTATCTTACAGATCTTATCCATCTCTTCGACGAATCTGCTGTATTGATCTGTGCTCTTAAGACGTGCCATTATACACACCGTATCAAGATATACCAGAGCCTCCACATCAAGGATGCCTCTGAATCTCTCAATAACTATCTGCTTAAGCGATACGGCCATAAGGTTCTTATTAAGAGTCTCCCCGCCTTCTGCCAAAGGCGTGATTCTGAAAGCGCCGACACAGTAAAAAGCCGACTCAATCTTAAAATCAAAATCTATCTGATATCTCTCAAGGTCAAACTGCAGTTCCCTGCCTTCCAAAAGACCGATTATAAGCTGGTCCTTCATCATGGGTCTGCTCTCCTCATAATACTTGGATAACAGCTCAACATTCCTGCGCTGCTTAATCTTCTCGTCAAGCCTTGCCTTAATGCGCGTAAAAATCTTGCGAAGCTCATCCGCATCCACAGGCTTAAGTATGTATTCCTCCGCCTCTAAACGTATAGCCTCTTTGGCGTATTCAAAATCATCATATCCGGAGAAGATGACACTGCGGATATCCGGTATCTTCTCCTTGAACTTCCTAAGCATAGTAAGGCCGTCCATGAAAGGCATCTGTATATCGGTCATCACAACATCGGGTTCAAGCGTCTCCGCAAGCTCAAGCGCATCTTCACCGTTTTCAGCCGTGCCGACAACGCAGAAGCCTATCTCTTCCCAATTTATCCTTTTTCTTATTGCTTCTCTGACCTCTTCCTCATCGTCCACGAGGATGACTTTATATAAATCCATGGGGCCTCCTTAATGTATATTCCCATCTTATCATTATGAGTGCAAATAGACAACAAGGCTGCCATATAATGCAGCCTTGTCATATCATAAACCGATTCTTATATGTTTTTATTAATTCTTCTTACGCTTTGACAAAACATCAAGTGTTACAGCACCTAACAAAACGGCACCCTTAACGATCTTCTGAATATCGGTTGACCATCCGAACAATGACATTCCGTTATTCAAAATACCCATTATGAATGCTCCGACAACCGCTCCGATGATTGTTCCGGAACCGCCCGCAACGGCTGCACCACCGATGTAGCACGATGCGATGGCATCCATCTCGAATCCGTCACCGGCCTTCGGAGTAGCCGATCCGTTTCTTGCCGAGAGCACGATACCTGCTATTGCAGATAAAACACCCATGTTGACATATACCCAGAAGAACACCTTATTCGTATCGATACCCGAAAGATTGGCTGCCTTTCTGTTGCCGCCGAGTGCGTATATCTGACGTCCCGCAACTGTATTGCTTGTAATGAATCCGTAGATTATGATAAGCACTACCATTATAAGCAGAACGAACGGGAGTCCGTTATATCTTGCAAGTCTTGTGAAGAAGAACCAGATGATGAACAGCATTAACGCAAGCTTAAGCGCTATCTGCCATATCGGGTTGACCGCGAAGTTGTACTTCTTCTTGGTCGCATAACTTCTTGCTTCCGCAAAAATGAGAGCAGCTGATGCAACCGCAGCCACGATTATGCTGACTAAGTCAAGCGTACCGTCGCCGAACGGAATCTTGATAACAGGCAAGAATCCTGCACCGATAAAGTTATAATTCTGCTCAAAAGGTCCCTTGGTCTGAGCCTGTAACAGCGTATAGGTAAGACCGCGGCCCATAAGCATCGTTGCCAGTGTTGTTACAAAAGGCGGTATTCCGAGATAAGCTATGAAGAATCCCGCGAATATACCGGTTAAAAGACCAACCAAAAGTGCTGCGCCTATAGCGACCCACATGTTCATCTTAAGGTCCATCATTATGATACCTGCAACCGAACCTGTAACGGCAACTACGGAACCGACACCGAGGTCGATGTTACCGGTAAGTACGCACAAGAGCATACCTATGGCCAGAATAACAACGTAACCGTTCTGCATTATAAGGTTGTTGATATTCATAGGAGTCAGATTGGCGCCATTGGTCAACACGGCAAATACCAGATAAATAGCTATCAGGGCAAAAAACATTCCGTACTGTTTCATGTCCATCTTGACTGTTTTTTTGTTATTCGTTTCCATTTCCATCTCCCTTTCTGTTATGAGCCACAATGCACTGCATTATCCTCTCCTGTGAGAATTCTTCTTTGCTTAATTCTCCGGCAATCTCGCCTTCATTGATAACATACAGTCTGTCGCAGGTACCTATAATCTCAGGCATCTCGGAAGAGATGACTATGACTGCTTTACCTGCCTTGGCAAGCTCATTGATTACGCAATATATTTCGTATTTGGCACCTACATCGATACCTATTGTAGGCTCATCCATGATCAGAACATCCGGCTGTGTAAGCATCCACTTGGCAACAACCACCTTCTGCTGATTTCCGCCGGAAAGCGATCCGACCACCTGATTGATGGAATTCGTCTTGACATTGATACGTTCTTTGTATTCCTGCGCCGCTACGATCTCATCGTTTGCATTGATTACGCCGTGATTAGAGAAAAAGAACGGTCTTGCCGCGATCGCCATATTCTCTTTGACATCTCCGATAAGGTTAAGACCGTAAGTCTTTCTGTCTTCGGAGATATATGCAAGTTTGTTCTTAACGGCATCTTTAACCGTCTTAAGCTGTACTTCCTTGCCATTTATCAAAACGGTTCCCGATATCTTCTGTCCGTAACTGTGTCCGAACAGACTCATCGCAAGTTCCGTTCTTCCCGCACCCATGAGTCCCGCAAGTCCGACAACTTCACCGGAGCGTACATTGATATTGATATTCTTAAGCATCTGACGGTGTTCGTCATCGGGATGGAATACATTCCAGTCTTTTACTTCAAAGACAACATCTCCGATTTTTACACCTTCTCTGACAGGATAACGGTTGGTCATCTCACGACCCACCATTGCCTTTATGACCCTGTCCTCAGAGTAATCATCCACTCCCTTGACCAAAGTCTCAATGGTCTTACCGTCTCGTATGATCGTCACCGAATCGGATACATACTCTATCTCATTAAGCTTATGGGATATGATGATACAGGTTATTCCCTGCTCTTTTAACTGAAGCATTATATCAAGCAGCTTTCTGCTCTCTTCATCGTTCAAAGCCGCCGTAGGCTCATCCAGAATAAGCAGTTCAACCTTTTTTGCCATGGCCTTGGCAATCTCTATAAGCTGCTGCTTACCCACACCCAAGGTGTTAATGGGAACATTGACATCCTCATGCTCAAGACCTACCCTTGCCAGCATCTCCTGAGCACGCTTCCTTGTCTTAGTCCAGTCAATTATGCCCTTTCTTTTAGTCTGCTCATTACCGAGGAAAACGTTCTCGGCAATGCTAAGCAAAGGACTCAGTGCCAGTTCCTGATGAATGATAACTATTCCCTTGGCTTCCGAATCCCTCAGATTATGGAACTTGCAATGTTCTCCCTTATATACAATGTCACCTTCGTATGAACCGTAAGGATACACACCGGATAAGACATTCATAAGGGTGGATTTGCCTGCTCCGTTCTCACCACATAACGCATGAATCTCGCCCTTCTTGACCTTGATGTTAACATCGTCAAGAGCTTTTACACCGGAGAATTCTTTAGTTATATGATTCATTTCCAAGATGTAATCCGACATCCTACCACTCCTTCT
>JAFYBE010000043.1 GCA_017540355.1 Lachnospiraceae bacterium | reverse complement strand
ACTCTTTTTGATGAAGTGTGGGGAGATACATTCTTCTCAGACAGTACACTTAATGTTCATATAAGGAAATTAAGGGAGAAGATAGAAGACGATCCGAATGAGCCCAAGTACATCAAGACGGTATGGGGTACGGGATACATTCTTAAGTTGGACAGTAATGCGAATTAAGGGACAGTTCGTCATGGTTGATATATTATGAGACAGTTAAGACAGTTGACCGCAGTTTTTACGATTATGATGATCGTAGGACTTCTTGTTTTTGTAAAAGTAGAAAAAGCGACAGAATATACGGGACGCGATATTCTTTATTACAATGATCTTTTGTTCCGAATAGAGTCGGATCTGTCTTTCGGAAGATCCGAAGAGGAGATAGAGAATGAGTACGGATGTTCCGTAATCATGTCCAAAGAGATAAGCGATCCGGAATTGTTGACCATGTACAGTGATGGAGCGTTGGTTCTAGACCTTGTGGTTGATGGCGAGTATGCAGGCAAGGTTGCATGGAATGATTATAAAGAGAATCATGTTAATACAAGTCAATCCTTCTTAAAGGCGGCAATTATTCTGTGGATATCTGTGCTTATATGCGGATATCTGCTTTTGCTGTATGTGTATCTGGGTTTTGTTCGTCCCATAGGGAATCTTAAGGAATTCACCGAAAACATAGCTAAAGGCGATCTTGACAGGCCTCTTCCGATGCCGAGGAATCCGCTTTTCCGTGGGCTTGCCGAGGCTTTCGATATTATGAGGGAAGAGCTTAAGGCGGCTTTTGACAGAGAGAGACAGGCAGAAATTGACAGAAAAGAGATGATTCAGGGTCTGTCCCATGACATTAAGACACCCCTTGCCGTGATCAAAGCGGCATGCGAGGTTTTGACGACCAAATATTCCCGAAAACTTGACGGACTTGATAAATTTGCCGGAACAACCGATGAAGAAGACAGAAAATGGGCCAGAACGCTTAAGGATGAATATGGGGACATGCTTGATAAGGTGGGTTCCATTTCAGGCAAGGCGGACAGTATCAGCAGCATCATGAGTGATGTTATGCATGTAAGTCTTGAGGATATGGAGAAGGTTGAGGTCAATCCTGTTGAGGAGAGATCGGATCTTATTGAGGAATTTATTTCAAGGATACGTTCATACGGCAATATAGTAATTCATAATCATATATATCCGTGTCTGGTATATATGGACAGACAGCGTATGGAACAGGTCATAGACAATATCATAGGCAACTCGTGCAAGTATGCCGGAACAGATATAGATGTCACATTCTCGGAAACTTCCGATATACTTATGTCGGATGGCAAACAGGGAAGATTCGTCAAGATAACCATCAAAGACCATGGTCCGGGTGTTAACCCGGAAGACCTTCCGCTTATTGCACAGAAGTATTACAGAGGGCATAACTCGTCATCTCAGACAGGTTACGGTTTGGGACTGTATCTTGCCAAGACCTATATGGACAAGCAGGGCGGCGGTATGGAATACTACAATGACAACGGATTTGTGGTAGAATTACTTCTTAAGAAAGTTTAGAGAAGCAGGCGTTCAAATATGGAAAAGAATGGAATTCTGAATAAGAAGAATAAGATTATTGAAGCAATTAAGGGTATGGGCAATAAGCTGTATGAGGTGTTCAAGGACTATCCGGTATCGCTTATTGCCATTATTCTTGCCGCATTGTTAGGGGCGATTATCATTGGCCTTGATAACACCAAGATAGAAGATGCGCTTGAAAAGTTGGCGTTCTGTTTTATGTTTGCATCTGCACAGCATATCTTTTATGAGGAAGTATATAAGGATAAATGGACTGTAAGAGCAGGCGGGTATCTTGTATCGGCAGCCATATCATTATTCATGGTATATTGCATACTCAACTGCAAGTCGGATGTCTTATTCGGTACGGATACGGATACGGTAATAGAGATAGCTACCAGAATGTTCTTTGTATATCTCATGGCTTTGGATGCGGTAACCGTATGGCATATGTTCAGGCGTTTGGAAGATGATTTCGAGGAATACTGTACCAAGGCATTCTTAAGCCTTATTAAAGCGACGGTAGTATATTCGTTATTCGCAATCGGACTTGCACTCATAGTGTGGATTGTTGATGAACTGCTGTTTAATACCCATGATTTTCTGGAGCAGATAGAACTGTTTTTGGCCGGCGGAATATATGTGCCGATGTGTTTACGTGCCATTTCGGCAAAAGGAGAGAAGCCCGGCAAGTTTGCCAGACTTTGCGTGGTATATGTATTACAGTCAATGCTTCTTATAGCATTCGCTATCATATACATATATATTATCAAGATATTTGTTACTGATACCGTTCCGTCCAATCAGGTGTTTAATATTCTTGCCTGGCTGTTTGCTTTGGGTATGCCGATCTGGACAATGGTTCACGGCATTAATGAAGAGGACGGATTCCTATATAAGGTTGCGACATATGTCCCATATGCATTTATCCCTTTTATCTTTCTGCAGTGCTGGAGCATTGGCATCCGAATTAAGGAGTACGGATTTACCGAATCAAGATATATGGCTGTGGTTCTAATCATAGGCGAGACGGTCTATTTTGTTCTTTATGCCCTTCATCATAAGGGGAATAAAAAGGCAATTTCGTACATACTGTTTGCGCTTATAGCTTTTTCCGCATTCGGTCTTGTAATTCCGGGAACATCATATGATGACGTTGTAATCAGATCACAGAGTAAGCGTCTTACAGCCATGATGGAAAAGAATAATTCCGGCATGCAGAGGGCAATAGGAAGTGCCTATCGTGAGATTAAAAATGTCAGCTACAAGGGACGCGGTGCAATAGATAAATTGCTTACCATAGAGCAGATTGAGGCCATAGAAGGTTATGACGGATACTATAGTGACTACAGGGATCAGGTATATCTGCGTTATTACGGAGATCTTATAAACGTAGATATAAGCAGCTATGACAGAATAACAGAGACGCACGGGTCAGAAGAGATTGACATTAGCAACTCCATTGTCAACATTATCATAGAGGATACTTCCGGAAAAGAGACTAAGTTTAAGGCGGACTTAAGTGAAGTAACCGATTGGGCCAGAGCGAACTATAGCAGACGGAGTTCCGATGACTTTACGCTTACCGGTCGTGAGAAGATTAAGATAGATGAAAAGAGAGACCTTTATATAACTTCGTTCTGCCTGGATTACTACAGTGAAAGCAAAGATATTTCATCATTGTCTGTTTCGGGATATGTCTTGGAACACAAATAAAAAGGTAGTAGAGAGCGAAGAGATATTCTGATATTATATAAAGGATATGCACTACTACGATTTCAAGAAGATAATATAAGAATCTGACAATGTACTGTATAATATCTGTATGGGTGAGACAGGTTTTGATATCAAAGAAGAACTGAATAAGCTTCCGAAGTCACCGGGAGTATATATTATGCATGACCGCAATGACGACGTAATTTATGTCGGCAAGGCGGTCAATCTGCGCAATAGGGTCAGATCATACTTCAGAGAGAATGTCGGCAGAGGACCCTGGATTGACAGGATGGTCAGTCTGATATCATATTTTGAATACATTGTGACCGATTCGGAACTTGAAGCTTTGGTGCTTGAGAATAATCTGATCAAGGAACACAGACCCAAGTACAATACGATGCTTGTTGATGATAAGACCTATCCGTACATCAAGGTAACAAGTGAAGATTATCCGCGCATACTTTTCTCAAGAGAGATGAAGAAGGATAAGTCCAGATATTTCGGACCATTCATTTCTGCCGGAGCGGTCAAGAATACAATCGAACTCATTAATAAGCTGTATAAACTTCGTACCTGCAACACAAAGGTAATATACGGTAAGAAAACCACCGACAGACCATGTCTGAATCATCACATGGGACAGTGTATGGCACCGTGCCAGGGAGAAGTGACGAAGGAAGAGTACAATGCCAGGGTTGATCAGGCCCTTGAATTTCTTAACGGCAATTATGCTCCAATCATCACTTCACTTGAAAACGATATGACACAGGCGTCAGAATCCATGGATTATGAGAGAGCCGCAGCCATAAGAGATCTGCTTGAAAATGTGAAGCAGGTAGCTCAGAAGCAGAAGATTGAGCATACTGACGGAGAGGACAGAGATATAGTAGGTCTTGCTCATAAAGGTTCGGATGCTGTTGTACAGGTGTTCTTTGTCAGAAACGGCAGGATGATAGGTCGTGAGCATTTTTTCCTTAAAACAGACGATGACAGTACGAATGAAGATATACTTACGAGTTTTATAAAACAATACTATGCAGGAACTCCGTATATTCCGAGAGAGCTTTACCTTCCCTGTGAACTGTCGGAAGCTCCTCTTATAGAGGACTGGCTTACGGGAGTCAGAGGTTCCGTGATGCACATCGTTGTGCCCAAGATCGGTCAGAAATCCAAGCTTGTGGCGCTTGCCGCATCCAATGCCGAGCTTATTCTGGATAAGGATAAGGAACGTATTAAGCGTGAGCAGGGTCGTACGATAGGTGCGGTCAAAGAGATAGAGGAGATATTGGGAATTAAGGGACTAAGCAGAATGGAAGCCTTTGATATATCCAATACTTCGGGATTTGAGAATGTCGGATCGATGGTTGTCTTCGAAGAAGGAAGACCCAAGAAGAGTGACTACCGCAAGTTTAAGATTAAGACGGTAGCGGGCCCTGATGATTATGCCTGTATGAAGGAAGTACTTACAAGACGTTTTACCCACGGTATGGAAGAGAAGAAGGAACTTGAGGGAAGAGGCGAGGATACTGAGTACGGAAGTTTTACCAAGTTCCCCGACCTGCTTTTGATGGACGGCGGTAAAGGTCAGGTGGGTATAGCTCTGGAAGTACTTGATGAGCTGGGACTTAACATTCCCGTATGCGGAATGGTCAAGGATGACAATCACCGCACGAGAGGACTATATTATAACAATGTTGAACTCCCGATAGATCGTACGGGAGAGGGATTTAAGCTGATCACGAGAATACAGGATGAGGCTCACAGATTTGCCATAACATACCACAGAAGTCTCAGAAGTAAGGACCAGGTACATTCGGTACTTGACGAGATACCGGGCATAGGACCGGCGGGAAGAAAGAGCCTTATGATGGCATTTGACAGCATAGAAGATATTAAGCAGGCAGATACGGACAGGTTGTCCGCGGTTAAGGGAATCAGCGCCAGGCAGGCACAGGCAGTCTATTCATTTTTCCACGGGGATGTGGTAGAATGATTGATAGCAAAAAAACTCATGTACCGGGAGAAAACTATGGCAAGTGTAAAATTGGCAGATATAATTGAACATGGTAAGTTAGAGAATCTTACACCCGAGATAGATATCAAGGGCATCAAGATCACGCAGCCCGATATCAACAGGCCGGCACTTCAGTTGGCCGGATATTTCGAGCACTATGAGTCGACAAGACTTCAGATTATAGGATACGTTGAGTACACCTATATGGAGAGCCTGCCGAAGAACAGGCAGAAAGAGGTGTTTGAGCAGCTCTTATCATATCCGACACCCTGTATAGTATTCTGCAGGGAACTGCAACCCAACGCACTTTTTAAGAAGACGGCGATTAAGCACGGAATACCGCTTCTTATGACCAAGAAGGCCACATCGGCATATACGGCTGAGATCATCAGATGGCTTAACGTTAAGCTTGCTCCGATGATTTCGGTACACGGAGTGCTTGTGGATGTATTCGGTGAGGGACTTTTGATTACCGGTGAAAGCGGAATCGGTAAGTCTGAGGCGGCACTTGAACTTATCAAGAGAGGACACAGACTTGTTACGGATGACGTTGTTGAGATCCGTAAGGTATCTGATGAGACTCTTATCGGTACGGCACCTGATATAACTAAGCACTTTATTGAGCTTAGAGGTATAGGTATAGTTGATGTTAAGAGCTTATTCGGTGTATCAAGCGTTAAGGATTCGCAGGGTATTGACCTTGTCATCAGGCTTGAGGAATGGAATAAGGATAAGGATTATGACAGGCTTGGCCTGGAGGAAGAATATATAGAGTATTTGGGCAACAGAGTGGTATGTCATAACATACCTATCAGACCCGGACGTAACCTTTCTATCATATGTGAGTCTGCGGCTATCAATCACAGACAGAAGAAGATGGGTTACAATGCGGCACAGGCTCTGTATGAGAGAGTACAGAAGTCGCTTGCCGAGAAGAGGGAAGAGGAAGACTGATTAGGATCGAGGAGTAGTTATGAGTAAGGTAGTATTTGGTGTTGACGTAGGCGGCACGACCGTCAAGTTAGGATGCTTCAATACGGAAGGAGAACTGCTTGATAAGTGGGAGATTCCTACCCGTACGGAGGACAAAGGTTCCAATATAATCGGTGATATTGCCGGAAGCATTCTGGTTAAGCTTGCCAAAGATGATATAGACAAAAAGGATGTAGTCGGTATCGGAATAGGCGTACCGGGTCCGGTTAAAAGTGACGGAACTGTCATCGTGGCGGTTAACTTGGGATGGAAGGACGTTAATGTCAATTCCGAACTTGAAGAACTTACAGGAATCAAGGTTAAGACCAGCAACGATGCCAATGTTGCGGCACTCGGCGAGATGTGGAGAGGCGGCGGCCAGGGTTATTCCAATGTAGTAGCCGTTACACTCGGAACAGGTGTCGGCGGAGGAATAATCGTAGACGGTAAGATAGTTAACGGAGCAACAGGTGCAGGCGGAGAGATAGGTCATATTCATCTTGAGGACAATGAGACGGAAGCCTGCGGATGTAAGGGACACGGATGTCTGGAGCAGTATGCTTCAGCAACGGGTGTTGTAAGACTTGCCAAGAAGAAACTTGCCGACTCAAGCAAAGACAGTGTATTACGTGAAGGTGAAGTAACAGCCAAGGATGTATGGGACGCTGTTAAGGCAGGTGATGAACTTGCAATAGAAGTAGCACATATTTACGGTGAGTATTTAGGTAAAGGACTTGCTGCCGTGGCGGATGTGGTCAATCCCGAAGTCTTCGTAATAGGCGGCGGCGTATCCAGGGCAGGAAGAGTGGTAATAGAGTATATGGAGCCGTACTTTGACAAGTATGTATTCCCCGGTGCTAAGGGTGCAAAGTTCGCATTGGCTAAGCTTGGTAATGATGCGGGAATATATGGCGCGGCATTCCTTGTGCTCGATAAGTAATCAAGACATTACATATGTGGGATAAAACATTAGACGGTAAACTTTATAAGCTCATCCCTGAGGAACGTGTCCTTAGGGATGAGCCTATGTATAATCACACAACATTTAAGACAGGCGGTAAGGCAATTAGATACGTTAAGGTTAATGCTATCAATGAACTTGTCGCTTTATTAACATTGTTAAGTGATAATAATTCATCATCGGATTATACGGTTATCGGTAACGGAAGCAATATCCTCGTATCCGATGCAGGTTATTATGGACTTGTAATAGATACAACCGGTATGACTGAGATTAATGTTGACGGTGATGTAATAAGTGCCGATGCCGGAGTGATGCTCGGTAAGATTGCAGCGACGGCACTTAACAATTCACTTGCGGGTCTTGAATTTGCATCAGGTATACCGGGATCGCTTGGAGGAGCACTCTGTATGAATGCCGGGGCTTACGGCGGTGAGATGAAGGATGTCATAGAGAGCGTAGCGGTATATGACTGTGGCAAATCGGAAGTGATTACGCTTACCAATGAAGCGATGGACTTCGGATACAGGCACAGTGTTGTCAAAGACAAACCTTATATTGTATTATCGGCAACAATCAGACTCCATGCCGGTAAGCACGATGATATAGAAGCGCTGATGAAGGATTACAACGGCCGAAGAAGAGATAAGCAGCCGCTTGAATATCCCTCGGCAGGCTCTACATTTAAGCGCCCCGAAGGTTTTTATGCCGGTGCATTGATAGAAGAATCCGGTCTTAAGGGGTATTCGGTAGGTGATGCTGCGGTATCCGAAAAGCATGCGGGCTTTGTAATCAATAAAGGCAAGGCTACATCGACTGACATTCACAGACTTATATCCGAAGTAAGAGAGAAAGTATATGCCGATACAGGCGTCAGGCTGGAACCGGAAGTTGTATTCTTAGGAGAATTCTGATGAGATTTGTAATCGTTACGGGAATGAGCGGAGGCGGAAAAAGAACCGCTATGAAGATGCTGGAGGATATCGGCTTTTACTGTGTCGACAATCTTCCCATACCGCTTATAGACAAATTCGTTGAACTTATAGCCACCCCCAACAGTGAGATTCAGAAGGTGGCTTTGGGTCTTGATGTCAGGGCGGATCAGGATTTTGACGATGCGCCTGCGGCTCTGGATGCGATTAAAGAGAACGGTTACAGCTATGAGATTATATTCATGGATGCTTCTGATGCCACTCTTATAAAGAGATACAAGGAGACCAGGCGAGTTCATCCGCTGGCAACTCCACCGGCCAATCGCATAGAAGAAGGCATTCACAAAGAAAGAGAGATTCTGGAAGTCATAAAGGGCAAGGCTGATTATATATTCGATACGACCAATCTTCTTACGAGAAACCTTAAAGAGGAATTGGACAAGATATTTGTCACGGGTGAGAATTACAACAGCCTTATGATCAACATAGTCTCTTTCGGATTTAAGAACGGCATCCCTGCGGATGCGGATCTTGTATTCGATGTGAGATTCCTGCCCAATCCGTTTTATATAGAAGAATTGAAGCATCTGACCGGTAATGACGATCCGGTACACGACTATGTTATGTCTTTCCCGGAAGCCACACAGTTTTTGGATAAACTGGAAGACATGTTAAGCTTTTTGATTCCCGGATATGTCAATGAAGGGAAGTATCAGCTGGTAATAGCAATAGGATGTACCGGCGGACAGCACAGGTCGGTCACTTTGGCACGCGAGATATATTCTAGGCTTGACGGTAAGGGCGATTACGGTCTGGCGCTTACTCACAGAGATATAAAGGAATAGATATGTCATTTTCATCCAATGTTAAGGAAGAAATGGAAAAGACCATAGGTTCCGCCAGGCACTGTCAGATGGCAGAACTGGCAGCGATTATGGAATTCTGTGGGATCATAGATACCCATATACCCGGCAGAAGAACGCTTGGGATAGATACCGATAATGAAAGCGTAAAAAGAAAGTACTTTACATTATTGAAGAAAACATATAACATAGGGTCGTCGGACGAACCGTCGGATGATGTCAGTTATTCCATATTGGAAGGGCTTGGAATCATAAGATCTGACGGTGTCATGCGGGGAATGAATGAGCCCGTAAGTGCCGTACTTTTAAAGCAGTCGTGCTGTAAGAGGGCATTTTTAAGAGGAGCATACCTGTGTGTAGGTTCGATGAGCGATCCCAAAGGCAGTTATCATCTCGAGTTTGTCTGCGATACGGTCGGTCAGGCTGAGCAGATAGTGGAACTGCTTAAGGACTTTGAGCTTGATTCCAGGATAATAGAACGTAAGAGACATTACGTTGTGTATATTAAGGAAGGCGAGAGCATAGTCGAGTTTCTGGGATTGTGTGAAGCTCATGTGGCACTTATGAATATGGAGAATGACCGTATTCTTAAGGAAGTGAGCAATTCCATCAACAGAAGGAATAACTGTGATGTGGCCAATATCACCAAGACTGTCAATGCGGCTACTAAGCAGACGGAAGATATAGAGTTTTTAAGAGACCATTACGGACTTGATAAGCTTCCGGAGGGACTGAGGCAGATAGCTGAGGTCAGACTTAATAATCCGGATGCTTCACTTAAAGAGCTCGGAGAGCTATTAGATCCGCCGCTTGGTAAGAGCGGAGTCAATCACAGATTAAGGAAGATAAGCGAGATAGCCGGAAAATATATGCGCTGAGGAGTTAAGGAGGAGAATTATGATAAAAAAGGAGATCACTATCAGGCTGGAGAACGGCCTTGAAGCCAGACCTGTGGCTATGCTTGTACAGGTTGCCAGTCAGTATGATTCAACTATCTATTTAGAGACCGGAGGCAAGAAGGTCAATGCGAAGAGTATCATGGGAATGATGAGTCTCGGACTTGATACCGGAGAGAAGATTGTTGCAGCAGTTGACGGAAGCGATGAGGAAGCTGCAGTAGAAGGTATAGAGAAGTTTTTAAGTGGCAAATAATATATGAAGCAGAAAAAAGATGCAAAGAGATTGCTTTTTATCTACAATCCCATGTCGGGACGCGGAAGGATTAAGAGTAATCTTCTGGATCTGATAGATATATTTGTTAAGTCGGGATACAAAGTTGAAGCCTACCCGACGCAATACAGTGGAGATGCCAAAAGAGCCGTGATCGATAGAGATGACGGCTTTTCTTTGATAGTGTGCAGCGGAGGTGACGGTACACTTGATGAAGTGGTCAGCGGCATGATGGAGTGTGACGTCAGGATTCCGATAGGATATATACCTGCCGGCAGTACCAATGACTTTGCCAACAGTCTCGGAATACCGAGATCCATGAACAAGGCGGCATCGGCTGTGATGAACGGCAGTGTTTTCAATTGCGACATAGGCAGATTCAATGATGATATATTTGTATATGTTGCCGCATTCGGAATGTTTACGGATGTTTCGTATGATACCGATCAGCATATGAAGAATATGTTGGGCCACATAGCATATATACTCGAAGGAGCCAAAAGGCTTCCTGCCGTAACGGCATATCATTGTGAGATAGAATATGTAGACGAGAACGGGCAGACACACGAAATAGAAGATGATTACCTGCTTGGCATGGTTACCAATTCAAGGTCTGTCGGCGGATTTAAGAACATAACCGGTAAGAAGATACTGCTTGATGACGGGATCTTTGAAGTGACTTTGGTCAAAAGGCCGCTTGGTCCGATAGAGTACATGCTTTTATCAGATGCCATAGCGAAAAAAGAGATAGATACGAGACTTATCACGACATTTAAGGCAAGCAGGTTGTCTTTTAAAAGTGACGCGGCTGTTGCCTGGACGTTGGACGGAGAATTCGGCGGGGAACACACGGATGTGAAGATAACCAACGACAGACAGGCGCTTTCTATTATAAAATAGTGTTTTCTTTTGTTTTCGTTTGTTATATAATGTAGACGTTCGACAGAACTTGCGGAATTGTTCCGAAGCTCCTGTCATAGAGAAAAATTAACGGAGGTATTAATATGTCATTAGTTACAACAACCGAGATGTTTAAAAAGGCATATGACGGCGGCTACGCTGTAGGTGCTTTCAATGTCAACAACATGGAGATTGTACAGGGTATCACAGAGGCAGCAGGTGAGCTGAACAGCCCTGTTATCCTTCAGGTATCCAAGGGAGCACGTGCTTATGCCAACCACACATATCTTGTAAAGTTGGTAGAGGCAGCAGTTGAGGAGAATCCTCAGATCCCTATCGCACTTCACCTTGATCATGGTGATACTTTTGAATTATGTAAGAGCTGTATCGACGGTGGCTTTACTTCAGTCATGATCGATGCATCTTCTAAGTCTTTTGAGGACAATATAGCTCTTACCAAGCAGGTAGTTGAGTACGCACACGCTCACGGCGTAGTTGTTGAGGCTGAGCTCGGTACACTTGCAGGTATAGAGGATGAGGTAGTTGTAGAAGCAGGTAAGGAAGCTTATACACGTCCTGAGGAAGTTGAGGAGTTCGTTGACAAGACAGGTTGTGATTCACTTGCAATTGCCATCGGTACATCACACGGTGCTTACAAGTTCACAGCTGCTCAGTGCACACGTAATGCAGACGGAATTCTTGTTCCGCCTCCGCTTAGATTCGACGTACTTGAGGAGTGCATTAAGAGACTTCCCGGATTCCCTATCGT
>JAFYBE010000006.1 GCA_017540355.1 Lachnospiraceae bacterium | reverse complement strand
TGCTTAGATAAACCTTCGATCTTGATAAGGAAGCTGATGCGATCGAGAACGCGGTCAAGACAGTACTTAAAGAAGGATACAGAACAATAGATATCGCCAAGGAAGGCGACGAACAGATCGGTACGGCGAAGATGGGTTCACTCATAGCCGAGAGAGTATAGATATAATTAAAATAAGTATGACACAAGTATGACACGGTATGTGAAAGGATGATGAAGATGACAAGTGATAATATGAAATGCGGAATAGGACAGGCACCTGCAAGGTCACTGCTTAATGCCCTGGGATATACGGCTGAAGAGATAGCTAAGCCCATGGTCGGTATCGTATGCTCATATAATGAGATAGTACCGGGACATATGAATCTTGATAAGATTGCAGAGGCTGTTAAGTTAGGTGTTGCAGAAGCAGGCGGTACTCCGGTGATGTTCCCTGCAATTGCAGTATGTGACGGTATTGCAATGGGTCATATAGGAATGAAGTATTCCCTTGTTACAAGAGATCTTATTGCCGATTCAACTGAGGCTATGGCTATTGCGCATCAGTTTGACGCACTTGTTATGATCCCCAACTGTGATAAGAATGTACCCGGCTTACTTATGGCTGCGGCAAGAGTCAACGTTCCCACCGTATTCGTATCCGGCGGTCCGATGCTTGCAGGCCATGTAGGCGGCAGAAAGAGAAGCTTATCTTCTATGTTCGAGGCAGTGGGAGAGAATGCTGCAGGTAAGCTTACAGATGAAGGCGTACGCGAATTTGAGGAAAATGTATGCCCTACTTGCGGATCATGTTCCGGTATGTATACAGCCAATTCCATGAACTGTCTTACAGAGGCACTTGGTATGGGGCTTCCGGGTAACGGAACGATTCCTGCTGTATATTCGGAGAGATTAAGACTTGCCAAGAAGGCAGGCTATGCCGTAATGGATATGCTTAAGAAGAATATACGTCCCAGAGATATCATGACTAAGGATGCAATCCTTAATGCTCTTACGGTAGATATGGCACTTGGTTGTTCGACCAACTCAATGCTTCATCTTCCGGCTATAGCACATGAGATAGGATTTGATTTTGATATATCGTTTGCTAATCCCATAAGTGAGAAGACACCCAACTTCTGCCATCTTGCTCCTGCAGGTCCGACATATATGGAAGACCTTAACGAAGCAGGCGGTGTATATGCAGTTATTAAGCAGTTGTGTGAACTTGGACTTATCAATGAGAACTGCATGACGGTTACCGGCAAGACTATAGGTGAGGCTGTTAAGAATTCGATTAATAAGAATCCCGAAGTCATAAGACCGATAGACAATCCTTATTCTAAGACAGGCGGACTTGCCGTACTTAAGGGTAATCTTGCTCCCGACGGTTCGGTGGTTAAGCGTTCGGCAGTTGTGCCTGAGATGATGAAGCATGAAGGTCCCGCAAGAGTATTTGAATGTGAGGAAGATGCGATAGAAGCTATCCTTGGCGGTAAGATCAAGGAAGGTGATGTGGTTGTAATCAGATACGAAGGACCTAAGGGAGGTCCCGGAATGAGA
>JAFYBE010000042.1 GCA_017540355.1 Lachnospiraceae bacterium | reverse complement strand
GATACAGGACGAAGCTGTCCCATCTTGATCTTACGCTCGCTCTCTGTTGTAAATAACTTCATGATGGGCGGCTGAATAATCGGTACAAGTGACATATAAGAATATGCCGCAACCGCTATAGGGCCCAAAAGGTTTGTCTGACCGAGCTTACCGGCCAGAAATATAGATGTCGGACCGTCAGCACCGCCGATGATTGAGATAGACGCTGCCGCCTTACCGTTGAATCCGAGTGCAATGGCGCCGAAATATGCCATGTAAATACCAAGCTGAGCGGCTGCACCCAAAAGGAAACTCTTGGGATTTGCAATAAGGGGACCGAAGTCGGTCATCGCACCTACACCCATGAATATGAGTGAAGGAAGGATAGCCCATTCATCCAGCTTGTAGAAATAATATAACAGACCGCCGATTCCGTTGGGTGATTCTTCGAAGCTTAGCATAATATCCGGATAGATATTAACAAGCAACATACCGAAAGCAATGGGAATGAGCAAAAGCGGCTCAAATTCCTTGGCTATTGCAAGGTACAGGAAGATACACGCTACAGCGATCATCACATAGTTGCCCCAGGTCAGGTTAAAGAACGCTGTCTGGTGCACCAGATTGTTCAATGTATTAGATATATATTCCATGTTGTTCCTTTCTGAATATTTCTACATTAATCTAATGATCTAAGCGTTCTTAGTTAAGTGTTGCAAGTGTAGCGCCTGCCTCAACAGCATCGCCCACAGCAACATCAATGCTTGCTACAGTGCCGTCAGCGGGAGCAACAACGGGAATCTCCATCTTCATTGCCTCGATGATAACAACAGCATCACCCTTCTTGACAGCCTGACCTACATTGGCTTCAATCTTGAATACCTTACCTGCAGCACCTGCTTCAACCTTGATTGAACCTGCATTACCGCTTGCCTTGGGAGCTGCTGCGGGAGCCGCCTTGGGAGCCGCCTTGGGAGCTGCCTTAGCTACGGGAGCTGCGCCGCTGCCTGCACCCTCTTCTACTGTTACGTCATATACGTTGCCATTAACTGTAATGGTATAATTCTTCATATTCTTATCCTCCAATTGATTAATATCTTCTTCTGATAGAACGTACTACATAGCCGTCGGCTGACGCAGCGCCTTCAGAAGCAGCTATTGCCGCAGCGATCACCGCAATCAGTTCGGTATCATCCTGCACCTCTTCATTCTTTTCGATCTGAGCCACAGCCTTATCAACCGATTCGGTAGCTTCAGTCTTACCCGCCTTCTTGTCGGCAGCTTTATTCTGTAAGTTATTGACTACCTTAAACAACGAAATGATAGCCATAAGTATTATGAGCACCGCAAACACTGTACCCATACCAAGAACGGTATTGAGTGCTGCGTTTGTCATCAGCTCTTTGGTGGTATAGTTCACATTTGTAAGTATTGATGTAACGGTTCCGTCTTTGGGATTAACCTCAATATTAACATCTGCCGTTCTCACCTTACCGTCGGGCGCAACCGAAGTTCCCTTGATGGTTGCATTGATTGACAGAAGGTCATCTTCCTCTGTATGTGATACGCTTTCGATACCGGCATATGAACCCAGGTCCTCAAGTGCGATCTTGAAATTATCAACAGCCGCATTCAAAACCTCTTCGTCCATACCGTAGTAATCTACAACCGTCATATTGTACTGCTTAAGCATAGCAGACACTTCTTCAGCCGTCTGGCCCTGTGCCGCCATATCGCTTATTGCGCTCAAATATGAATCCGTAGCGTTGATTATCATATCATCGCTGAACTTTGATTCCTTGACGGTAGCGCTTGATCCACATGCAGATACACTTGCAAGACAGGTCACCATACCCAATATAAGTAATAATTTCTTCATATTAAGTATCTTCCTTTCTTCAATCACTTATATAGCTGCATGCTTCTTATCAGGTATATCAACCGCCTTTGTATAAAGCATATCAAAGGCTCCTATAACATACTTTCTTGTATCTTCGGGAGCTATCACGGTATCAACAAGGCCGCGTCTTGCAGCGCTCTCAACACCGTTCTGAAGCTCATCATACTTCTTAGCACACTCTGCTATTGCATCGCTTCCCTTACCGTCACAGATAATCTGTGCAGCAAGCTTGGAATCCATTGTACCAACCTTGGCTGTATTCCATGCGAATGTCATATCAGCACCGAGTGCCTTTGAATTCATGATGACTCCGGCAGAACCGAATGCCTTGCCGATTATCACATTAACCTTAGGAACCGTAGCTGAAGCAAATGCTGCTGTAAGTACGGCAGCTTCTCTTGCCAGACGCTTCTCACCGCACATGCAGCTTACAAAGCCTGCAGCGTTGGTAAGTGTAAGTATCGGTATCTCAAAAGCATCGCAGAACTTAACGAAAGCACTCGCCTTCTCAAGTCCTCTTGCCGAAAGTACATTATCAAGTTTCTCTATACTATTGCCGCTTTCATCAAGTACTTCGCTTCTGTTGGCTATAACGCCGACAGTGTCACCGTTTAATTTGATAAATCCGGTTACCATATCCTTGGCATATTCTGCCTTTGTCTCAATAAACTGACCGTTGTCGGCAATTATTGAAAGTGCAACGGATGTATCTCCTACACAGCCTGAAATATTGGCGCAAGCTCTGTTAAGATCATCTTCACAATCATCAAATGCTGTTGACTCGCAGTTGCCGGGCAAAACGGTAACAAGTTCTCTGATTCCCGCATAAACCGAAGCCTCATCACCGACAAAATCAACATTTCCTGCTTCGCTCATCTGGAAGCCTGCAGCTGAATTATCGCACTTTGAAGCATTGTTGCCTGTAATGGCATCGGGAGAATTAACGAACATCTTCGCCTTATCTTCCATAAATGTAAAGTCTGAAAGAGCAGGGATTACGGAAAGACCGCCACCACAGTTACCAAACACTGCTGTAATCTGAGGTACGATACCTGATGCAAGTGACATCTGGGCATATACCTCGCCCATTGCGTTTAACGCATCCATAGACTCCTCAAGCCTTACTCCCGTTGAATCGATAAGACCGATAACAGGTGCGCCTACTTTAAGCGCAAGGTCATAAAGATTAACAATTTTCTTTGCGTGCATCTCGCCGATACTTCCGCCTAAAACAGACGGATCCTGGCTGTAGATATACACAAGATTACCATCAATAACACCATATCCGGTAACAACACCGTCAGATGGAGTATCGCTGGCATTCAGATTGAAGTCGGTTGCTCTTGCCGTAACAGAAGCGCCGATTTCAACGAAGCTGTTTTCATCAAGCACAGAGGCAATTCTCTGGCCAGCCTTACTTGTAGTACTCATTGAAAGCCCTCCATTTATATTAATAAAAATTACACGTTGCCGTTCGCTATTTCAAATAATAGCGCACTATTGAAGAGTATAGCATAAATGCGCCCAAAGAAAAAGCATTTTCTTTACACTAATCCCTTCATTAATGCATCGAGTCTGTCCTCTTCGTCATTACCCGATTTCTTACTGTTATCATTCGTCTTATCGGCTGCAGAAGCCGTTGCATTATCATGCTTTTCTTTCGATTCTGCCAGTGCCTCGGAAACAGCTTCAAGACTTTCATAATCATCAAGCTTTACAATTCTGTCTCTTCCGCCCTCTTTACCGATATACAACAGCTCATCAGCTATCTTTATAATGTCGTCAAGTTCATCCTCAGATCCCGGAACAATACCGAATGTCATCGTAATATGAAGACGTTCATCATTATACTCAACGATGTGATTTATAACTTCTTCTCTGATCTGGCGAAGATGTTCATTGGCTTCTTCAAATGTCATATTCTCATATACGATTATGAACTCTTCTCCGCCCCATCTTACGGCATATCCTTTGCCAATCATCATGCGGTTGAATATTCCGGCTACACTCTGCAACACCAGATCACCGCAATCATGTCCGTACGTGTCGTTAAATCTCTTAAAGTGATCGATATCTCCCATTACTATCTGGAAAGGAACACCGTCTTCAACAAGACCCATACGGGTATTTAACATCCTTGTCTGGCCGATACGCCTTGTGTAAAGTTTTGTAAGGGTATCTCTCTCGATCATATCCCTTATAAATCGCTGTACATGAACAGTAAACTTGCCCATCTCACCAAGTTCGTCCGGTCTTTTCAATATGTCTGCGTCCAGATTTGCTCTTAAATTGCCGTCAGCAATCTGTCCGAGGAAATTCTTCTCTTTACTTATTACTTCCGCAAGTTTCTTTGCCTCATTCGCACCCACAAGACCGCCTAATATCATCATGACAAGCGAAATCAAAAGCATCGGAAGTGCACTCATAAACACTTCGTTCTTAACAACACCTGACGGTTTTCCCGCAAAAACCATTCCGATGCATTCGTTGTTGGCATTCAAAACGGGAATATAACATGCATAATAATTTCTTGACTCTATAAATACATTATCGTAGAATACCGGCGCCTTACTGCCGAACACATCATCCACGATCTTTTTGCTCACAACGGTTCCGTTAAGCCTCTCACCATCAGAGTCCGCAAACGTTGTGATCATCCTTATGTCATAGTAGAGCAAAGTAATATCGGTATTTGTTTTTTCTTTGAGATAATCGATATAGGCAGGATCCGGCACAACAGCTGTCTTCTCAGTATCCAGTCTGTATGTTCCGTCGCCGTTATCAAGAAAATAGATATCCTGTGAATAGACATCCTGATATGAGTATAAAGTCGCATTGACAATATTGATAAGCCCCTGTTTTACTTCCGAACTTACTGTCCTATAGCCCATGATATAAGCAAATATCATGGTCACTATTCCCATAATAAAAAGAGGGATCATTACAAGCCTTATAAGAATGCCTTTAAGTCCGCTCTTTTTCTTAGTATCTTTAACATTCTTATCTTTCATAGCCCCGCTCCTAAAAATCCAATCCGAAATCATCAAGTGAGAATTGTATTGCATCCTCACCGAGTATCATTGCAGAATCCTCTTCATCGAAATACTCCGTATCATCATCCTTATCATCCGTCTTTTTATCTTTGTTGTCTTTTGCCACTTCCTCGTCCGCCGCTTCTTTATCTTCGCCGGATGCCTCTTCATGCAAAATCGGTTCTTCTGCATCCTGTGAAATCTCTGCATCTTCGATATCAGACTCTTCTTCATACGAATCCGTATCGGGTTCCGTGGCGGACGCCTCTTTTGCAAAGTTTTCAGAATCTTTCTGCTGTCTTACGGAGAAGCTGGCTTCATATCCGAGTGCCTTTAATTTCTCCTTAACAGCCTTTATGGTCGTTTTAATATTTCCGTCAGCCCCGATTATAACAGTCACAACGGAATTATCGTCAATCACCGTATAACCGGCCTGACGCAATTTGTTCTTGGCTTCTTCTTTTGTCATCGCAACACCCCAAATACCAAATGATATAAATTATATATCAAGCTTAAGCTGCACTTCCTGTTCAGCCTGCTCCTTAAATTCCTCAATCTGTACCTGACTCATCTCAGGCAGGTCCTCAAGGCTCTTAACTCCGAAACTCCTCAAGAACTGATCGGTTGTACCGAAAAGTATCGGCTTACCCGGAGCATCCATCCTTCCGAGTTCCTTGATAAGATCAAATTCCAAAAGCCTGTTAATGGCATGATCACTGTTAACGCCCCTGATCTTTTCAACATCAAGTCTTGTTACGGGCTGCTTGTATGCAATGATCGAAAGTGCTTCCAAAGCCGAATCGCTTAATACAAACTTATGATCCGACTTTGTAAGATCGATAAGATAATCATACATCTCAGGCTTGGTGCAAAGCTGATATGCATCGCCCACCTGATTAAGCGTTATACCTCTTGAATCCTTATCAAGACCCTTTTTCATCTCCTCCAATAAAGCAACCGTCTCTTTTTCATCTGCTTCTATCAGCTTAGCAAGCTTGTCGATCTTAACGGCCTCTCCCATTGTAAAAAGTACCGCTTCCAAAACGGCTGTCTGCCTACTCTTCTCCATTGTCCTCACCGATCTCTGCTCCCAGGAACTCTTCCTGAGTCACATCCTTTACTATAATAAGTATATCATCAAAAAGTTTTGTCTGCTTTATCTCCACAAGTCCTATCTTAATCAGCTCAAGGATTATAAGGAAAGTCACGATTATCTCCATCTTGCTTCCCTGCTTTTCCAGAAGTTCCTTAAAGCTTGTCTCCTTATTCATCCAAAGGAAAGACTTGACGTATTCAGTCTTGGCATCAAGGTCTATCTCATCCTTCTCAATCTTACCGAACTGGCTTCTTATGGGATCGATCTTGTCCTCTCTTCGCTTCATGGTCTCTTTGAATATCTCATTGAGCTTCTGAAGATTGACATCTCCCAAAAGTGTCGCATAATCCGTAGGCTCCTTATAAGCCGAAACCTCTTCGGGAATTGTAGGCGCTTTATAAATGTACTTCTGAGCACTCATTGACATGTCCTTAAGTTCAAAAGACATGTATTTGTACATCTTGTATTCTAAAAGTTTCTGAACAAGTTCAGCCCTCGGATCCTCTTCTTCCTCGCCTTCCACCGTCTCTTCCTTAGGAAGAAGCATCTTGCATTTAATATCAAGAAGGGTCGCCGCCATAAGCAAAAACTCACTCATGACGTTCATATCCTCAGTCTCCATCATTTTTATATATTCCATATACTGCTCCGTGATGAGCACTATCGGAATATCATATATATCTATCTTGTTCTTATCAATCAGGTGAAGCAGAAGGTCTAACGGTCCTTCAAAGACTTCGAGCTTAACCGATAAAGCCATGTTATCCTCCGAATATTTATCTAAAAAAGTATACTACCCCGTTTACTTTGCCGCAAGTTAAAGGCAAAACTGCAGTTCCCGTTTAATCACTTATCCTTAAGCGGAGAAAGCTTAACACATATGAGTTCGCCGGGATTAAAAAGTCTGATCGGCAGCGTATGATATCCAAGGCCTCTGCTTAAGATCATCTGAGCGCGTCCTTTTTCATATATTCCTCCGTCATACTTGGGGAAGAACTTAAGACGCGGCGAAATCACTCCGCCGAAAATCGGCAGTCTTACAATTCCGCCGTGCACATGCCCCGAAAGTGTAAGGTCCGCACCCGAATCAGCATAAGCATCAAAATACTCAGGATTATGAGCAAGCATTATGCAAAATTCATCCTTATCAAAATCACCTGTCAGACTGTGCACATATTCCGCAGTCATCGGATGCTTCTCAAAACGCTTGTAATACAGCCTGTCAATCATAAGACCCTGTATGCGGATATTCGTATCATCAAGATAAGCATGATCGTTCTCCAATACCGTAATGCCCATCTCCTTAAGAGCAAGCACATAATCTGCATAGGCCAGGCCGTAATGCTCGGGATATATCTTCATTCGGTATTCGTGATTACCGATTGAATAGAATATCTTATAGTTACTTATATATGAAAAAAACTTAAGAGCTCTGTCCGTACTCCGTCCCGGTCTTGCCGTAAGCATATCGCCGACCGCACAGATGAAATCAGGATCAAGACTTTTAACGGCATCTATAAGTTTATAATTCTCCTTACCAAACTCCTTGTCATGAAGATCGGCAAGTAAAAGCATCCTGTATTCTCTGTCTGTTTTGTCGGTATATATGGTGTATTCGCGCACGATAAATCTGTTGATATCAATGCACATCATAACAACAAACGCAGATATAATAAAAATGATTGCGATTAACAGATACTTCATTAAAAGACACCCCGTATCTTTACTTAAGTCAGTCACAACAATTACTGTATTTATGTAAAAAGCCCTTGAACACTGTCCAAGGGCTTATAAGTACTTAGTTATACTTACGCTTTCTGGCTGCTTCAGACTTCTTCTTACGTCTTACGCTAGGCTTCTCATAATGTTCACGCTTACGTATCTCCTGCTGGATACCTGCCTTAGCGCAACTTCTCTTGAAGCGACGAAGCGCACTGTCCAGAGATTCATTCTCCTTAACTATGACATTAGACATCTAACTCCTGACCTCCCTTCGACACCTAATACACAATTCTATTATATATATTTTTATCTTGACGTCAACAATTTTTTACAGGTAAAAACGCCATATTCCTTGGATAATCAGCCAAGTTGTCCGTAAAGTACATCGGATACCTTGGCGATACACTCATCTATACCCGCAGGATTCTTACCGCCGGCCTGTGCCATGTTGGGTCTTCCGCCGCCTCCTCCGCCTACGATGGGAGCTATCTCTTTGATAAGATTACCGGCATGTGCGCCCTTGCCGACTGCCGCATCCGTAGCCATAGCCACAAGATTGACCTTGCCTTCGCTGTCAGATACAAGCACGACAACACCTTCACCGATCTTGCCCTTAAGCTGATCTCCGAGGTCTCTTAATCCGTTCATATCAACACCGGATACCTTGGTCGCAAGAAGCTTAACTCCGTTAATCTCCTTTAACTGATCCATTACATCGCCCAGAGCTTCCTTCGCAGCTTTGCTCTTAAGAGATTCGTTCTCACTCTGCAGTGTCTTAATCTCTTTTAACATACTGTTAAGCTTATCGTTTAATGTAGCGGGAGTTGACTTAACCGTCTGTGCTGCATTTGCCAGTGTCTGCTCTACTTCCTTGTAGAATTTAAGGACATTGCTTCCCGTAATGGCCTCAATTCTACGTACGCCTGCTGCAACTCCGCTTTCAGATACAATCTTAAAGCATCTGATCTGGCCTGTATGAGCAACATGCGTACCACCGCAAAGTTCCTTTGAGAAATCACCCATGCTTACAACCCTTACGGTATCGCCGTATTTCTCACCGAACAATGCCATTGCGCCGGAGCTCTTTGCTTCATCTATGCTCATGACCTTCGTAACAACATCGATATCTTCGTTAATCTTGTCATTTACAATATCTTCAACCTTATCAAGTTCTTCCTTTGTAACGGCCCTGTCAAAGCTGAAGTCAAATCTTGTTCTTTCGGCATCCTGATATGAACCTGCCTGATGAACGTTATCGCCCAAAACAGTCTGCAAAGCTTTCTGCAAAAGGTGAGTTGCCGAATGATTGCTGCAGATATTTGCTCTTCTTATGCTGTCAACGGAAAGTGTCGCCTTATCCGAAGCTTTAATTGTACCTGATGTTACGGAACCGATATGAGCCACTCTGCCACCGGAAAGTTTAACAACATCTTCTACTTTAAACTCTCCGCCCGCGGTCTTTATCACACCGTAATCGGCACACTGTCCGCCCATAGTCGCATAAAAAGGCGTTACGGCTGTTACTATCATAGCTTCGTCGCCGTTATTTGCAGAATCTGCAAGTGATCCCGATACGGCTATCGCAAAGATATCGCTTTCATCGGTTAATCTGTCATAACCCGTAAATTCCGTAACCTTATCATCGCCAATAGAAGCAAATACATCGGCATCAGCCGAAAGTTTCGCAGAGAAACTCTGATTGTCTCTGGCCTTCTGCTTTGCTGCTTCCATGGCCTTATCAAAGCCTGCCTCATCGACCTTCATGCCTTCCTCTTGTGCCATCTCCACGGTAAGTTCGATGGGGAATCCGAAAGTATCGTAAAGTCTGAATGCAGCATCACCGTCGATAACATCCTTATTAAGACGCTTATTGTCTTCAAGAATCTTCTTAAACTCTTTCATTCCGTTCTCAAGAGTTCCCAAGAATCTGTCGATTTCCTTATTAAGTTCGCTTAATATAAACTCTCTGTTCTTATTAAGCAAAGGATAGTCTTCCTTATATACGTCGTCGATATATATCTTTGCAAGATCTATAAGCTTGTCCTTCTCAAGTCCCAACGTTCTGCTGTGTCTTACGGCTCTTCTTATAAGTCTTCTGAGTACATATCCCGCGCCGACATTCGAAGGAACAAGTCTGGCCTCATCTCCGATAAGCATAACACTTGTTCTCATATGATCGGCGAGAATTCTCATGGATCTTGTAAGCTTATCATCCTTACCGTACTCAGATCCGCTTGCCTTCTCAATAAATGACATTGCAGATGTGAAAAGGTCTGTCTTATATACATCCTTGGTTCCGTTAAGGAATGCAAGAATTCTCTCAAGTCCCCAACCTGTATCCACATTCTTCTGCTTAAGAGGAGTAAGGTGTCCGTCCTTATGCTTCTCATACTGCATGAACACATCATTACCCAGTTCGGTATATTTTCCGCATGAGCATCCGGGGCCGCAGTCAGGGCCGCAATCCGGAACATCGGCTATATAAAACATCTCACTGTCAGGACCGCAGGGACCGTACTCAAGTCCCCACCAGTTATCCTCAGCGGGAAGATAATGTATATTCTCGGGCTTAAAGCCAGATGCGATTCTGAAACCGGCGCCTTCCTCATCCCTCGGAGCATTCTCATCTCCCGCAAAAACAGTGGCTGCAAGGTGATCTTTATCAAAGCCGAACACTTCCGTAAGAAGCTCATAACTCCACTTGCATCTGTCTTCCTTAAAGTAGTCACCGAGACTCCAGCTGCCCATCATCTCAAAGAAAGTAACGTGGCTCTTATCGCCGACCGAATCGATATCGTTGGTTCTTACACAACCCTGTACATTGCACAGTCTCGTACCCATCGGATGCTTCTCTCCCAAAAGATAAGGCATCAGAGGCTGCATACCCGCCACATTGAACATAACACCGGTCGAACCATCCGATACAAGGGATATGGCTCCGACGTCCTTATGTCCTCTTTCTATATAGAAGTCCTTCCAGACCTTTCTTAATTCTTTTGAAGTAAATTGTCTCATAGCACTCTCCATTCAGTTTTTTCGATTAAAAATAATAGCATACCCGTCATTGAATTTTCAAGCCTTCGGTATGTCAAAATTAAAGACCGATCAAGGATCGATCTTTAACTGATCTTAATATCGGTTAATGCACATTGATCGCCGGATATCGCAACATAGATGTTCTTCTCACCGTCGGTTACGGTAGTCGAATTGACAATTGCTATACCAAAATTCTCCGTAGACAACGTGACGGTATCTCCGTCCCTTTCAAACGTCACATGGCAGTCAAAACCTTTTTTATTGTATTCTTTCCATGCATCCCACCCAAGGAATTTGGGAAGTTTGTTAACCAGCAGATGATTATCGGATATACCCTCCGATTGCCAGTCCTCTCCGTCAAGTCTTACAAAACCGTATTCCTTGTAGTTCTCACCGTTAACAGCCCCGTCATCCGAAGAATACAGCACAAAGTACGGGCAATGCCATACAAGGCGCGAAGTCGGCAGGCTCTTGGTATGGAAGTCCAAAGTAATATTCTTATCCAGAAGCACGCCCTGCGAGCTGTCAGTTCTGTATCCGTCTATCTGTACATTCGGAATGTCACCAACAGGCGAATCGGCGATATAACTTATCTCTTCAGCAATCCTCGTAATGAAGCCTTCTCCTATCGGATCATCAGCCATGCTGATTGAAACATCTTCAATATCGCAGTTCTCACCCGTAAGTCCGATATATACGAATCTTGAACTGTCGGGAAGAGCAATGATTATCTCGACCTTCTTTACACCGTCATCGATTCTTATAAGAACATGATCCTTATATTTTACGGCATCTATATCATATACAGAGACATTTCTCCTGCTTTCTTCATTATTCTTGCTGTCTCCGTATATCGAAGCATTAACCTGGATCTTTCTTGCTTCACCTTTTGATACGTGTCCGTCAAACCAGATTTCACAGTATTCAAAATAATTAAGCTCTTTTATAGCTTTCTTATCATCATAAACACGTCCGTCAAGCGAATCAAAGAGCACAATCGACGGTCCGCGCCCCTTAGGCATTCCTTCAATATCCGAAACTTCCATATGGATACCGGTCATATTCGAAGATACGTTAATTCCGTCGGATATTTCACTTCTGTATTCAACGCAATGCAAACCGCTCTTTCCGGCAAGTTCACTCATTGCACGCTTTTCGCGCATCTGATATTCACCGTCAAGATCAATAAGATGCTGCATCACCTTTGCAATATCGGGATCAAACTGTGTACCCGCACCTTTGACAATCTCTTCACGTATCAGTTGCTGCGGTATAATATCTCTGTAACTTCTCTTTGAAGACATCGCATCATATGCATCAGCAACCGAAATTATTCTTGCAATCTTCGGTATGTCATCTCCTTTAAGCTTTTCGGGATAACCTTTACCGTCATAACGTTCATGATGGTAGTGCGCGCCGATACTTAAATACGGATATTCGCTTATACTTGAAAGAATCTGATTACCCATCGCAGGATGAAGCTTTATAACATCGTATTCTTCTTCCGTAAGCTTCCCCTTCTTGTTAATGATTTGATTGGGAACACCAAGCTTACCTACATCATGCAAAAGTCCTGCATAATATACTTCACGTATTTCCTCTTCACTCATGCCGATTTCTCTGGCAATCTTCTCTGAATACTCGGCCACGCGGATGGAATGTCCGTGCGAATAGGTATCCTTGGCATCTATGGCCGTTACAAGCGCAGTGGCAGTCTGCTCAAAGAGTCGTCTTGAGATCTGTTGCTGATTCTTAAAGTATTCAACCTCACTCTTCTGATATCTGTTGATTAGGGTATTTCTTCGATAGATTATGACAAGGGTAACGATGATGAACACATCGCCAAAAAGCCCGGGTACCGCCGTCGGAACATGTCTTACCAAAAGATTCGTCAACAGGATGGGGATCTGAACGATCACCAAAGACAGAGCAGTTATAAATCCCGGCTTTTTAAATAATACGACAAGTCCGATGAGACATAGATTGCAGATTGAAGAAAGAACTCCGGAAAAAGACGCAAAAGGAATGACCACACCAAAAAACTGTATCATGCCATCCATTCGGGACACTCTCTGGAGATAAATATTCGCCACAAAGAAAAGGATCAAAAAGAACACAAACCAGATCTTTGAAGCCTCATATACATTGCCTTTTTTACTCATCGCGTAAAAGTGCCTCCTATGCTCTCCCCTGCATATATCGTTAATACTACCACTTATCTCTTTTTCGGTCAATTTTATTAAGCGAAGAAGCAAGTATTCCTATAACAATTCCTGCTATAAACGAAGAAACAAGAAGAACCGGTGCATAATATACAATAATGCTGAAACTTGTAAGCAGGGCCGCTACAATAAGCTGTCCCGTTATGTGCGCCAAAGACCCGCATGCGGAAACCGTAACAATGTGATATCCGGTTATTTTCTTCAGAAGAATCATTACAAAAAGACTTAAAGTCGCACCTGCCAGCGAATACAGTATCCCCGAAAAGCCCGCAAACATCAGTCCTGTTAAAATAACTCTTGTTGTCGAAACAATTATCGCATCCGGCGCTCCGAGTTTATACAAAGCAAACAGCACTGCCAGATTGGCCAGCCCCAGTTTGATCCCTGCAACGGGTATCGGCATCGGTATTAAACTGTCAAGATAACTGAGTATGAGCGCCAGCGCCAAAAGCATTCCGACGACTGCGATCCTTTTGCTGTTCATACATATAAATATATCACACGAAATCCTTTTGTGGTATTCTATATCCATGGGCAAAAAAGACGTTAAACTTTTGATCATACTGGCAATTATCATTGCCGTTTTCTGCTTTATAAGACTGATACCCCGCGCCGTATCTGCCGATTCCGTACGTATATCGCAAAACGGTGAAGTAATCGGGATATATTCTCTTTTCAAGAACACAACCATAGATCTCGCACATAACAGGATTACAATACAAAACGGAAAGGTATATATGGAAGATGCCGACTGTCCCGACAAATCCTGCATCAATCAGGGTGCAATCACACATACCGGAGAGACAATTGCATGTCTTCCGAATCGTGTAATTGTCGAGATTATCGGCAAAAAGATAATTTCGGGCACCAAGCCCGTTAACTACTCGGGAATACATTTCGATACCCTTGTCAATGTGACCGTATACAACGTTCCCGATGGACTGAATGTATCCGAATACATAGGTAAAGAATGTGAAAAATACGAGCTGATATGCAGCAGAACGCTTGAAAATTCCGAGTTATACGGATTAAATAACCGTTCTCTCATCTCTGACAAAACTGTCGATTATAACGGCAGAAATATAAAGGCTTATAAGGTCTCAGATGAACTGTATACGATGATATCAAAGGGAAAAGAGGCATATGAAGAATCAGACGGAAGATTTGACATAGCAATAGCCCGGCTTACATCCCTTTGGGATTTTAAATCAGGCAATGCCGTAATTCCTGATAAAGCGGAAATTGAAAATGCCCTGCCCTGCCTTTCGGCGAATGATATCATCCTCTGCGATGACGGATATATCGCATTTACTAATGATGAAACAATGATTGATCTTGGCGGTCTTGCCAAAGGATATATTGCCGACAGCCTCAAAACTTCTCTTATTTCAAAGGGCGTAAAAAGCGCCGTCATATCACTCGGCGGCAATGTTGCTTTAATAGGCGATAAATCCGGCAAGCCTTTTAATGTAGGCGTTCGTAAGCCTTTCTCAAACGCCTCGGCTCCCGCGCTTACAATAGAGGCCGGCAACGTTTCCGTTGTTACATCGGGTACTTACGAGCGTTACTTCATAAAAGACGATAAACTCTACCATCATATACTAAACCCAAATACCGGATTTCCCTACGAAACGGACTTATCGGGTGTAACGATTATATGCGATTCTTCGATTGACGGGGATATACTAAGTACGACTCTTCTGTCGCTTGGCAGCAAAGAAGCCACGGCCAAAGCACAGGAACTTAAGAATGAAGGTATATACGTCATCCTTATGGATGAAAAGGGTAATGTACTCTACAACAGCTATAACGGCTAATGCTTTACCCTCGCAATATATTCATAGAACTCCTTGCCATCCATATCATATGTATAGTAGTTATACATGAGGTCTTCCGATGTATTCGGATCGCCTCTTTTGGTGAACCACTTCATCGTCGGATAACTGTCGGCAAGTTCAAAGCCCGGATTATTCCATATAATATTATCGGCAATCTCCTTAACGGGGTATATGCATCCGATAAGCAAAAAGACTATCGCAATACCCTTTCTGATTCCGAGCGCGGTATTCTCTCTTTCATCAAACAATAGCCTTATCACATATATCATCAATATGAACAGAGACGGAATCGAGCCCGACATCACGACATCATTGCACAATCCCATCCTTAACCACGGAAGAACAAGCAATACAACCATATTAATGTAAAAGAGCGGGCTTCTGCAGTTCTCTTTTCCTACGCATATGCAGTAAACGCCGAACATACAGAGGCAGAATACGATGTACACTGTAAAATGGTCCCCTCCGTATGTCTGGAACCTGAACGAAGAACTTATGGGCTTTTCAACCTGTAGATTACCGAGAAAATAGTAAAACAGAACAATACCCGGACAGAGAGCCGGAAGTATATTCCACGGCGATATTATCTTAACAAATTTAACATCTTCCTTTATAAACAGCACCATTGCATTAACGACTGCAATAACGGCCAGGGCAGCAAAAGAAAAAGAGCCGAAAAGAAGTGACGGAAGCAGAATCACCACATAGTACTCTACTCTTTTTATGTCTTCGATAAAAAGCATCGTGGCAAGCCATGGCACAATTATCTGCGGCAATACCCAACGGATCATTACAAGATTACTTCTGTACTGAAGCATTATTCCGTCTACAAGCACCCAGTGATAGCTTCCCAGAGAATACATTCTGTCGTTATATACCTGCTTTAATATGTTCTGAGCCAGATTCAGTCCGCCGCAGAAAAACAGCATAATAAGCACTGCCGGAATCTGCTTTCTTAAACTGTCTGCCTTTGTAACACGTATAAGCATTAAATAAACAAGAATCAGACCTCCTATGCACCATACCGACATGGCAACATTGCTTACTTCAAACGAAGAACACATTTTGCCTATTACCGCAGGTACCAGATACTGTCCGAGATAATAGGTCAGCATGCAGTCATCAAATCTGTCATAATATACAGGCCATGAAGATTTGGTAAGATCCCTCAATACCGCATTATGCTTATACCAGTCTCCTGCCTGAGGGAAAATACCGCCTATTCCAACCACAATACAGATGGTCGTTATCAATGCAACCGCTGTTATTAACGCCACAGGATGAAGCTTAACATCCTCCGCTTCATTATCGTCATTCATAAAGGCATCTATATCATACTCGGTGTCCGCATTCTTTCTGCGTATAAAGCTTCTGTCCGAAATATACACATAAACACAGGGAATAAGAATTATGCCCGCAGCAAGGGCATAGTACCACCTGGTATATCCGATCATAAATATCATAATCGGGATATACATGTATAAAAGCGCTATTATCTTTAATACTCTTCCGTTTAATCTCATACTCTTATTACCCGCAATATATGCATAAATACGGTCTTTTCCGTGATTCTCTAGTTATCCAGTTCAATAATAACGGCCGCTATTTCATTATTGCTGTATACTCTTTTACCAAGCTGTAACAGTCTGTCATTATCAACAAAGTTATACTTCTGATATTCTGTCGGCCCGACATATATATACCTTATATCATACTTATCGATTATTCTCTTTGCTTCGTTAATGTCTTCACAGGCATAAACGCTTTCAATCTCCTTCTGTCTGTCGGTTATGATATCCCTGCTGTTATGCCATAACCATTCATGTGTATTCCATCCAAGTACAGTAGGATGTCCGGTTAAAGCAGCGATAAGGCACTGAGTTGTATAACTGCCGCCGTCAGCGGTAAGTATTACTTCCTGTCCGTTCGTATTCTCTTCTATCCACTTAACAACATCAGCTTCAGGACCCATATCCGTTAACATTGATGAAGTTGCGTCTATTCCCTTATAATTCCAGCTTTTAACTTCACCGAACCACTGTACACACGCCGTTATAAAGAATCCGCATGTAAATACGAACAATACAAGGGTAACCGCCGTCATCCTCTTAAGCCTTGAAATAAAGAGGATATCCTTAATCGGGTCACTGTCTGCGCTTTTAGCTTTAAGAAGGCGTACGAACACATATCCCATGACAATACCAAGCAGAATAAACGCCTCATACGTCAGTTTAAACATGGTATTGCATCTTGGAAACCCGTCGGAATATATATCAGCAACATATATTATTTCGGGTAAAAGAGACAGCCCTGCTCCGCAAAGCCCCAAAAGAATTGCAATCATATCACTATTGCCGATTTCATTCTTTTTCCTGTGTTCATATACGGCATAAATAATCAACAGAATAAGAACCGTAACCGGCAGGCCCCAGAGTATCAAAAGCTGGTGAATGTATGAATGCTGCTTACACAGTTTCACTCCGTTGATCATCTTGTCAAACTTAAGTTCAAAAGGAAGTTTTATCAGGCAGGCAATCGCAAATACATATATACCCTGTATAAGTGTAAAGACTGCAATCTTTGCAGGTTCTTTCTTTAATCTGATATGGGAATACAAAATAAGACTTCCCGCAACCACGAAATAAATCGGAAGATCCCAGTAATTTGTCATTGCTGAGATTCCGAGCAAAAATCCTATGGCCGTAACCGAAGGATTAAAAATATCCTTTATAAAGCCGTTGTCTTTACGTTCATCAGTCGACATCGCATAAGAAACAAGGATGGCAACTATAGTAAGAACCACCATTATATCGACTACATGAGCATGAAGATCCCCGATAAGGAAAGAATACGAAGGAAACTCGGATATCGTTCTGTCTGCCGTATCCTCAGGAATATATCCGATATATCTTGTCGATGAAGCAAACCAGTAAGTCGGCTTTTCTCCGTCAATCCTTAAGATATCCCAAAGCGTTGGAGCAATCTTATAAAAAACTACATAGTGCATATTACCGGCAAAGGAAACTGCCGCTGCAGAAATAATACCCGCCGCTTTGCTCTTGCTTAAACTCTCAGAGATCAAAAATGTGTACATAACGCAAAGCGCTGCTATCATCGATAGTCCGAGCGAATAGCCCTCATTAACCGGAACAAAGCAGATCTTGCAAAGATAAGTTATAAGATAGAGTCCGTAATAATAGTAATTAATGTATTCTCCGGCAGCCCAGACATCAAGCGGCGGCATGAATTCAGTCTTATTAAGCGTAACCATGAACGCATAGTCCATGACCCTCTCAGTCTCCGTAGACGGGATTCTGTGACCCAAAAGCCATGTAAACGCAATAAACAGAGCCAGAAAAATCACTTCGCTTGCAAGCACCGAAATAAATGTCTTCTCACCTATAAGGCCATTAAAAACAGATGCTCCTGAATCATCTGACGCTCCGCTCTTATTAAGATTTATACGATCAAAGAGCAAAAATCCTCCGTAAACCAAAACCGCAGTGATAACACAACATATAATACTCTGAACATTTCCGAACTTCATTATATGAAGCGAAGAAAGAAGCCACTGTAAAAATGAAGCTAAGGTAAGACCGATTACCCGTCCGAAAATATAACCTTTACCGTTAAACTTATACAAAAGCTTAAGAGTAAGCGGCAAAGCGCAAAGATTTAATGCAAAACCTCCGAGTTCCCAGCGTAACAGGCTCTGCATATCCTCTCCTATGCTTAAAAACCCGATAACAATCGTAAGCACAAGAATAACCGCAAGGCAACCGACAACAACGTTGTTACGATTGCCCGAACCGGTGAAATCTTCAGTTTTATCGAGAATTCTGTTATCTTCCACGTTGACCTCTGTCTGAATCACTTAGGGTATGAATGAAAATAAACCTGCAGCAACAAGGCCCATTATTATACCGGCCAATACAACACCGCATACAACGGCCACAACGCTCTTTTTAAAATCCATATCAAGGATACTTGCAGCCAGGGTACCCGTCCACGCTCCCGTACCCGGAAGAGGAATGCCTACAAACAAAAACAATGCCCAATACAGACCTCTGCCTGCTTTTGCCTGAAGCTTCTCTCCGCCTTTTTCTCCTTTTTCAAGACAGAAAGTAAAGAACTTACCGATTAACTTCTTATCTTTTCCCCACTCCAATACCTTTCTTGCAAAAAGATATATTATCGGAACGGGAATCATATTGCCTATTATCGCTATCACATAACAAAGCGGAATACTTAACGGAACCCCCGCATCCTTAAACCCGATAGCATATGGTATGGCACCTCTCAGTTCGATAAGCGGCACCATTGAAATCAAAAAAACAAGCAGGTAGTGTTTGAAAGTAGTCATATTTCCTCCGTAAATAAATCAGTCACACCGTTATTATATTTTATGTAATCCACAAAATATTGATTTATCCAATTCGACAAATCTCAAAATGTATCTTTAAATATACAAAAAATAAATCAGAATTTTGCAAGTTGAGTTGCAAGATGCATATGGCTAAAGTACCACTTTGGGGTGCTTCGGACTAACATCCCTGCATTTTGGCAGGTTTTTCACGCAACGTTCCTGCATAAAAAAGACAACATCTTGTGTTCTCTGTACAGAATTCAATATATTTTACCACAATATCTTCATAATTCACATATCTTTGCAAAAAAAGCCCCGATTTTTCTGCTAAATTGTATATTTGTTAAGATAACTTTATATTTTTCACCCTAAAACTGACTGCAACGGTTTTTGTCGGTATACAATATATAGATCTGTATACATTTTATATTTTTATACATTTTTCTATCGTCTGATACAAAGTTTGTGTTATAATCTTTTCTATGAGTGATGCATATTCATTAATTAATTCAATATGGCTTCCTATTATTTTAGGAGTTTTGTGTGTGGGTTACGGAGTGTATCTTGCAATAACCGGCGACCCGGCTGCAATAAGACGCAAAGAGAAGAATCCGATTTTAAAAAATAAAGAGCGTTATGTTAAGAACGCAATGTGGCTTTTCTTCTTCATGGCACTGGGATGTCTCATAATGGTCCTTATTATTCAATTCCTTAAGGACGACATTGCAGCAACCATCGAATCAATCAGCTGGTTCATTGTATTTGCCATCCTGTGGAAGCGTAACGAAGACAAAAACGGAGCACTTTAACAGCGCTCCGTTTTATTATATATTCTCTTAAAATACTTCTATCTTCCCAAATATGTCACCGAGTATCCCGGCACATTCACTATTCCTTCATTCAGGGCCGATTCCGTCCCGTAAGCGGATACCGTTCCAATAACACTTAATCCGGAAAAATCTTCTGTCGCGTCTTTCAGACCAACCTCGACTCCTTCTTTGGAAGTATTATATATGATGTATATTGTCTTTTCATCCCACGTTCTTGAGATTACAGCAATATTATCCCTTGTAAGCTCATCCAATATAACACTCTTCCCTCTGGCAATGGCAGGATTTGCGTTTCTTATGCATAATGCTCTTTTATACAGGTTATAAAGCGATGTTTCATCCTCACACTGTATATCAGCCGGTTCACACTTCTGCGTAATGCCCTCGTCAGCATCAACCGGCCCTTTACACATTCCTGCAGCATCTTTATCAGACCAGTACATAGGAAGGCGCTTATTTTCATCTTTTGTGCCCGAAGAACTCATCCCAAGTTCTTCCCCGTAATATATAAAAGGCGAACCGGTCATACTAAGCAGCAAAGCCGCCGACATCTTCATTTTATCCGTTTTTCCGTTAAGCACATTGGATACCCTAGGCATATCATGATTCGTTATAAACGGAGCATTTATATACGTCGGATTGCGTTTAGACCTTCCGTCTTCATATTCCACCATTCTGCTTACAAATCTTTCAGCCTTTTCATTGCCTCGCGTCGTCTTGATAATATCGCCCTCCGCCTGTGCAAAGGTAAAATCGAACATGCTAGGCGTATTGCTGTCATAGTACTCTTCTATACTCTGCTCGGAAGCCCATACCTCACTTACCATATATATATCGGGATTTACGGTCTTACAATGCTCATAAAGTTCATTTAATACGGATGTATTGAATTTCGTATCCGTTTCTTCGTAATGCAAAGGTGCATCCATTCTGAAACCGTCTACGCCTTTATCCATCCAGAATGACATGATATCTTTAATCTCATTCATTAGCCTTTGATCCGACAGATTAAGATCCGGCATCTCTGACCAAAAGCTTCCTTCGTAGTAATACTCAGTCCCATCGATTTGATACCATGTGTTATCTTTCTTTTCTTTTGAAAAATGGTAGTAATCTACATACGGACAAATCGCGCTGTCAGGCTCTTCTCCCACATTAAGTCCCCTGAGATAGTCCGTTGCTTCAATAAACCACGGATGCTTTGATGAACTGTGATTTATAACCATGTCAACAATGATATTAATATGTTTATCATGAGCTGCTTTTATCAGGCTCTCAAAGTCCTGCATTGTGCCGTACTCCGGATCGATACTCATATAATCCGTTACATCATACTTATGATATGTCGTCGAAGGGCATACAGGCATAAGCCATATACCGTTACAGCCCAAATCCGCAACGTAATCCAGCTTCTCTTCCACTCCCTTAAGATCGCCTATACCGTCTCCGTCACTGTCATAAAACGAATACACGAATATCTCATAATAATTCCTGTAATTATCCTCCACAGCAGCATAAACGGATGCGGAAGAGCTGTCTCTCCCGCATCCTGCCATACATAATGCAATTACCAATAATACCGAAACAAATTTCTTCATACTTTCGATAAACGTACCGTTCGCAATTATTAACCTTTGACGGCTCCTCCGGTAACTCCTTCAACATAGTACTTCTGAAGGCACATAAACAGTACCGTGACAGGTATCGCCACAAGTATGCCGCCTGCGCAGAAACGTGTGAAGTAGCCCTGATAATCGTTGGTCCATACCCATCTTGTCATGGCCACGGCAACGTTATAACTCTCATCATGACCGAATGCGATATATGAAGCAAATACATAGTCACACCAGGGAGCCATGAAAGCAACAAGTGCGGTATAGATGATAATCGGCTTGCTCATGGGGAGCGTCATTGTAAGGAATACTCTTGCCCTTGTAGCCCCGTCTATTCTCGCAGCTTCATCAAGCGCCTTGGGAATTGTATCAAAATATCCCTTACATACGTAATACCCCATACCGGAACTTGCAACACCGACAAGTATAAGTCCCGGAACCGCTCCTGCCTGTGTAAGACCGAACTGCTTAAGTAAGAAGTACAGACATATCATCGTAAGGAATCCGGGGAACATTCCCAGTATAAGCCAGAATCTCATAAGGAAAGTTCTTCCGGTAAATCTCATTCTTGAAAGCGCATAACTTACGCAAAGAACTATAATCGTCTGTAAAGCGGCTACACAAAATGCGATTATTATCGTATTAGTGTACCATTTCAGATAGTTGGTCTGTCCGTTAAACAAAAACCTGTAATTATCAAGCGAGAAATGCTTGGGTATCAGATAATCAACCATTCCGCCGTACTCGACTTTGGAATCATAGCTTCTGAAACTCTGCAGAATCAGCCCCACAAACGGGAATAACCATATGATGCTTATGATAACAAGTAAAACATGTGCTACCGCGTTACCTACGGCTCTTTTCTTCTTATATGATTTAGTCATTATTGGAAGCCCTCCTCGTCCTTAACCGACGGTAAGGTATTGTACACAACAAGTGATACAACAGCCGTCACTATGAATACCATGATACCGATAACCGCAGCCAGAGAATAGTTCGTGTCTGTTACAGTCATCTTATAAAGCCATGTAACGAGCAAATCGGTACTGCCCGCATTCTCCTTAAGGTTAACCGACAAAGGCTTACCCTGTGTCAGCAGGTATATTACATTAAAGTTATTAAGATTGGCCGTAAACTGTGTTAAGAGGAAAGGTCCTGTCACAAACAGCATATAAGGCAGTGTAATCTTCTTAAACATCTGCCAGCCCGTTGCCCCGTCTATTCTCGCACTCTCATAAAGATCTTCGGGAATATTCATCAACAGGCCCGTAGCAATAAGCATCATGTACGGGATTCCTATCCAGATATTGACAACTATGATGGTTATTCGCGCAAGCAGCGGATTCACCCAAAACTGAATCGGCGAATCAATCCAGCCCCACTTCATCATATATCCGTTTAACAGGCCGTCATTGGCGAAAAGCTTCATAATATAAAGAAGTGATACGAACTGCGGAACCGCAATCGTAAGGACAAGTATCGTTCTCCAAAGCTTTTTAAACTTAACGCCCTTTTTATTAATCAGTATTGCAACTCCGAGTCCTAAGAAATAGTCGATGAATGTTGCAAAAAACGCCCAAATCAAAGTCCACGCAAGAACCTGGATAAATGTACGTCCTATGCCGGACTGTCCGAACGAAAGTAACCTTTTAAAGTTCTCAAATCCCACCCATGTAAAAAGATTTGTAGGCGCCTGATGGTTCTTATCATAGTTGGTAAAAGCCACACAGATCATAAACACTATGGGAAGCACCGTAAATACAAATATTCCGGTTACGGGAAGAGCAAGCAGAGTCTTATCGAAATGCTTGTCAAAAAGGGATGCAAAAACCTCCTTGTTCGTAGGCAGTTTCTTGCCTGCCGCAAGCATCTCCTGTGATTTCACATTGTCCTTTATGTTGATATACCATAACAGAATGAAAAACAGAATAACGAACAACGTCAGTATTCCGAACAAAAGAATCAGGAAACTGTTGTCACCGTATACAGTCTTACGTCCGACTTTCTGAGTTGCCACGGTACCCAATGTATTAAGCTTACCAAAATACTTGCCGCCGAATCCGATAAGATACCATATAAATGCCGCTTCAAGTACAAGAAATGCAACCCCTTTTAATATCTGCCCCCTCAAAAGCTGTCCAAAGCCCAGGATAAGAATCGATAACCTGGTCTTGAAATCCCCTTTTTTGACCGCTTTACCGATGGTCGAGAATATTTCATTTACGCTATTACCCATAATGCCTCCAAAGCAATAAAAACAATTAAGTCCGGCAAAGATTTCTCTGCCGGACTTAATGTCTTTTGATCAATCTATGCTCTATTGAATTATACCACAGATTGAAGTGTTTCTAAATAATTATCTGACAATTTCAGACCATTACTGTGCATATCCTATACAAGTATCTTCGAATGTCTGAAGTACTGCCATAAGATCCTCATCGCTTGAAACTGAAGAGATCTCACCATTTCTTACAGAATCGCCAAGTCCAGTTGCAAGTGTCCAGTAATCTGCAGGATACTGGCCCTGAGGAACAGTGAATGCAAGCTGCTGTCCGAGTGCTGCAAGAGCTTCATCAGCCTTTACCTCTGCAGAACCCTGTGCATTTAAGTTAGAAGGACCCCAGCCTACTTCCTTGAATCTTGCAAGCTGTACTTCCTCACCTGCAAGGTAATTAGCTATGGCATCACAAACCTCTAACTTAAGATCATCTTCCTGAGGCTTAACACCTAAGAGTTTGAATCCGCCGAAGCCGCTCATCTGATATGTCTTGCCGTCTGCGCCTTCAAATGTAGGAAGCTTTGCACAAGCATAGTTATCGCCGAAAAGCTCCTTGACCGTGTCTTTATCCCATGTACCGTCTACGATAGCTCCGACATTTGTAGCCTCACCGGCAGCGGAACCGTTCTGGAATGCCTTAGACATGTTAAGCTCGATCATCTTCTTTAACGCTACAACACCTGCATCTGAAGCATATGTAACATTAGCCTTAGTAAAGTTACCCTGATCGTCTGTCTCATATGAAAGATCACATCCTGTAGCGAAGAAGAATGCTGTCTGATACCAGCCTGAGTTGATCTCCATATAGAAGTTCTTACCTGCGGCTTCACAATCAGCTACGATCTTCTCCAAAGAAGTAGGATCTGTAACAACGCTCTTATCATAGTATAAGAAATAACCGTTATCTGATGTAAGAGGATAAGCATAAAGCTGTCCGCCTACAGTAGCTGCAGCTACTGAACCGGCATCGTTATTGGCTTTAACATCTGCCTCATAAGCAGGGTTAACAACTTCAAGAGCTCCGGCCGAAACAAGTCTTGCCAACTGATCCTGTGCAAAAGCATATATATCAGCTCCGGCCAATACATCATTTATCATACCGTTTGCCGCATCACCCTCACCAACGGGCTCAACTGTTACAGTATAACCTGCATACTGAGGATTGGCGTCCATAAAGTTCTTAATCTGAGCGTTAGTAAAATCTACTACGTTGTCTGCAACCCAGACCTTGATCTCACCTGTGCCGTAGTCTGTGATCTCTGCTGCAGCGTCAGCTGCCGCATTAGCCGCATCTGCAATGGCATCGGCATTGTCTTCTACAACATCAGCTGCCTGATTAGCTGCATCAGTAACTTCAGCAGCCCCACAGGCTGTAAGACCAAGAACCATTGTAGCAGCAAGAATGCTTGCTAAAATCTTCTTTTTCATATTTTCCTCCTTTAGATGTCGCATGAAAATCATGCATTACTAAAACTTACTAAACATATTTTAATAAAGAAAAAACAATGCGTCAACATTCTTGTTTCACAAAAATATTGACGCATTTTTGTATAAAATTACTAAAATTTACTAAAATTTCTTTTAGTTATTCTTGTTCTCGGTATAAACCTTCTTTGCTTCTTCCCAGCCAACCTTAGCTCCGGCAATACCTGCCTTTGCTACTTCAACGCCGGTATTAACGACATCCTTGGCAAGATCCTTACCTGTCTTTGCTATATCCTTGGCTGTCTCTTTTGCAGAATCTTTATTGTTAGCAACGAAGTCCTTTGCTGCTCCTGCCGCACACATAGCTTTGTCCTTAACATCTCCCAGGGCATCCAAGATCTTCTCTTCTACGGAAAGCTTGCCGCCCTTGCCGTATTCGATTGCAGCCTGTGCTGCAGCAAGTCTTGCTATCGGAACTCTGAAAGGAGAACATGATACATAATCAAGTCCGATCTTATGGCAGAACTCTACCGATGTGGGATCTCCGCCGTGCTCACCGCATATACCGATGTGGAGTGCGGGATTGACAGGCTTTCCTAACTTTATTGAAAGTTCCATGAGCTTACCTACACCGTCCTGATCTATACGAGCGAAAGGATCGTTCTCGAAGATCTTGTTCTCGTAATATGCCTGTAAGAACTTACCTGCATCGTCTCTTGAGAAGCCGTATGTCATCTGTGTAAGATCGTTGGTACCGAAGCAGAAGAAATCAGCCTCAGCAGCAATCTCATCAGCTGTAAGTGCAGCTCTGGGAATCTCGATCATTGTACCTACTTCATATTCAATCTTAACATCCGATGCATCTATCTCTGCGTCCGCTGTCTCAACAACAACCTTCTTAACGTTCTTAAGCTCCTTAACGTCACATACCAAAGGAATCATGATCTCAGGGCAAACTGTCCAGTCAGGATGCTTCTTCTGAGTGTTGATTGCAGCTCTGATAACAGCCTTGGTCTGCATTGCTGCTATCTCGGGATATGTAACCGCAAGTCTTATTCCTCTGTGTCCCATCATAGGGTTGAACTCATGAAGCGAAGCTATTAAGGCCTTAATCTCCTCTACAGGCTTACCCTGAGCATATGCAAGCTTCTGGATATCGCCGTCCTCAGTTGGAACAAACTCATGAAGCGGAGGATCAAGGAATCTGATTGTTACAGGACATCCTTCAAGCGCTTCATATAACTGTTCGAAGTCATTCTGCTGATAAGGAAGAATCTTATCAAGCGCTGCCTGTCTCTCTTCTATGGTGTCCGCGCATATCATCTCACGGAAAGCTTCAATTCTGTCTTCCTCAAAGAACATGTGCTCAGTACGGCAAAGTCCGATACCTTCCGCGCCGAGTTCTCTTGCATTCTTGGCATCGGCAGGTGTATCCGCATTGGTACGAACCTTAAGTGTACGATACTTATCTGCCCATTCCATTACTCTTCCGAACTCACCGGCTATCTGAGCATCAACGGTAGGAATAATACCGTCATAGATATTACCTGTGGTACCGTCAATTGAAATGGCGTCTCCCTCGTGATACTCCTTGCCTCCTAATGTGAATTTCTTATTTGCTTCATCCATATTGATGTCGCCACAACCCGATACGCAGCACTCACCCATGCCTCTGGCAACAACTGCAGCATGAGATGTCATACCGCCACGAACTGTAAGGATACCCTGTGCAGCCTTCATACCTGTGATATCTTCAGGAGAAGTCTCAAGTCTTACGAGCACAACCTTCTCACCTCTTGCAGCCCATTCAACCGCATCATCGGCAGTAAATACAATCTTACCGCAGGCAGCACCGGGTGAAGCACCGAGTCCCTTACCAACCGGAGTAGCCTTCTTGATTGCATCCGCATCGAACTGAGGATGAAGAAGTGTGTCGAGGTTACGGGGATCTATCATTGCGACAGCTTCCTGCTCCGTTCTCATACCTTCATCAACAAGATCGCATGCTATCTTAAGTGCAGCCTGAGCAGTTCTCTTACCGTTTCTTGTCTGAAGCATGTATAACTTACCGTGCTCAACGGTGAACTCCATATCCTGCATATCTCTGTAGTGATTCTCAAGCTTCTCACATACATCCTTAAACTGAGCAAATGCCTCAGGGAACTTCTCTTCCATCTCGGCAATCTTCATGGGAGTACGTACACCTGCAACAACGTCCTCACCCTGAGCATTTGTTAAGAACTCACCGAACAGGCCTGTGTTACCCGTTGCGGGATCACGTGTGAACGCAACACCGGTACCGCAGTCATCACCCATATTACCGAATGCCATAGACTGTACGTTAACAGCTGTACCCCATGAATAAGGGATATCATTGTCACGACGGTATACATTGGCTCTGGGATTGTCCCATGATCTGAACACGGCTTTGATTGCACCGTAAAGCTGTTCCTTGGGATCATCGGGGAAATCCGAACCTATCTTTGACTTATATTCAGCCTTAAACTGATTAGCAAGTTCCTTAAGATCTTCTGCTGTAAGGTCTACATCCTGTTCAACACCTCTTGCGGCCTTCATCTTATCGATAAGTTCTTCGAAGTACTTCTTGCCGACTTCCATAACAACGTCAGAGTACATCTGGATAAATCTTCTGTAGCAATCCCACGCCCAACGGGGGTTCTGGCTCTTCGCGGCAATAACACCCACAACCTGTTCATTAAGACCGAGGTTAAGGATGGTATCCATCATACCGGGCATTGAAGCTCTTGCTCCGGAACGAACCGAAACAAGCAACGGATTCTCAAGGTCACCGAACTTCTTGCCTGTAATCTCTTCAAGTTTAACAATATATTTGTCTATCTGTTCTCTTATCTCAGCATTAATCTCTTTTCCGTCATTGTAATACTGAGTACAAGCCTCTGTAGTAATAGTGAAACCCTGAGGTACGGGAAGACCCAGGTTGGTCATCTCGGCAAGGTTGGCTCCTTTTCCGCCAAGCAGATTACGCATATCCGCTCTGCCTTCACTAAACAAATAAACCCATTTTGTCATACGCTCATCTCCTTTTGTCTTCTTCTCTCATATTAAAATGTGAACTTATCGGCAAAATATGCATCAAGTTCATCTATAGCCACTCTCTCCTGCTCCATGCTGTCTCTGAACCTGACAGTTACCGCATGGTCCTCTTCCGAATCAAAATCGTAAGTTACGCAGAAAGGAGTTCCTATCTCATCCTGTCTTCTGTATCTCTTACCTATATTGCCTCTGTCGTCAAACTCACAGTTGTACTTCTTTGAAAGCTCTGCAAATACCTTCTCTGCGCCTTCATTAAGCTTCTTTGAAAGCGGAAGCACACCTATCTTGACGGGAGCAATTGCGGGATGGAATCTAAGCACCGTACGCATATCAGGCGCTTCTTCCGTACCGATATTCTCCTCATCATATGCCTCACAAAGGAATGCAAGTGTCACTCTGTCGGCACCGAGCGAAGGCTCTACAACATAAGGAATATACTTCTCCTTGGTCTCATCATCGAAGTACTCCATAGACTCGCCTGAAGTCTCCTGATGCCTTGTAAGATCATAGTCCGTACGTGAAGCGATACCCCAAAGTTCGCCCCAATCGGTGAAGGGAAATGCATACTCTATATCCGTTGTATGATCGCTGTAGAATGAAAGCTCCTCAGGATCATGGTCACGAAGTCTTAAGTTCTCTTCCTTTATTCCAAGACTCAAAAGCCACTTATGACAGAAACTTCTCCAGTATTCAAACCACTCTGTCTGTGTTCCGGGCTTGCAGAAGAATTCAAGCTCCATCTGTTCAAACTCTCTTGTTCTGAAAGTAAAGTTACCGGGAGTTATCTCATTACGGAAAGACTTACCGATCTGACCGATTCCGAAAGGAACCTTCTTGCGTGATGTACGCTGAACGTTCTTAAAGTTAACGAATATACCCTGCGCTGTCTCGGGTCTTAAGTATACCGTATCCTTGGCATCCTCGGTAACACCCTGGAAAGTCTTAAACATCAGGTTGAACTCTCTGATGCTTGTAAAATCATGCTTACCGCATGAAGGACAGGGAACGTTATTGTCTTTAATAAACTTCTCCATATCCTCATGAGACCATCCGTCCACCGATGTCTCAAGCTTGATGCCGTTCTCTTCGGCATACTTCTCAATAAGCTGATCCGCACGGAATCTCTCATGACATTCCTTACAATCCATCAATGGATCCGAAAAGCCGCCGAGATGTCCCGAAGCAACCCATGTCTGGGGATTCATCAGGATTGCACAGTCAACACCTACATTGTAGGGATTCTCCTGAATGAACTTCTGCCACCATGCACGCTTAACGTTATTCTTAAGTTCTACACCAAGATTGCCGTAATCCCACGTATTGGCCAATCCGCCGTATATCTCACTTCCGGGATATACGAATCCTCTCGCCTTTGCAAGTGCAACAATCTTTTCCATCGATTTTTCCATTACTTAATTCTCCTGTAATATATTTAATCAAACACGATATAAGCCGTGTTGTCATCCGTAACCGTAGCCTTCCTGGCTTTATCATCCACCGAAAGATTCTCCGTAACGTAGTCCATCTTGCGGTATGTCATAATATCCGCACCTTTGTCGGAATTGACCGTGAAGATGATTATCTTATAATCCGACATGCCTTTAAGCTTCTCTGCTGCAAGCTTCTCTCCCTTTTTAACACCGATGACCGGTAATGAAAGACTGTATCCGGCCTTTAAGGCTTCGCCTACAGTTCCGTAAAAAAGAGGCTGCTCATTAAGATAGAAATAGGCATCGTCATCGGAATAGTCAACCGAACAGTCCAAAATGTCATCTTCGTATCTGACTTTGTTAATCTTAATCGATTCATCTTTACCGTTACCGTAGGAATCGGCTAAAGACTTCATTGATTTCTCCCATTCAGCCTCGTCATATTCGGATGAAGGGAACTCCTCGGAAAGATGTTCGATGATATGCCCGTTCTTTTTGAATTCGTATGTAGGTCTGTCATAATGCTTCTTGCCGCAGCCCGAAAGAATAAATAAAAAAAGGCAGGAAGTAAATATACTGAATAATATTCTCTTCCTACCTTGATTCTCACTGCTCATTATAACTTACACTCTCCTCATATCTATCCTAAATATTATACAGATAAGAGGGAGTTTTTACAATACAATATTTGAATTTGTATACAATAACACTCGCTATTGTACACTTTAGAGTTTTACCGGTCCGTCACCTATTGAAACCACGTAGAAATCGGCATTAAGTCCGGTTTTCTCCTTATACTCCGCAGCAACTTTCTCCTTAAAAGTCTCCACAGCATCATTACGTACTATAGATACGGAGCAGCCGCCGAAGCCGCCGCCGGTTATACGTGAGCCCAAAACACCGTCTATCTTCCATGCAGCTTCAACAAGTACATCAACCTCCGGACACGATGCCGCATAATCTACACTCATCGATGTATGAGCCTCATTCATAAGCTTTCCGAAGGCTTCTACATCGCCGTTTTTAAGTGCTTTAACAGCCTTAATTGTTCTTCTGTTCTCATATACGGCATGTTTGGCTCTTGCCCTGCAGTTATCCTTTGATATTACAGCCTTATGCTCTTCAAAGGCAGCTTCATCTAAATCACCCAAAGAGTTAATATCCACAACCTTCTTAAGTTCAGCCAATGCTTCTTCACACTCTGCCCTTCTTGTGTTGTAATCGCTTCCCACAAGACTGTGCTTAACATTGGAATTGGTCACGATTATGCAGGCATCCTTAAGTACGATGGGTGCATATTCAAATTCAAGCGTGGAAGTATCTAAGAATATGGCATTGTCCTTCTTGCCCATTGCCGATGCGAACTGATCCATAATTCCGCAGTTCATGCCGTTATAGTTATTCTCGGAAAACTGACCGATCTTAGCAAGATCCGTATTTGTCACTTCATTAAGCCCGAACTGATCTCTTAAAACCTCTCCCGTAAGCACTTCCAAAGATGCGGAACTTGAAAGTCCGCTTCCCGCCGGAATTGTGCCGTATATAAGCATATCCATACCTTTGGGTATATCATAACCTCTGCCTGTAAATGTCCATATCACGCCCTTGGGATAAGCTGTCCAGCTGTTATCCTCCTTGGGCCTCATATCATCCAAAGAAGTCTTAACCACACCTTTATCCGGGAAATTAACCGAATAAAAGTTAAGTTCTCTGTCATCACGCTTTCTCACGACAGCATATGTCCCTATCGTTAATGCACAGGGGAAAACATGTCCACCGTTATAATCCGTATGTTCTCCGATAAGATTCACTCTTCCGGGAGCAAAATACACGCTTACCCCCTCACTGTCTCCAAAAATCTCCCCAAAATCAGTTATTAGTTTTTGCTTAATATCTTCCATGTAGTCGCCTCACCCATATAATATTCAGAAAATACACTCTTATAATATAAAATATTTTGTTTTTTTCGTCCATAGCATATTGCGTGATTCCTCTTATTTGTCATAAAATAATGATATTACAGGATGGTTCTGCATTAGGTATAACAGAACAGCTTATATAGGAGGGAATATGAGAGTCAAGGAACTGCTGCTCGGAGCGGCATATTACAATGAATACATGCCGTATGAGCGCATAGATGAAGATCTCGAGCTTATGAAGAAGCTCGGCTTTAACACGATAAGAATAGGCGAATCCGCATGGAGTACCTGGGAACCCAAGGACGGCGAATTCGATTTCTCAAAACTTACCGACGTACTTAAGGCTGCGACCAGACACGATATGAAAGTCATCGTCGGTACTCCGACTTATGCCGTACCCGCATGGCTTGTTCGCAAGCATCCGGATATCATGTCAATTACCAAAAACGGACAGCTGCTTTACGGCGGCCGCCAGTCCTTTGATATAACCAACGAGCACTACCGTTATCACTGTAACCGAATCATACGCAAGATGATGCAGGCAGTGTGTGATTATGACTGCATTATCGGTTATCAGATAGATAACGAGACCAAGGCTGCCGATACTTCAGGTCCTGACGTTCAGGCGCTTTTTGTCGAGAAGCTTCGTGCCGAATATCCCGACATCGATGTTTTTAACAAAGAATTCGGCCTGGATTACTGGAGTAACCGGATTGCGGACTGGGATGATTTCCCGGATGTAAGAGGTACAATTAATGCAAGTATTGATGCTGCATACAGAAGATTCTTAAGATACTGTATCGCCGACTTTATTAAATGGGAAGCCGATATAGTCAGAGAATATGCCAAGGAAGGTCAGTTTGTAACACATAATTTTGACTTTGACTGGAGAGAATATTCATACGGCTTACAGCCTCTTGTTAATCAGCGTGCTGCAGGAAGAGCTTTGGATGTTGCGGGTGCTGATATCTACCACCCTTCTCAGAACGAGCTTACCGGTGCCGAGATTGCCATCTGTTCGGATATTGCACGTTCTATAAAGCAGGATAACTATCTCCTGCTCGAAACCCAGTCACAGGGCAGATTTGACTGGCTTCCATATCCCGGACAGCTTCGTATGCAGGGTTACGCGCAGTTATCAGGCGGATCCAATTCGATTATGTACTGGAACTGGCATTCAATCCACAACAGTGCAGAGAGCTTCTGGAAAGGTATATTAAGCCATGATCTCGAACCCGGCGCAACATATCACGAGCTTTCGGCTTTTACTTCCGAGCTTGAAGGAATAAGCAGACATCTTATCAATCTTCGTAAGAATAACAAGGCTGCCATCCTTCTTGATCATGTTGCCTTAACCGCACTTGATGAATTTAAGAATGACCTTCATGTTGATTACAATGACGTTGTAAGGCGAATCTATGATGCTTGTTATGAGATGAACCTGGAATGCGACATCATATACAAGTCGGATAAGCTTGATAAGTACAATCTTGTTATCTTACCCGCTTTCTACAGTGTCAACGACGCACTTGTCGGCAAATTCAGATCTTATATTGAAAACGGCGGTCATATAATCGCTACGTTCAAGAGTTTCTTTGCTGACAGAGAACTTAAGATATATGCTGACACCATGCCTCACGGCATGACTGATGTATTTGACATCAAATACGATATGTACACCAAACCCGGAAGTGCAACAGTAATGTTCGATGACGGTCAGGAATTCACCATTGATGATCATATCGAGTTGCTTGAGATGGACAAAGACGCAGTACCGTGGGCAAGATACTCTCATCCTTACTGGAACAGATATGCCGCAATCACCAACAGCAAATACGGCAACGGATCAGCTACTTACATTGGATGTATGTGTTCAAAAGCCGCAATGAGCAAGACGATACGTCGAGTTGCCACGATGGCAGGCATCAAGCTTCCCAGATACCAGTTCCCTCTTATCAGAAGATGCGGTGTCAACGACCTTGACGAACACCTTGAGTACATATTCAACTATTCTACTGAGAACAATACTGTTATCTGCGAACACAGCTGTAAGAACCTTATCGGCGGAGAACGCTATGATATGGGCGCAGGTATCACTCTTCATCCCTGGGATGTAGCGATACTCATAGATGATGAAGATTAATTATTCTATCGTATTTAAGATTTCAAGGCTTTTGAACGGATAGTTCATAGTTCGCCTGCATGTGTCGGCGGCTATCTCTTCAAGTTCAGCCAGAATATCTTCTTTTACGGTAAATGTATAAAGCTTTTCGATGCTGCTCTGCATGATGTAATCTACGGCATGCAGAGTGGCATTTTTATATTGTTTATTATCTTTCGGGCCGGGGAATTCTCCGTTAATAACGGTGGATTTTATTTCATATACGGCACGTATGAGCCTGTTATCCAACGACGGATGCATAAGCGCTTTAAGGCTCTGATACAAAAGCTTAAGCATCTCCTTCTCATCATTGTTCTCACGGGTATAATAGTCGGCTATCTCAAGCATATACATACCGTAATATGCTCCCTTATAGTCTTCCCTGAGTTCTTCAAAGAAACTGCTTACCTCTATATCATTGACGGAATAGGAATTGCGACCCTCATATAACTTAAAAGTTGCGAAAGTGAAAGGATTGGTGGATGCAACAAATCTGCTCCCGGGTTTTCTTGCCCCTCTTGCAAAAGCAGAAATCTTGCCCCTGGTATCGGTAAGAATGACTACTCTTCTGTCGTAGTCGCCTATGGGTTCGCTTTTAAGAATGATTCCTTTTAATTCAACATTGTCCTGCATATAATCCGAATAAATTAATCTGCGGCCTTCTCTACTATATCAAGCATACCGTAGTAATTCTTATGCGCCTTCTCATAAGCTTCGTTAAACTTAGCATTCTCACCCATATGAAGGTCTTTGATATAGGCATGAGGAAGATTGGCTTTCTCAGGCATTATTCTGGCAACAACCGCTACGCCGACATGAGAACAACTATCGGACATCTGCTCAATATTGGTAAGCACGTTAAGGAAGCTGATTCCCGCTCTTATTGTACACTTACCGTCTCTTAATCTTGCCAGATGATTGTCATGAAGCGTATTGATAAGGTCATCCATAACCTCTTCAAGCGGTTCTATATGATAAGCCGCATCTATATTACGCTTGATAAATGCAAGCTTGGCATAATCAAGAATTGTATCCAAAAGATCTCTTACAATTTTAAGCTCATTAAGCGCAGTATTCGAAAACTCCACACCTTCGTTGTGCATCTCTTTTACCGTAAGTGCGATATTGTCCGCATAATCGCCAAGATGCTCAAATTCGGTAACCATCTTATGATACTGTTCGAATATCTTAATATGCAAATCTTCTCTTATATGCGGCGACAACTGAACAAGATAATTGTCCACCCTGTCAGTCAGCATATCGATGTTCTTCTCTTCCGTAACAATTTCTTCAATAAGTTTTTCATCATAACTCTCCATTACGTCAAGAGCCTTATTGATATTGACAACCGCAGCATCGAACATGGCAATAAGTGCATTGTAACAGCTTCTGAATGCAAGCGCCGGAGTTGAGAAGAATACGGGGTTAAGTGCCGATACAATATCCGCATATTTACTCTTGGGCTCCTCTTTGTCAACAATAATACGATAGCTGGCCTTGGTAAGCAGACCGGAAAAAGGCAAAAGGACAATTGCGCAACCCAGGTTAAAGACCGAATTGGCATCGGCAATGCTTCCGGGTGTCATGTTCATATTCCAAAGCCCGTCAAGAACGCCTGTAGCATGCAGTATCGAAACGACAATTATGACCAGCAGAGTTTTGCTTAAGTTATATAATATGTTGATGATTCCTACTCTCTTCGCATCATTCTTGGCACCGATCGAGCAAACGATGGCTGTCGTAACGCAATCGCCTAAATATACACCGACGATAACAATGTATATTGTTTTAAAAGGGATTGCATCTGCCATCGAGAAAGCCTGTAATATACCAATGGTGGCGGACGAACTCTGAAGAACAAACGCAACGGATGCACCTATGATATATCCCAAAACAGGATTATCACCCATATGTTCAAAAAGACTTCCTAAAAGGCCGCCTTCAACAAGACCGCTGACAGAAGCCGTCATATTCATAAGTCCCACAAAAAGAATACCGAATCCCATAGCTATTGAGCCCAGGATATCCGAACGTTTAAACCTGCAGAACATAATAAAGAATATGCCGACTATCAAGGCTAAAGGAGCAAGTGTTGAGGGTTGGAATAATTTAAGTACCGGCGAAGCATCTTCACCTATATCAAGAAGTCTGATTATCTGACCTGTAACAGTTGTACCGACATTGGCACCTATAATGATGCCCATAGACTGCTTAAGGCTTAATATGCCTGCAGCAACAAGACCTGATGTGATGACTATTGTCGCAGTTGAAGACTGTATTACGGCTGCTATGGCGAGACCTAAAAAAAATGCTTTAAGAGGATTGTTGGTAATCCTCTCCATCCAAATCTTAAGTCTTCCGGAAGAACCTTCCTTAAGGCTGCCGCTCATAAGTCTCATGCCATATAAGAACATGGACAGTCCGCCAAGCAAAGATATTATATTAAATATATACATATAATTCCCTATTCCGAAGCTTATACGTAAGCTTCATCCAAAATTGACACCGCATCATGCATACGCAACGTATTACAATCTGCAACCCTTACATACCACCTATATAACTATACAAAAAAATCGCTTAATATTCCATAACCATAATTGCCAATATTAAGCGAAAACATTATAATATCAATGTTAAGAACTGACAAAAGGGAATATTACATGGATTATTTCAGCGAATTAATACATAATTACGTACTTATGGCGGCAGGTATCAGTTGGATATCCGCTCAGATAGTCAAGACAATCATAGATCTGCTTATCAATAAAGAGCTGCATTTCGAGCGTCTGGTCGGCAGCGGCGGAATGCCCAGTTGTCATTCTGCCACGGTATGCGCTCTGGCGGTCGCTTCGGCCCTTGAATACGGTCTTGGTTCGGGCGTATTCGCAGTTGCGGCCATTTTTGCAATAGTCGTCATGTATGATGCCAGAGGTGTTCGTCGTGAGACTGGTACTCAGGCTGTTATCATCAATCAGATAATGGATTACTTCAACAGTGAGCATCCGGAGAAGATTGAATTTAATACAGAAAACCTGAAGGAGCTTATCGGTCATACACCCCTTCAGGTCTTTATCGGTGCTTTATTCGGGATAGCAATGGGCTTTGCCGCCTATCCGCTTTTTCACTGATCTATATCACGCTTGTCATAGCCGTAGTTCTTCATAAGCAGGTCAGACTCGCGCCAGTCCTTGCGGACTTTCACCCACAGTTCCAGATAAACTTTACATTCAAGCATATCTTCTATATCGGGTCGTGCAAGCGAGCCGATTTTTTTAAGCATAGAACCGTTCTTGCCGATGATTATGGCCTTGTGACTGTCCTTTTCGCATACAATAGTGGCTGTTATTTTACACAGTTTCGGGCCTTCTTCAAATGCATCTATTACTACCGCAACTCCATGTGGAATCTCATCCTTAAGCGTCCATAATGCCTTTTCTCTTATAAGTTCGGCCACAATCTGTCGAAGCGGCTGGTCGGTAATGACATCTTCCTCGTAATAGGGAGCACCTTCCGGCATGTGCTTAAAGAGCACGTCGATAAGTTCGTTTACTCCCTCTCCGCTTTTGGCTGATAAAGGGATAATCTCGTCAAACTCGCATGTCTTACGATAAGTCTCAATAACCTCCAAAACCTCGGCTTTATTCTTGAGCTTATCAATCTTGTTGATTACAAGAATTCTTGCCACGCCTTTGGACTTGCTGATTTCCTCGATTATGGACTGCTCACCGGCTCCTATATAGGTCGTGGGTTCAACTATCCATATCAGGGCATCCACGTCTACTATGGCCTTTCTTGCCACGCTGACCATATAATCGCCGAGCTTGTTCTTGGCCTTGTGAATACCCGGAGTATCCACAAAGACAATCTGACCGCGTTCTTCCGTATATACGGTCCTTATCCTGTTACGGGTAGTCTGGGGTTTGTCGGATGTAATGGCTATCTTCTGCCCTATGATATGGTTCATAAGGGTGGATTTACCAACATTCGGACGACCTATTATACTGACAAAACCCGCTTTCTTCCCGTTATTGTTCATTAAATCAATTCCTTCCGCCATACTCTGCTTATTTCTGAGGCTTATTCACATATACGGAACCTGATTCGGCGCTTTTTGCCGCTTCGGGATTCTTTGCCGCTTCTTCCTCTCTTGCCTTCTTTGCTGCCTTATATGCCTCTCTCTTTGCAGAGTTCTTCTTGTTGACAAATCGTATTATAAGGAGTGCAACGGCTGCAACGATTGCAAGTAATAAGATGTAAGGAATGTTAATTACAAACCATACTCCGAACTCTCTGAATGCGATTCCGATGCTTCTTAAGCTCTCCATGAAGCCTTCTGCCATACGCTCACCGGGAGTCTTCTCCTCTTCTACAACGGGAGTGTAATCAATAACTTCCTTGATATCGATTGTAACCGTACTGTAATCAACCTTGTTGTCATATGTACGAAGCTGACTCTCCATGCTGTCGATCTGGTACTTTACGTTTGTAAGTCTGTCTTCCAAAGAGATAATTTCTTCAACCGTATCTGCTCTGTCCAAAAACTCAAGAAGTCTGTTCTGCTCTTCTATGAGCATCTTCTTATGACTCTCCATATCAACATAATCCAGTGTTACATCCGTAACCGATTCTGATCTGTTGATTATATTGGCCTCTGTACCGACTGCGCTTATGAATTCATCAAGCTTAGCCGAAGGTATTCTTGCTGTAATGCTCGCATTCTTATTGGATCTGTAAGACTCGTAACGGCTGCCGTAATATCCGTTCATGTTCTCAACATAACCGCCGAGTTCCTTGATCTTGGCATCAATACTTGCCATAATGTCGTCAAATTCCTTGGTCTCAACTGTAAGTGAGGCATTCCTTATAAGCTTACGGTTTGTTGTCGTTGCATTCTCCGTAGTCTTTGTCGAAGCGCTGCTTCCTGCGGAGTTATCTTCATACATTGCCATCTCGGCTCCGCTATCATAACTCTCATATGCAGCCTCATCGGCATAAGCCGCATCACTCGCAGCCTTGTAGTTACTAGATGATGATGAACTGCCGCATCCGGCAAGCACACCTGATAACATTACGCATGCTATCAATACTGTCATTGCTTTTCTTACTCTTTTCATTTTCATAATTTTCTCTCCTGTAATCTGTATTATTCCCCGGTCCTTTGACCTGATATATAATACACGATACGTCTTGCAGTTTTTTATGGGATTTTTTCAAAAAAATATTTTATCCCATAAATAAAGGTTCCGTCTTACCGAATATTGCCTTGTTTTCCTCAATTTTATTATCGCCTCCGACGACACACAAAGCCTTATCTTCAAGAATTGCCTTACAATGCTTTGACAATCCTCTTATCACTTCAGGCGTTGTGCCCAGAAGTTCGTCTCTCTCCGTCTGATACGACTCCTCATCCTGATTCGTCATATAGGACACCAGAGATCTTATTGCCTTACCCTGAGGCGTTAAAGGCGTATCAAGCGCGCTTATCGCACCGATGATATACTGAGTCATCGTACGCTCGTCGGCATTAAATCCCTCAAGGTATCCCGGAATACCCTCATATATATTGATTGTCTCTTTAAGATGCGGATCTCTGTATGAAACAAAGTATCCGTCACCGTTCTTACTGAAACCGGACATACAGCCGTATGCTCCGCCTTTGACTCTTATATTATTCCACAGATAGTCATATCCCATCATGACCTTAAGAACTCTGAGTGCTCCGGTATATTTAAGACCCTTATCCGCAAAATTGCCCGCTCTGCATACATACTGTACCTGAGATGCCGATTTAAGACCTTCATTCTCAACCTTAAGCTTCGGGGCGAACGCACTTCCGTCTTCCTTACTTCCATTACCGAGTGCCTTGATGAGTTTTCTTGCCACAAGGGTAAATTCCCTGTACTCATCTTCGCTTCCCGTAAAGTCAAACATAAGATTGTCCGTCTTAAAGAGAGAATCACTTAAGGTCTTTAAGCACTTAACCGTATTCTCTTTTTCCTTATCATAACTTAAGCTGATATCTTCCGTAAGCCTGTATGCGTCAAGTCCCTGAAGCGTATCCATTGTCTTGGCAAGGCCGGAAACATAGCTTAATGCTCTCTGCATGGCCACCATATGGCCTGCGCTTATCATTGTACTCTGATTATGCGATTTAATCTCATTTATGATTTCAAGCAACCTTACCGTATCGTCATATTTGGTACGAACAAGTATCTCTTCAAAAAGATCAAATACCTTACTTAAATCACCGGATAAGCACTTACCCTTAAGATCAAAGTACGTATGGCGGTCGTTCCTGTCATATGCATTCTCATATGCCGTTGTCGCGGTAGTGATTCCGCCGGTCTCTATATAAATCTTATCGAAGAGTTCTGCATACGAGTAATTGTCCGTATCCATAACCCCGAGAACGCTCTTTAATAATGAAAGATACTTATATGAATCCTTAGAAAGGCCGGATGCATCAAACATTACCCTTACATAATCTATGCCTTTGGTTGCTATCGGATGATATAAAACCTTAATTCCGTCAATCTCACGCAGTACATTATATAAAGGAGCTGTCTCTTTACGGATATCGCTTATCTTAAGTACGGGTATCGTAGCAAGCGCTTCTTCACTGTCCTCTTCGTCCTGGTATGCCAAAAGCGCTGCCGAATCCGATACAAGTTTTTCAATCTCCGCAACACTTAACGATGACTTATACTCGGCCAAAGACTTTTTAAGCTCCTCTTCTTTGACATCATTAAGTCCGACTTTGGGGCAGACCATTACAAAAGAGCTGTGTTTATTCTCAATAAGACCCTTTAATATAAGCTGCTCATAATAATCCGTATCAATCTTTTTGCGAAGCGATGCAAAAGTTGCATCTGCTTCTATATGTATAAAGGGCTTGTTGTCATCATAAAGCCAACTGTCCAAAACCTGAAGACCGTACATTAATCCCGGAGGATAATTACCGAAATCAGCCTCTCTGTATCTGAATTCATGGGCATTTAAGCCGGCTCTTAATGTATCTTTATTGAACCCTGATTTAACTATTGAAGTGAGAACTTCTTTTATTGTCGATAAGAATTCTTCCTTTTTATCCTCATCACTGTACTTTGCAACTATCGAAAAATACGGTTGACGAACTCCGCCGTCATATATCGAATATACATCCTTGCCTATGCCTTTATCCAAAAGAGCCTGCTTAAGAACTGCTCCCTGAGCGCCGCAAAGTGCATAATCAATTATCTGCCATGCAATATACGCTTCTCTGTCAAGGTTGTCTTTCATCGCAAAGTTAAGTGATAAATACGTATTCTCCTTTACGGGCTCATCTTCCGTAACGGAAAACTCCTTAACAATCTCCACGGGCTTATCAAAAGCCTTCTGAAGCGGTATTGTCGAATCAATCTCTATGGCATCAAAACGGGACAGATACTCTCTGTCTATAAAATCCAGCTTTTCTGCCATATTCATATTGCCGTAGAGATAAATATATGAATTACTCGGATGATAATAACTCTTATATGTATCTATATAGTGCTTATATGTAAGTTTCGGAATATCGTCCGGATCTCCACCCGATTCTTTTCCGTATGGTGTATCGGGGAAAAGCGAATTAAAAAGCTCTCTCTCAAGCACATCGTCGGGGCTTGAGAAAGCACCCTTCATTTCACTGTATACCACACCGTTTATCGTCAGTTCACTGTCTTTATCGGGAAGCTCATAGTGCCAGCCTTCCTGCTTAAAAGTCATGTCACTGTCAAGAATCCTCGGATAAAATACCGCATCCAGATATACGTGCATGAGATTCTGGAAATCTTTGTCATTGCAGCTGGCAACCGGATATACTGTCTTGTCCGGATATGTCATTGCATTCAAAAAAGTATTAAGACTTCCCTTTGCAAGTTCAAGGAACGGATCCTTTACCGGGAAATTCTTCGATCCGCACAGAACCGAATGCTCAAGAATGTGCATTACGCCTGTTGAATCCGAAGGCGGTGTTCGGAATCCAATATAAAAGACCTTATTGTCATCGTCATTCTCCATGAGTACGACTCTGGCACCGGTCTTACGGTGCTTAAGTATATATCCGACTGTATCGAGCTCTTTAATGGGATGCCTCTCTATGAGCTCATACTTCGACACTCCTGATATGTCCATCATCTTTCTCCTCAGATCTTTTTTTCAAGATATTTAATCAAATCCATTCTGGAGGTTGATTTAAGAATGTATCCGTCAGGCTTCAATTCCATAACACGTGATACCGCTTCTCTTGAACCGTTACCCGTAAGGAATACAACAGGTATATTCGCCGTTGCGGGTTCCTGACGCAACATCTGAAGAACCTGCGGTCCGTCCACAACAGGCATCTCATAGTCAAGCAGAATCAGATCAACCTGCTCATCCTCCTTAACTTTAAGAAGGAATGTGATAGCCTGCATACCTGCAGTCACAATATCCACCCTGTACTTATACTTGATCCACTCTCTTACCATCTTGGCATATGTAGGATCATCATCAACCAAAAGAATTCTCTTTGGCTTATCACTTACTCCGTCATCTTCTCCGGACTCACTTAAGACCTTCTCCATAATGGAATCCAGATTTTCCATATCTATCGGCTTTTCAAGCCACTTAAAGTGCGCTATCTCAGGTATGAAATCCATAAGTTCAACATGGGATTTCTTCTCACCTATCGCCATAACCTTTTTACCGGTTTTATCAAGCATTCTGCTTATTAACCCCAAATGATTAAGCTTAAGATCGTCTTCAATAATGTTGTCGGGGATATACAGCATGTATAATTCGATTTCTTTTGCATGATCATTTATTGCTTCGAGATTGGATTCAATGGATAATATCTTATATCCCAGGTCCTCCAGTTTCTTTTCCAATCCCTTGACCACCACACTGTATTGCATCGCTACGATGGCCACTCCTACACGTTTATCAAACATCTCAAAAACCTCCTACATAAGTTATACACGATTTGCCGAAAAAATACCACTTAAGTATATCAACCGGCTCCTTTTTCAATCGCCTTAATTGCTTCTCTTTGAATATCAACATCATAAGAAAGCAACGGGCGGATATCTTTCCCTTTTATTCGTCTTTCAACGTAATTCCTCGTAAGTTTAATAATAAGCGGAATCTGCGCCAGCAATCCGATCAGATTGGGGATCATCATAAGACCGTTAAACGTATCTGATATATCCCAAGCCAGATTGGACTCCATAACAGCTCCGAATACTATGAGCAAAACAAAGAAACTCCGATATACCTTTGCCCAGGTTACCCCGAAAAGGTACTCTGTAACCTTCGCTCCGTAATATGACCATCCCATAACGGTCGTGAATGCAAAAAGAGTGATCGCCAGGACTACAAACCATTCTCCGGGTTTGCCGAGTGTTGCGCCGAACGCCTTAGCCACAAGCGTAGAATCATTTGTTCCTTCCACCATCAATCCCGTATTAAGATCTATCGCGCCCGATTCCAAGACAACCAAGGCTGTCATTGTACATATAACGATTGTATCAAGGAATACTTCCGCTATTCCCCACAGTCCCTGTCTCACGGGTTCTCTGGCGCAACTGTTACTGTGTACCATAACCGATGATCCGAGACCTGCTTCATTGGAGAAAACTCCTCTTTTGCATCCGCTTTTTACGGTATTTAGCGCTAGTTGTATCGCGCTGCCTGCCACACCGCCTTTTACGGCATCCGGACCCAATGCGAATTTAAAGATCGAACCGATTGCAGCCGGAAAAACACTAATATGCATAAGTATTATTACCAGGCATCCGACTATATAGGCAACTGACATTGTGGGAATAAGCTTCTCCGATACCGCAGCAAGTCTTCTTAAACCACCCATAAGTATAACGGCCACGGATATCATCAATACCACACCTATCATGAGATTGACCCTCGGCAGTCCCATGAACATTCCCAGATTCACGTCCGATAAAAAGGTCGACTCAAAATTTATCGTTATCTTATTGATCTGACCCATATTTCCGATACCGAAAGAGGCCAAAACGGTAAATATACAGAATACAATACCCAAAAATCTTCCGAGTTTTTTGCAGTTTTTGATTGAACCCAAGCCATCTTCAAGGTAATACATGGGGCCGCCGGACCAGGCTCCTTCCTGGTTCCTTCGCCTGTAATACATTCCGAGTACATTCTCTGAATACTTGACCATCATTCCGAAAAATGCAGCAACCCACATCCAGAACACGGCACCCGGTCCGCCGACACATATGGCCGTTGCAACACCTGCAATATTACCGGTTCCTATTGTTGCACACAAAGCGGTACAGAACGTTCTAAACTGCGAAAGCGCACCGGCATCGTTAATGATTCGTCCCTCACTGTTCATGATTCCGAAAGTCTTTTTAAACCAGTGTCTTAAGTGCGTAATCTGGAAAAAGCCGGTGATCACGGTGCATATAAGGCCGGTACCGAGCATAAGTATCAAGCCGAACGTTCCCCATGCAAAATTATTTACTTTATCGTTTATCTGAATGATAAAGTCCATTAATAACCAAACCTTTCAATATTAATTGTTTTCAAGCAATTCTTTGATTCCGTCATAATCAAAGTTTCCGGCCTTTTCACAAATAGCGGAAAATCTCTCCTTCTCGGAATCGGGTATCTTGTACTCTTTTAACTCATTTAACATACTTTCTATGGCATCGCAATCCATATTATCCGCAGCTTCCATTAAGCCCTCATATATGCTCTTCATAAGATAATCATCAGCCACGGGTCTGTTATTGTCATCGCTGTTTTCTTCGCTGTCATCCGCGAATATTTCGGCCATCAGATCTTTGTATTTTATATAGTCACTCATGAATCCGTCATGGTGTGCTTTGATGTATTCAACATTCGTTTCTTTACCTGCATTTTCCAAAAGCTGCGCATCGTTGGCAAGACTCATTGCACCGATTAACTTTGCGGAACTCTTAAGGGCATGTACTTTGATTGCATAGTCCTGCCAGTTTTCAGATTCATAATATTCCTGTATCTCTTTGGATTTCTCGGGTATCGAATCGTAAAAGAGTTTGATAACGGAATTCAAAGTTTCTTCAGATCCGCTGTTGGCTAATGCCACTGTACCGTTTATTCCCGGTATCAGATCATACCATTTAAGATTTTCCTCGGATTCGATTGGAACCGGAGCGTCCGCGGGAGTTACAAAATCATGCCATGAATCGTCATCCGCATCATCTTCCGAAAAATAATTCTCATTCTCAAAATATGAGCCTATATTATATGACTTGTTAGACTTTACAAAATAAAGTACACCGAACGTTCCCGGACCGCAGTTTGAAGAAATTGCGGCAGATGCCTGTTTGAATATAACATGCTCAAAATACGCATACTTGCTTATTTCCTCTTTAATCTTCATAAGGATATCCACCGGAATATCTGCATAAGTTATAAATACCACATCGGAATCCGGAATAATATCCACGGGGAAAGCCTTCTTTATATACTTCTTATATGCTCTTTGCGTACTTCCCATCCAAACGGGACCGACAATGGATTTGTCATCTTTAAAACTTATGCAGGGATGAAGATTTAAACTCATCGCTGCTTTATGAACAAACGGGCTGATAAAGCCTTTCTTTGCCATAAACTCAGTAGTATCCACCACAAAGCTGCATCTTAATCTTGTCTTCATTGATTCAAGTTCATCAATAATCTCCTGCAGCGGAATATTCTGCTGGGCAAGCTTGCATGCAATCATTGTCAGTATTCCCATAGATGATGAAAGTGTTCCGGAATTGATTACCGTAACATTATCAAAGGCCTTGGCCGCTTCGGAAGCCATCTTATAGTCATTACTCATACTTGATGTGACCGAAATATGAATAAGATGATGTGCTTTTCTTAACGCATTGGCAAAGAATTCCGTATATGCAGCCTCATTGGCCGATCTTGAGATTGCATTTCCGCCGGCTTCAATATATCTTATGAGTTCGTCCGAATCCATCTGAACGCCGTCCTTGAATACTCCCTCATCCGTATAGATAAGAATCGGAAGCATCGGAAGATTCAGCTTTTTGATTACATATGTCGGAAGATCGCAGACACTTGTTGTCGTGATGATTACCGGAAGTTTTCCGGTATATCCGGATGCGGTGCTTATGTCTTCACGCATGCTTAGAAGCTTATTGCCCAGAATAAGCTTATCTTTATCGATATATTTAATTAACAGCGATTCAAGTGCCTCACCCGATACGGGTTTTACAAGATAGCCATCAAAGCCGGATCTGTTATACAAATCTCTGTTACTGCTACCTGCATTGGCCGTTAATACAATAACAGGAGTCGTTCTGTTAAGTCCGCCCGACTGATTTCGAAGCAATTCAAGACACTCTATTCCGTCCATCTTAGGCATCAAATGATCCATCAAAATGGCATCATATCTGTTCTTAAGCGACAGTTCCAAAGCTTCTCTTCCGCTTAATGCCTTATCTATAGTCATATGTGTATCAGCCAAAAGCTTACACTCAACTTCAAGGTTCATCTCATTGTCATCAACAATGAGTATCCTGGCATCGGGAGCGGTAAAGCTGCTTTCATAAGCCTCTCGCTTTGCAAACACCTGATTGTGGATGTTTAATTCACCTATCATCGAACGGTCTGAAACACCCTGCTTAATCTCTACAGTGAACATTGAACCTTCACCATACACACTGTTAACGGTTACATTTCCGTCCATGAGTTCAACAAGCTGTTTAACAATACTCAGTCCGAGACCGGTTCCTTCGATATGTCTGTTCTTCTCCTCGTCTACTCGCTTAAATGCGTCGAAAAGATAAGGCAACGCCTCTTTTTTGATTCCCATACCCGTGTCTGATACGGTAATTATAAGCATTACGTTATCATCATCCGCTTCTTCGCATTCTATGTGTAGTTCGACACTTCCTTCGGCCGTATATTTAACCGCATTGTTTAACAGATTGACGATAACCTGCTTTATTCTGACTTCATCGCCGTATAAAACCGTCGGAACCTTGGGATCGATATTAACCTCAAACTTAAGTCCCTTGTCATGTGCCCTCAGCCAGACCATATTAACGATCTCAGACATCATATCTCCGACTTTATAATCCACGGGAACAATATCCATACTTCCCGCCTCAATCTTTGAAAAGTCAAGAATATCATTAATAAGAGCAAGAAGCATTTTGCCCGATCCCTGAATACCGGAAGCATCTTTAACTATTTCATCCGACGTATCCGGATCCCTTAAGATAAGCTCGTTAAGTCCTAAAATTGAATTTATTGGAGTTCTTATTTCATGGCTCATGCTCGAGAAGAATCTGTTCTGCGACCTTGTAAGGTCCTCAGCCCTCTCTTTTTCCTTCTTTGCACGCTCGTTCTCTTCCTCAAACAGACGACTTTGGAACCATGTCATTACAAAGCTGACAATGCCTACCAATATAATTGAAATAAGTGAATCCACGTAAAACATACTTCTCGAATGAACGTATGACAATTCGGGATTATAGTAATCAATTGTATAGAAAGAAATAGACATAAAGACCAGAACCGTAAGTATTACGACTCGCCATTTACCGGTCAGAACAAGTCCGACATATATAAATGCAAATATAAGCCATAAAACTCCGCCTCCTTTAAGGCCTCCGCCGAAGAAGAACAATGCCGGAAGTATAACAAACACCAGACAGATAACCATAAATCTGATCGCCGTCTCCATTTTCCCTTTGTAAAAGCCGACAAGTACAGCCGCGGGAACAACGATAAGTGTACCGATAAGCACGGCAATCTCAGCCGTATTCTCACCTGTCAGAATATCTCCGATCAAGGCTATGGTAACCGCAAGTTCTGATATTATTGAGAAGATTATATAAACTCTCTCATACAATCCCCTTTCGGGATCTCTGATTGCTTCATATATATCTTTAAATACTTTCTTTATGCTCATGCTTTGTCACCTCTTTCCGTCGCCTGTGACTTTGGAAGCACACGCATCATTACTCGTTCGAATTCCGATATATTTATTGGTTTTCCGATAAAGCCGTCAAAACCTTCGCTGAAGAACATTTCTCTTGCACCGGATACGGTGTTCGCCGTCAATGCAATTACAATTGCGTTCTTATGTAATTCCAGACCGGCCTCTTTTATATGCTTCATCGCCTGAACGCCGTCCATCTCCGGCATCATATGGTCCATAAACACGATATCGTAATCGTTCTTCTTGTATTTCTCTATGGCTTCCTTTCCGCTCGCCGCAGTGTCTATTACCATCTCGTAATCCTTAAACAGACCCGTTGCAACAACAAGGTTCATGGGTTCATCATCCACAATCAACGCCCTGACGCCGGTAAATACAGGCTTTGAAATATTGTCAACAAAATCAAGATTGCCCGCATCACGTCCTTCATTAAGGATCTTAACAACAGGGTATCCGTAAAGCGGCTTGGGCATAACCATTACATTGCTTCCGGCATTGACTTTAAAGCCATTGGCAGCGGAAACGGCAACAACAATATCTCCCTTGCTTAACTTATCAAAGTATTCCGGATTGCTCTCATATTCTTCCTGACCCATAAATATGGTTTTGACATTCAGTTTACCTATTAATCGCTCAATCTCCTTAATACTGTCCGCAGAATACAGAGGTACATGTATTCCGTACGCAAGATTGGATGCCATGGCACGGTAAAAATCACGCACCTGCGGTACTTTGTATTTTTCGGCTCTTACATGGAAAAGAATATCTCCGTCATAAGAACCGTTGATTGACAGACACGGAGTATCATCGATAACTCTCTGAGGGATTGTTACGCGCACTGTCGTACCGACTCTTTTCTCACTCTCTATCTTTACAAAACCGCCCATACTGTGAGCCAGTCCGTATACAATAAACAGGCCGAGTCCTATTCCGCCCGAACTTCTGTTACGCTTTTTATTTGCCTGATACATTCCGACAAATATCGACTGTCTTGCCTTTCTGTCCATTCCGATTCCGGTATCGGTCATCTCTATGCACAGATTGACTCCGTACTCATCACCTTCCGTTGCTTCGGAATACATCTTTACATATATTCCGCCGCGCTTGGTAAATTTCACGGCATTTTCAAGAAGATGCCTGAATATCTTATGGAGCTTTTTAATATCTCCGCGCATAACCGTCGGCACGGTCGGTGATAAATCCACGACAAGCTCAAGTTTTTTGGCGTTTTCCAGCATCCTGAAACTTGTGACAACATCATTGATAAGCGATGTGCAGATATAATCTTCTTCTTCAAGCAGCAGTTTACGTCTCTTGCACTCTGTGTAATCCTGAATATCATCTATCTGATATGTCAGTCTTATACCGGCATTTTTAATGGCCTCGGCCTCATAACCGACATTTCTCTTAATCAAAAGATCCGACATTCCGTTTACAACATTTACCGGTGTTCTGAGTTCATGCGATATATTGGATAAGAAATCTTCCATATCCGCATCATATGCTTCAATCCGCTCATCTTTTTCCCTGTCGATAATCTTAGCCTCGTTTCTGTCGGTAATTGCCTTTGTACAGCTGAAATATACAAGCAAAACAATCACGCAATGAAGACAGATTCGGGATATGGTCAAAGCGTCATATACTCTTTCTCCGCCCTTGTAAGAAAGAACAAACTGAACAGCCAAAAGAATAAAGAATTCGATTAATGTCATATTCATCATATATATATGATTGAAGAACGAAAAACCGACCATAACAAGCACGATTACAAGTGCTATATCAAAAAAGCTGGTCTCATGTACACCGTGATATAGCGCCGTAAACATGGCATATATGAAATAATAGACTTCTCTGACGGAATAATCGGGTTTCTCGGTCAGAGTCATTACCCATAACGATACGGTGCCGAGAATAATTATCGGCGGCACCCAGAATTCCCAACCCATGAGTATGCTTTCCAAAGTAAGCCCGATACAGGTCAAAGATACAAGTATAATGATAAATCTTTCCGTTTTTGTCTGGTTCATTTTTTCCTCTTCCAACGTTACTGTTATTCTTTGAGCAACGAAATTATCGAATCATAATCAAATGCATCTGAAGCATCTTTGAGTCTGTTAAAAAGTTCTGCTTCATTTTCGGGAATACGATATACTTCCATCTCGTTAAAGATCTGCTCAAGTCTGTCGCAGTCCATATCTTCTGCCGCAGATAATATCTCATCATACACACCGGCTATAAGTGATGCATCCGCCGTCGGCTTGTCGAAATCCTCTATAGCACTTTTAAACACCTCAGACAACGGCTCCTTGAACTTATAAAGCCGTTTCATAAGCGCCTCATGATTGGCCTTTATATATTCGGCGTCTTCAGCTTTGCCCGCATTCTCCATATTCTGCGCAGCCTCTGAAAATCCGATTGCTCCGATAAGTCTTGCCGAACTCTTAAGTGCATGTATTTTGATCGTGTAATTCTTTATATCGTTATCTCTAAAGAATCCTTCTATCTCCGATGCTTTTTCATCCATGGACTCATAGAAGATCTTAAGCAAAGGAATGTAGGCATCAGGACCTCCGCTGCTTTCCATGCCGGCCTTAATATCTATCTCATCATAGTTCTCCAATGCTTTAAGTTCATCGCTTACGACATTGTCAGACTCGGTTCCTTCATAATCCGCTGTTGCTTCGCCGAGTATGACCTTATCTTTCGGAAGATATGTAATTAACATTTCTTCAAGTCTTGCGGAATCCACCGGTTTGGTAAGATAATCATCAAATCCTGCATTCAGATACTGTTGTCTGGCTCCCGATATGGCATTGGCCGTAAGGCATACCGCCACGGTATCAAGATTCGGATTCTTTTCCTGCGCACGCATCTCATAAAGAGTCTCTATACCGTCTTTACCCGGCATCATATGATCAAAGAAAATGATGTCATACTTCTTGTCCAGTGCATAAGTAAGGCCTTCATTGCCGTCATTTGCGGTATCTATTTTGACCTTTGTTCTCTTAAGAAGACTCTTAAATACCATAAGGTTCATCGGGTTATCGTCAATGACAAGAATGTCTGCATCAGGTGCGATAAAGCTCTCATGGTATATTTTTCGCGTCTCAAGATTCTTCCTGTATGTTAATGCATAATCGCCGAGTTCATTCCATGCATTGACTTTCTGTTTTAAAACAAATCCGAATTCCGAACCTTTGCCATATACGCTCTTGACATCAAGAGTTGAATCCATCATCTCAAGCAGTCTCTGCGTAATGTTCATTCCAAGGCCGGTACCCTCTATATTACGGTTTCTCTTCTCTTCTATACGCTCAAACTGTTCAAACAGTCTTCCGATATCCTCTTCTTTTATACCTATTCCGGTATCTTTTACGGATACCAGAAGTTCAACGAAGTCGGGATCCTCCGTCAATCTGAATCCCATACCAAACGTAACCGTACCCTTCTCGGTATATTTTGCAGCGTTTGTCAACAGATTCGTAATGATCTGCTTGATCCTTATTTCATCTCCGTGCAGATCCTTTGGCATCTTCGGGTCTATGTTAAGTTCAAGCAGCAACCCCTTATTGTCAACTCTTGTCTGGATCATATTTACAAGGTCATTTATCACCGAAGAAAGATCATAATCAACTTCCTCAATCTCCATCTTACCCGCTTCAATCTTGGAGAAATCCAGAATATTGTTAACAAGCCCGAGCAACGTATTGCCGGCTCCTCTTATGCTTTCGGAATAAGCTACTATGTTGGGATCGTCGCACTCCCTTAATATCATCTCATTCATACCCAAAACCGCATTTATGGGTGTACGGATCTCATGCGACATATTGGCAAGGAAAGCACTCTTGGCAACGGTTGCCTCTTCCGCAATCTCTTTCTCTATCTCAAGCACCTGCACCATTGTCTTCTCATAGTAGATACAGTTTTCTTTATGGTTAAAGCCGTTATGGATTGCCGTTGCCATCTGAACGCAACTTTCATAACCGCAGCAGGTACAGTCGATATGTCTCGACTCCTCCGTCAGTTTATTCATTTCATTGAATATTATTTCAAGTTCTTCTTCATTCGGAATATTGTATCTGCATTCCGAAGACCTGTCCGTATATCCTCTGATATAGTCATTCAGATCAAGATCCTTGAACTGCTCATTAAAGCTCGCCAGACGTTCTTTTGGTTTATCCGGTCTTGACCATGCATCTCCGCTGACTTTTTTCTTGGATTCCTCACGTATGTCAAGCAATGCATATAACGCATCATCCGTCTTGGATTTTTCGGGATTAACGGCTGTTCCGCAGATGCATCCCTTTTCGCAGTTAAGCGCATCAATGAATAAGAACGGTGTTTTTTGTTCACGTATCCTGTCTGTATTTATATGCATCCAGTCATACAGATGACGCTCGCCTTCTATCTGTCTGACATATATGTCATCTCCCAAAAACCATTTAACGTTTTCCGCAAGTCCTCCGGGCGTAGGATAGAACGAACCCATACCGTACTCAACTTCGCTGTGTGTAGGATCACCCATGATGCCATTCTCTCTGACAAATTTCATCAGATGTTCAAACGTGACATTATACTGTACAAGTCCCTTATTGTGCTCATCTTCAATTTCAATCTTCTTGGCGATACAGGGACTGATAAACGCGAATTTATCCTTTATACCCATCTTCTTACGCGCATATATCGCCGCACACATAAGCGGACTCTGCACGGGAAAAAGTTTGGGCAACAGCTCTGGCAGATACCTCTCGATATATGAGACCAGGGCCGGACACGGCTGCGATATGCCGCCGACAAAATCATGTTCTTTTATATATTTAAGATATCCCCATGTAGTGATATCAGCTCCGAATGAAACACTGATAATCCTTTTAACACCCATCTCCTTCAGACCGCCGAGTACACTTTCATATTCATCGGGATAATTGGCCTTGAAAGCCGGGGCAAGCAAAAGTGAGATCTCTTCGCCTTTGTTAAGATCTTCAAAGAAACGCTCGGTATCGTCAGCAAATTCTCTGGCGCCGTGAACACACACATCAATACAGCTTCCACAGGCAACACATTTGCTTCCGTCAACCTCGATTCTGGCCTGTCCGCCTATCTCTTCGGATATGCATGCTCCTATTGCGCTGCAGACTTTGATACACTTGTTACATCCTATGCAGTTATCGTTGGTATATACTATGCTGTTACTTTTCATGACTTAACCTATACACCTTCCGAATCAAGTATTTCCAATACACCCGAATAATCAAACTGATCTGCAAGTATACATATATTACCCCACAGTTCACTGTATTCATCCGGTATTTCATAAGATTTCATTTCTTCTATAATGCTCTCAAGTCTGTCACAATCCATGTCATCGGCAGCTTCCCTGACAGTTTCGAATGCATGACTCATAAGATCCTCATCTGCCGAATCCTTATCTCCGGGTTCTGAAACATCATCAAAAACCGGAGCGATTATGTCTTTATATGCCCTGTATTCCTGCATAAATGCATTATGGTGTTCGTCTATATACGCGATATCCTCTGCCTTACCGGCATCTTCCAGTTGCTGCGCTTTTTCCGCAAATTCCGTTGCGCCGATTATCTTAGCGGAACTCTTAAGTGCATGTACTTTGATTGTGTAATCTTTGTAATCCCCTTCATTGTATAAACGCTCTATCTCTTCGGCTTTCTCATCCAAAGAATCCAGGAATATCTTTAAAACAGAAAGATAGGCATCAACCGTTCCGTTGTTCTTAACTCCCGTTTCGGTATCAATGCCGCCCTGTCCGTCAAGTGCTGATATACGCGCGTCATCTTCGGATGAACACATCTCTTCTTCATCAGCTTCTGACACAAGTGTCACTTTGTTTCCGGGAAGATATTTGCTTAATATTTCCTCCAGCTTTTCAAAGTCAATCGGCTTTGTCATGTAATCATCAAATCCGGCATTAATATACAGTTCTTTCGCACCCGATACGGCATTGGCCGTAAGGCATATAACAGGGATGCCGAGATTCGGATTATCGGTATCAGCATGCAGTTCATGAAGTGTCTCTATACCGTCAAGTCCGGGCATCATATGATCCAGGAATATAAGATCATACTGCTTTTCTTTTGACTTCTTTAAACACTCAAATCCTCCTTCGGCCATATCGACATTTATCTTTGTCTGCTTCATCAGGTTTTTGATAACCGTAAGGTTCATCGGGTTATCATCCACAATAAGCACTCTTGCATCCGGAGCGGTAAGTCTTCCCTTATATGCGGATGCATTTCTTAAATGTGCTTTGTATGATTCCTTGTAATCTCCGAGGATGTCCCATCTTAATACCTTTTGCTTAAGACTGAATCCGAATACGGAACCCTCGCCGTATACACTCGAAACCTCGAGTTTTGAATCCATTAGATTTAAGAGGCTTGTCGTTATGTTCATACCAAGCCCCGTACCCTCGATATTACGATTCCGCTTTTCTTCTATTCTCTCGAATTTCAAATACAGTTTTTCAATATCTTCGGGTTTAATGCCTATTCCCGTATCTTTTACATATACATCCAGAAAAACGCTTTCCTGATCATCTTCAACCTTATGATATCCGACGTTAAATGTTATACTGCCCTTTTCAGTATATTTGACGGCATTGGTCAGAATATTTGCAATTATCTGCTTTATGCGGATCTCATCACCGTTTAATAACTTGGGAGTTGTTTTGTCGAATTCAAGATTAAGCTCCAGTCCCTTTTCATCGGCTCTGCTATGAATCATCAGTACAAGGTCGTTAAGAATGGATGAAAGATCGTAATCCACCGGAATTATCTCTATCTTTCCCGCTTCAATCTTTGAGAAATCCAGAACGTCGTTGATAAGTCCCAAAAGCGCGGAACCGGCGCTTTTTATGCTCGAAGAATAATCAAGTATCGATTTGTCATCCGACTCCCTTAATATCATTTCATTCATGCCTAAGATTGCATTGACGGGAGTTCGGATTTCGTGAGACATGTTGGATAAGAATGCCGTCTTGGCTTCACTTGCCGCCATTGCTCTTTCGGTCTTAAGAGAAAGCTCTCTGGCCATTCGGTCCTTCTTTTCGGAAAACATAAGAATAATCGAAAAGATTGCCACAATAATAACCGAGATAAATGCGGTTATTATAAGCGGCGATCTTAGTTTGACAAAATCATCCGTCGCATCGATAACGGACACACACATCCAGTCATTTTCAAGCGGCATGAAATAGAGAAGATAATCCAGATTGTCACGATTCAGATAGCAATAATCAGACTCTTTTTGACCAAGTCGGCTTTTTATCTCGTTAATGAACGGATCGTTTTCCTCATATATGTCCTTTCCGATAATGTCTTTGTCGGAATGAGCAATTATCCTGCCTTCACTGCTGACAATGAATTCAGCATAGGAACGGCCGTCATTCACCTGGTTTTCCATGATAAACTGGATATCATCCATTGACAGATCAATGGCTACGACACTCTCTTTGTCGCACAGCAGATTCGCAAGAGTAATCATGACTTTTCCTGTGTCCATGTCAATATAAGGATCTACGGTAACAATCTCTCCGTCGCCTGATATAGCTTTTATATACCACGGTCTTTGTGTGGGTACAAAGCTCTCATCCGGTACCCATCCCGCTCCGTCTAAGTATTCACCGTTAACATATCCGTACACACCGGTCGTGTCAGCTATAAGCGAGCCCTTGATCTCGTCCGTCTCATCCACCATATAATCACAGATCTCTTCCGTGGAGCTGTGATCTTTTATCATATTGTCGATGGTAAATGATGCCGACTTGATTATGTCAATACTTGAAAGCATGCGCATATTGATCTTATCCGAGGTCTCTATCGCAACAATCTCGCCTTTGTTTATAATGTTTTCTTTTGTTTCGGAATATAATTTACTGTAATAGACGAACAAAACGCACAAAAAGAACGCCATTGCCGCCGCATAAAGCAACGTCTTGGTAATAAGCGTCCTTTTTTCTTCTGCGATATGAATTGATTTCAACTTATCTATCTCCGCTTCATTCCCCCGATGTCCCTCATAAATTATATACCCCGTTGCATATACGGTACAGATTCTTCGCGTAAAAACAGTATTGTAAATGCCCTAATATTGTACCACTTTTTAAGCTTTAATGCGAGACTATTCGCACGTTACACCGGAATACCTGCCAGCTTTAACTTGGAAATTCTGATCTCAGTTAAGAACGTGACATCCTTATTGGCCATAATATCCTCATTATCAAGGATGTCATCTATTAAGAATTCGTCGATATGATAGCCCGGCTCGTTCTTCCCGTGGCCGTCTTCATAGAAGACATTAAGTAAGAACCTGGCCTTAAGCTTCTTATAGACCATATATGACATAGAATCCTTGGTCATATAGAAAAGATGATTCTCCAAGGTTGTATCCTTATCAACTTCCTTAAGCATATAATGGGCGAACACCGCTTTAAGTTTAAACGGGATATCGTCCATATCCATCATCTCTTTATAACTTAATTTACCGCCCACATATATGTTGGTTATATCCTGTATAGTATGCTTATAATCTCTGTTTTCCATCTTTCCTCTTTGCCGCGAAAGTATGCGAGAAATTAATTCCTAAATTAATTATTGCTTAAATCTATATCTTCAATCTTCTCGCCCGAGAACCTGATTGCATCCTCAATGGACTTACGGCTCAACTTAGTCTCAGCCACAAGTTCATCAACAGTTACCTTACGTCCGAGTTCTTCGGCCAGTTCGGCAGCCGCATCCGCTACTTTATTGACCTTGGACACTATCTTCTCGTCCCGGCCTTTTATATCATTCTCTTCGCCGATAAGCTGCTCCATTGCATTCATTATCATTCCTGCAAGTGCTCCGGGAACTTCCTTTCCCGATTCCAGAGCACCGAGCATCGTAACGCCCGCAGAAAGAGCAACGTTGCCCTCTCCGATAAGATCCTCTATCGGAACTCCCTGATCTGCATATAGTCTCGCTATATCCACAACCTGAGGAAGCATAATCTCTATAACCTTGGTCTGACTCTCAAGATGACCCGCCATAGCTGATATATAGTGCGCCTCTTTCTCTCCTTCCGAGTATTCCGTCAGCTCCGAAAGTTCCTCAAAGTAGAGTTTTAAATAGTCCCTGTCCTCTTTTGAAAGGGCCTCCTCTATATCCATAGCCTCGCCTATGCCTATCTTCTTGGTCTTAAGATAGTCATATACGGCATTTAATCCGCTGACCGGGAGATTAAGCTCCATCGCAGCTTCCTCTACCTGTTCTTTGGATACCATTCCGCCCTGTTCTCTTCCCAGAGACACCAGCTTTTCTATTCTTTCCGCAAAATCTTTCTCATTTGTCATATTGATTATTCACTTTCATCGTATCTGATATGCGTATGTGTAAATATATGGTCGTTGCAATATTCGAAATTGCCCTGACACTTGCTGCAGAATCTGAATTCAAGTTCGGGATTGGTCTCCGATGTTCGTCCGCATACCGCACATTTATGCTTTGCCACCTTCACAGTCTCAGCTTCGGCAACTTTTTTCCTGTACTCCATCCTCTGTCTGGCCTGCCTCGGGTTATACTGAATCTTTCCTCTTGATGTGAGGAAAAAGATGATGAAATTAAGTAATGACGCCCCGATAACAACCCAATATACCATGCCGACCAACAGTCCGAAGTTAGCGCCTATGCTTACGCACTCGTATACCAATATTATCACATATATGATTCCGAGCACTTTAACCTTAATGGGAATCAGGAAAAACAGCAGCACCTGCATATCCGGAAAAGTTGCCGCATACGCCAAAAAGATGGACAGATTTATATATGTTGTCGAAAAAGCCATGCCGAACGTCGTAAGTTCGGGTGCCCCGAGTGCCGTAATTATTCCGTACAGCACAAAGCTTCCGAGTATCGTGAATATCATACCCGAAATCAGATATACGTTAAGTCTGTATGTCCCCCATACCATTTCAAGGCTTCTTCCGATACTGTAATAGAAATACAGCATGATAAGCACAAAGAAAAGATTGCTCTCTGTGGGCGGTATAACAAGCCAGGTGAACAGTCTCCATATCTGACCCTTTAATATGTATGCGGGTTCAAGTGTCATAAAGCTGATAAAATCGGGATTGACCAGCTCTATGATATATCCGAATGCATAGCATACTATAAGATACAGCGTTATATTCTTTATGGCATATTTGCCAAGTTTTCTTTCCATTCTTGATGAAAAACTCTCTTTCATTTTCTGACCTCGTTACAAACAATTTTCCAATCGCATACTATCTTATCATATTTGCGTGATTTATCCTAATTAAAATATCCCAAAGCTCTGTGTATGTTCTATGTTCAAACTATAAAACTTTAATAAACATCTTTCGGGTTGCTTGATTTTTGGGCCATGTTTAAGTAGAATAGTTAAGATTCTGTATATTGTAATTTTTCCTATTAAATGTAGTCAGGGATACTACATTGCAAAGGCGATACAACATGGCTAAAACAAGATATTCACTTGGTATAGATATAGGTTCTACAACTGTTAAGGTTGCGATAATGGATGACTCCAACGAGCTTCTGTTTTCAGACTACAAGAGACATTTTGCGGACATTCAGGGAACATTGGCAGGTCTGCTTACGGATGCGGGCTCTGTTTTGGGCGATATAGAAGTTCACCCCATGATAACGGGAAGCGGCGGACTTACGCTTGCCAATCATCTTAACTGTCCTTTTACTCAGGAAGTTATTGCCGTATCCACTTCACTTGAAACATTTGCTCCCAAGACCGATGTCGCTATCGAGCTTGGCGGTGAAGATGCGAAGATCATATATTTCGAGAACGGTAACGTTGAACAGCGTATGAACGGCATATGCGCCGGCGGAACCGGTTCTTTTATCGACCAGATGGCAGCTTTATTACAGACTGATGCCACCGGTCTTAACGAATATGCCAAAAACTACAATTCTTTATATACAATAGCCGCAAGATGCGGTGTCTTTGCCAAGACGGACATTCAGCCCCTTATCAATGACGGAGCCACAAGAGAAGACCTTGCAGCTTCCATCTTCCAGGCTGTTGTCAATCAGACCATATCGGGACTTGCCTGCGGTAAGCCCATCAGAGGACATGTTGCATTCTTAGGCGGTCCTCTTCATTTCCTTTCAGAACTTAAAGTTGCTTTTATCCGTACTCTTAAGCTTGATGATGAGCATACTATAGAGCTTAATAACTCTCATCTTTTCGCTGCAATGGGTTCTGCCCTTAATTCCAAGGATGATGTCGTAATCTCTCTTGCACAGATGACAGAGCGCCTTAGAAGCGGAATCTCAATGGACTTTGAAGTTGAGCGTATGGAGCCCTTATTCCCTGATAAAGAAAGCTATGATGCTTTCAGTGAAAGGCATAAGAAGGCTCATGTCAAAACAGCTTCTCTTTCAGACTATAAAGGCAACTGCTTCTTAGGAATAGATGCCGGTTCAACCACGACCAAGATTGCTCTTATAAGCGAGGACGGCGAATTACTTCACTCTTTCTACAGCAATAATAACGGAAGTCCGTTACAGACGGCTATAGATGCTATTAAGGATATATACGACAAACTTCCCGAGGGCGCAAAAATCGTACGTTCCTGCTCAACAGGTTACGGTGAGGCACTTATGAAAGCCGCATTTATGTTGGACGACGGCGAGGTTGAGACCGTTGCCCACTACTATGCTGCCGCATTTTTCAATCCTGAAGTCGACTGTATCCTTGATATAGGCGGTCATGACATGAAGTGTATCAAGATACGCAACAGATGCGTGGATTCCGTTCAGCTTAATGAAGCATGTTCTTCGGGCTGTGGAAGCTTTATTGAGACATTTGCCTCTTCTTTAGGCTTAAGTGTTCAGGATTTTGCCAAGGAAGCTCTTTTTGCTCCTTATCCCATAGATCTCGGTACAAGATGTACCGTATTCATGAACAGTAAGGTTAAGCAGGCACAAAAGGAAGGCGCAACCGTAGCAGATATATCTTCAGGTCTTGCATATTCCGTTATTAAAAATGCCCTGTTTAAGGTTATAAAGGTATCAAGTGCCTCGGAACTCGGCAAGAATATTGTTGTTCAGGGCGGAACATTCTATAACGATGCAGTTTTGCGCGCTTTTGAGAAAATAGCCGGATGTGAAGCCATCAGACCTGATATTGCAGGTATCATGGGTGCTTTCGGTGCAGCTTTGATTGCACGCGAGAAATATGAAGAAGGCTATAATTCAACAATGCTTTCTTTAAAAGAGATTACAGAACTCAAATACGAGACAAGTATGGCCAAATGTAAGGGCTGCACGAACAATTGCCGTCTTACAATCAACAGATTCTCAGGTGGCAGACAGTATATTTCGGGCAACCGTTGTGAACGCGGCCTGGGTAAGGCCAAAGTTGATAACGGCATTCCCAATCTATTCGAATATAAGTTAAAGAGACTCTTCTCATATGAACCTTTAGAGACATCCAGGGCCGTACGGGGAACTGTCGGTATTCCGAGAGTCCTTAATATGTATGAGAACTATCCTTTCTGGTTCACATTCTTTACAAAACTTAACTACAAGGTGGTATTGTCACCGAATTCCACCCATAAGATATATGAACTCGGTATAGAATCCATTCCCAGTGAATCCGAATGCTATCCCGCAAAGATTGCACACGGGCATGTAATGTGGCTTATACACGAGGGTGTCGATTTCATCTTCTACCCTTCTCTTTTCTATGAGCGTGAAGAATTCAAGGAAGCCGGCAACCACTACAACTGTCCGATAGTCACTTCTTATTCCGAGAACATCAAGAACAATGTCGAGGAAATCGGACGCGGTGAAGCCAAGCTTCGCAATCCTTTTATGGCTTTTACTTCCGAAGCAACCGTTTTGGAAGCTCTTAAAAAGGAATTTACGGAGATTCCCGCCTGGGAGATTACAGCAGCAGTACACGATGCCTGGGAAGAACTTATGGCTGCAAGGGATGATGTACGAAGGAAGGGCGAAGAGACAATACAGTATCTTAAGGATACAGGGACAAAGGGTATTGTTCTTGCAGGCCGTCCCTATCATCTTGATCCCGAGATCAATCACGGAATTCCCGAACTTATTACATCGTACGGATTTGCCGTACTGACGGAAGATTCCATATCACATCTGGCAGAGCCCGAAAGGCCTTTGATCGTTATGGACCAGTGGATGTATCATTCAAGGCTTTATGCTGCCGCCAGCTATGTAAAAACCGTGGACTTCCTTGACCTCATCCAGCTTAACTCATTCGGTTGCGGTCTTGATGCCGTTACAACTGATCAGGTCAATGATATTCTCTCCGGCTCGGATAAGATATACACCTGTCTTAAGATTGATGAGATTAATAACCTCGGAGCCGCAAGAATAAGAATAAGATCACTCATCTCAGCTTTGGGCGTTAAAGAAAGAAAAGGCGACAAGCGAACAATTCGTTCAAGCGCCATTACAAAAGTTCCTTTCACCGAAGAGATGCGTAAGAACTATACAATCTTATGTCCTCAGATGTCTCCCATTCATTTTGACATCTTAGGTCCGGCAATGGCCGCAAGCGGATATAATCTTGTAGTACTTGACAATGATAACAGGACAGCAATTGATGCCGGCCTTAAATATGTCAATAATGACGCGTGTTATCCTTCACTTATTGTTGTAGGACAGCTTATGGCAGCTTTGGAATCCGGCCAATATGATACGGACAGGGTTGCATTAATAATCACACAGACCGGCGGCGGCTGCAGAGCTACCAACTATATTGGTTTCATACGTCGTGCTCTGCGTAAGGCGGGTCTTGAACATATACCGGTAATATCACTCAATTTAGGCGGCATTGAATCAAATCCCGGCTTTAAGATCGATATTCCGTTCTTGCTTCGTGCCGCATACGGTGCTGCATTCGGCGATATACTTCAAAAGACCGTATATCGTATGAGACCTTATGAGATAACTCCGGGTTCCGTTGAAGAAGTTCATAAGAAATGGGTTGATAAATGTGTTGAATTCATTAATCACAAATATCTTTCCTACCATGTATTTAAGCGTATGTGCAGACAGATGATTGAGGAGTTCGATAATATCCCCATTCATGAGGACTTAAGAAAGCCTCGCGTCGGAATCGTTGGTGAGATTTTGGTTAAATACTCTCCCACCGGAAATAATCATCTTGTTGAACTGCTTGAATCAGAAGGTGCCGAAGCCGTTGTACCCGAACTGTTCGGTTTCATGCATTATTGCTTCTATAATCAGGTATATAAGGCAGAGAATCTCGGAACAAGTAAAAAGACCGCGAAGTTATCTTCTATGGGTATAAAGGCAATACAGTTCTTACAGAAACCTGCCAATAACGCATTCAAGAAGAGTAAGCACTTCACTCCTTACAGTGATATTCATACTCTTGCGGATTATGCATCGAATTATGTTTCTATTGGTAATCAGACCGGTGAGGGCTGGTTCCTTGTTGGAGAGATGATAGAGCTTATTCACGACGGGGCTACTAACATCGTATGTACTCAGCCCTTCGGATGCCTGCCCAACCATATAGTCGGAAAGGGTGTAATTAAGGAAATCAGACGTACTCATCCCGAAGCCAATATCGTAGCAATCGATTACGATCCCGGTGCAAGTGAAGTTAATCAGTTAAACAGAATAAAACTGATGCTAAGCAGCGCTTTTAAGAGAATGAATTCTACGAATAATTAATTTATGATATAACTTTATCGGTATATTGATATGATAGAAAAAGAAAAAGTATCTTTAAAATTCATAAAAAAAGAACCCTTCACGGGTTCGGATTCAGGCATGCGTTTCAGACTTGCCAATGACGGCAATGATAAGATTCTTGCGACCGTATGGCCTGAGCCATATTCATACTACAGTACGGATGATTCCCTTAAAACAAATAAGACCTTCCCCTTAAACGAGGAAGGTCGTGATTTTGCTGTTAATTGGCTGAACGAGCAGCGCGGTAATTTCTAATTATCTGTTCTTGTAAGCTTGTTTTTGTACCATTTCGCAGGTTCTCTTAACTGGCTGTCATCATAAGGGCCGGTAGTATTGTCGCATCCCGGCATAATCATCGCACTGGTCTCATTCTTATTGGAAATATTCCACATTACATAGCTTATATCGTTATTATCAAGAAGCTCTATCCACTTATCTGCTTCTGCCTCATTGTGGCCGCCGTTACCGTCTGCCGCACATGTACCGAACTCGGATACGAATATCGGCAGGTTGTTGTTAAGTGCATTCTGGCAGATATTACGCAGATCGTCTCTGTGAGTATCAGCATAAAAATGCAAAACATACATTATATTGTCATCCGTGGTTATGGGCCTTGCAACAGCCTCATCCAGTCTCTGACTCCAATTGGGAGTACCTACCAGGATTACACTGTACGGATCATTCTTTCTGATAACCGGAATTACTCTCTCACTGTATGAGCGAATATCGTCCCATGAGCAGCCGGAATTGGGCTCATTGCATATTTCGTATATGATATTACCGTACGAAGAATACTTCTTGGAAATCGTATCGAAGAAATCTATTGCCTGATCAGCATATATATTGGGATTTGAATCGGACAATATATGCCAGTCAATGATTACATAAAGGCCAAGTTCCGTAGCGGCCTTAACGCCTCTGTCTATCACATCCATAAGATGAGCTTTATTCTCATCTCCGCTTACGCAATAACCGTTCTGCTCGGATGTATACATAGCAAGCCTGATAATATCTATCTTCCACTCATCCCTCATATACTCAAGGAACTGTCGGTTAATGTACTCATCATAAAGATTGATTCCGTGTGTGCTGTATCCGTGAAGAGCAACGACTTCACCATTATGATCGCACAATTTTCCTTTATTATTCACATGAAGGGCACCATGTTTGTCATATTTGGTCTTCAATTCTCCGTCAGCCTCCTCAGTTCCCTTTTCATTTTTATTATTCTCCTCTATATCCTCAGATTTATTCTCTGTTTCAGAAGGGGCTTTCGCATCATCGGCAACGGAAAGGCTTTCCTCTTCAGTCTTCTCTTCTGCCATGATGTCTATCGCCTCTTGTATATCATCCTTATTATTGCCGGAAGGTTCTTTTGTCTGCTGTCCGCAGCCGGCCAAGGAAATCACCAGTACTGACATGGCCGCCAACAATGCAACCATTCGTCTTAATCCATACATCCGATCATACTCCCTGTTCTTTACCCATGAACCCCTTCATAGGATTAACTTTCTTAGCTATACCGAATATATAGTCCTGCTCATTTTTAAGATAATCCGTAAGATCATCTATTTCTTTCTTATCAAAACCCCTGTTATTTAACAACTCACACCCCGGCAGCCGGAATTCCGCCTGCTTTTCCGAATCGGTGAACATCACATATATGGCCTTCTCTCCGTCTTTTCTGATAAGAGAAGAAACATTCATTTTGATCTCATCATTCATAAACTATATAATACCATATCTAAACATTGCAAGCACTAGCAAATGCAAAGGATAAAATATATAGAAAAACCATTTATGAAACGGATGTCCGCTGCCGCGTTCTCCGTTATATAAAAACATCAGAATGAGCATTGCAACAACAAGACCAAACTGTGCTATACCCTTATATACACCCATCGTCATAAATGATTTTATGATAGAATATACACATACACCGCCGAACCAGTACCACTTTCCGACCTTGTCATTCTTATATAATACCGTAAAGAACGGCCACAATACATCACATACAACCCAATCGCCGAACTGGGACAAAAGTACTATGCCAAATATTATAAGTGCTTTTATCCACTCGTCAAGTTTTACTTTATCCCATATCCATGTGGCCATAAGACCCAGAAACAGAGTATATATTACTCCGAACTGAGCTGTGGGCCATCTTCCGTTCTCAAAAAGGCTGAATGGAATCCATGATATAATTGCAAATATCCCGAGTCTTGCGGCAAGTTTCGGCACACTTCTGGTATGCAGATAAGCTTCACCCAAAAAGTATCCCATTATCGGTCCCGTGAGGCGGCCGACAAAATGCATGGCTACACCTTTAACGGAATTAAGCGGAACGAATGCCCATGCAATATGATCGATTACCATTGCTATTATGGCTATATATTTAATCTGGTTTCTGTTAAGGACTCTTAACCTATCCATTTTTATTTACCTGTCATCCAATAATTTTTGCGCAGTACTTATTATACCCTAAATTGTCCGCATATCAAAGGAGTATTGTCGCTTTGCACAAATTATTGTAAAATTCTATTTATACAGATATCTTTGCACATAACAGAACTTGCAGGAGGCGTTATGCAATCAGATTTAGTAATCAGAGAGAATGAATTGATCGATCCCTCGACCTATCCCGAAGAACAGCGTGATCTGGTAGAGGATTTTAATTCGCGTATACGCCGATTAACCGGTATTATTACCGGAATCGGTAAGGAATATCATACAATATGGGTAATCAATGCCAAGACAAAGAAGATGTATCTGTATCGTTCAACCGGAGAGAACACCAATCGTTACGCGGTTGAACTGGGATTTAGATTCGACAATTACGACCGTTTTATGGCTGAATACGTAGATAGATGCGTAGTAAACAGCATTGAAAGCATCCAGAGAGATACGAAGTTGGATGTTGTGTTCTCACGGATCAAAGACGGAGAATTGTTTACACTTGATTATATGCGTCTGTCTGATGACGGAAATATGTCCTATCATCAGATGGCTTTTGCACTTGCCGGGCAACCTGGAGAAACCAACAATTTTATTCTTGCCTTCCGTGATATCGACCAATCCATTCGCAAGCATATTGCCGATAAGCGTTATTTAAGAGAACAGTTAGATATCGTGGAGACATTAAGTCGCGATTACTACAACATATTTAAGATCAATCCCAAAACGGGCGACGTGGTGATCCTTAAGCTTGACGGCTATGTTACTAAGGGTATGGAAGGTGCCGGAGATAAGATATATCCCTATGATGTCCTCTATAAGCAGTATGTTAAGGATCGTGTGTATTCCGAGGATCAGGAGTGGATGTATGATGCCATATCTTTAGATACAGTCAGGAGAAAACTTACAAATAATGCGGAATATGTATCAAGTTACCGTGTCATGGATAACGGCGAAGTGCATTATTATCAGTTCACATATGTTTCCATCAATGCCAATATTCCGGACAGCGATATGTTAGCCGGATTTAAGAACGTAGATGACATCGTGGAATCAGCCAAAGAGCGTCAGAATCTTGAGATTCTTGCCAGCACCGATATAATGACGGGCATCTTAAACCGTGGCAGCGGCGAACGCAAAGTAATCGATGCTATGGCAAATGACAAAGCCGGAATGCTCTGCATCCTGGATGTTGACAAATTCAAGAATATCAATGATGAATACGGACATAATGTCGGAGATAAGGTAATCCGCGGTATAGCAGATGTGTTAAAACTCACCTTCCGTGATGAAGATATAATCTTCCGATTAGGTGGGGACGAATACGCCGCATATGTTATGAATTTAAATAATGAAGAAGCCGGCAGGCAAGTAATGGGCCGCATCTTTAAAGAAGTGGCCCAGATGGATATTCCGGAACTTGAAGGCAGAGAAGTCTATGTCAGCGCCGGTGCTGCGTTTTTTAAACAAGGCAAAAGGTTATCCTTCGAAGAACTATATAAGCTGGCTGACAGCGGTGTATACGAGAGCAAGAAAGTCCATGGAAGCGCACTGAATTATAGTTACTAAGCACCATCATATATACATCCCGAATCCCACATCATCAGCCTGCGTAATATCTACATCCTCACCGATCTTCGCAACATCATACGGTGTCGACTGGTACACGTAGTAAGAATAAATAACTCGCGTTATAAGCCTCGCAAGCGCCGTAAACACGGCATTCCTTCACTTTTAACCGTTTTCCCATCGGGATTACACCTTATGCAAGGTTGATCATCCTGATCTTGTTTAGATTTTTATACTCTTTTTCAATGTATTCGCGATACCTTTTCTCATCTAGAGTCTCTCGCGATTCTTCGAGCTCGATCATGGCCTTTTCGAACTTGCCCATCTCCGATCTGCTCTTTTCTTCTGTCACATGTGTATACAGATCCATCGTCATCTGTAGCGACGCATGTCCCAGAATCTCCTGAATCGCCTTAGGCTCCATTCCGGACTCAAAGCATCTGGTCGCGAATGTGTGTCTGAACGAATGAAAACTGAAGTGTTCGAACTGATCCGCATCGTCACGCATCATGTTTATCTGCTTCAAAATGCGCTTGATATCATCAATTACGACCTCCGGATTGAGCGGCCCGTTAAGTGATGTGCAGAAGACCAGGTCTTCCAACCCCTCCACAGGATTACAATGCAGCTTACTCTTCACGATGTTGTTCTGCATATACTGCTTCTTGATAGCGATTTCACATTCCTTGGTAAGCGGAATGTCTCTTCTGCTCTTCTCCGTCTTCGGCGGGCCAAGGTGGAAAGTCTTCTTCGTATCACCTTCAAGCTTCGCATACGTCAAAGTCTTTGTGATGTGGATCTTGCCTTTCTCAAAATCAATATCTTTGGGCGTAAGAGCCGCTACTTCTCCGATCCTCATACCGGTGTTAAGTGCTACGATATAAAGATTGTAGTAATAAGTTCCCTTTGCCGTTTCAAGGAATGACAACTGCTCATCTCTTGTCAGAACCCTGCGTTCAATATCTTCGCTCTTAGGCAACTTAATGCCTCTGGCTACATTCTTCCATACAAGATCATCAAGCAACGCCTTATCGAGCATATCGACCAGCAATACCTTCACCTTGTTGATGGTAGAATGGCTGTATCCATTGTCGAAGAGCTTATTGATAAGTTCTCTGATATGAATAGGATTTATATCCTGCAGCGCCATATTGCCCAATTCAGGGCTTATAATGTTCTCATATGCTTGTATGTAGATTCTTCTGGTCGTAGGAGCGATCATATTGTGCTTATATACATTAAGCCACTTCCCGAACCACTCATCCAGCTTCATTCTCCGTCCCGAGGCGAGCGGAGTGGCCTCACTGACCCTCTTTCTCTCTACATCCAATCTGCGCTTCAGTCTATTCAGATTCCTGTCATATAACGATACTCTCTTGCCATTCCTCTCGTAGTATCTTGCTTCATATGTACCGTTCTTGATCTGATGAATCCCGTTCCCTACGTCATTCCCGTGTAAATCCTTACCCATGGCGGATACCCACAACACGCTTCCTTTCTATTATACCCTACATTGCCTGTTCATCCAAGTAACGAATTTGTCTCTATCGACATACCACGTACCGCCTACTTTAAAGGAAAAACCGTACTTTTT
>JAFYBE010000041.1 GCA_017540355.1 Lachnospiraceae bacterium | reverse complement strand
GGTAACTGTATTACCGGGCTTTTCCGCGTATGTCGGAGGAGATATTGTTGCAGGTGTGCTGAGTCTTGACCTGTTTTCAAAAAAAGAGAGATCATTTTTAATCGACTTAGGAACCAATGGTGAGATGGTATACCATGATCCGAACACAGGCAGAACCTATGTAACATCCACGGCTGCGGGCCCTGCTTTTGAAATGGCAGGAAGATCCAAGGCAACGGAGATAATCGAGGGGATAGCTTATTTAAGGAAGCAGGAGATTATAGACGAAACAGGTCTGATCATAAATGAGTATTTTGAGACGGGATATAAGTATAAAGAGGTTAACATAACTAACAATCTTGTGCGAGATGTTCAGACAGCAAAGTCGGCTATTCGTACCGGGATAGAGGTTTTGTTAAGCAGGGCCGACACCCCGGACGTTGTCTATGTATCGGGCGCCTTTGGCGAGAATCTTGATGTCGATGCAGCCATAGAGATCGGTATGTTCCCTGAGTCTTTTAAAGACCGGATAGTCCTTTCGGGAAATACTTCTTTATCCGGTGCGATAAAGTACGGCCTTGATCCTAGGGATATTGTCATTCCCGATTATGAGGAAATATATCTTGCCGACGACGATTCCTTTTATGATCTTTATATAGAAAACATGAGCCTGTAAGAGCAATATCGGTAAGTTTTTTCCGCTATATGCTCAATAGCTTAAGACTTGCTTTTCATCCTACAAAATGTTGTGTGTAAAGCCGCATTTCTTTCCCACATGTCGTGTTACTCTAAACGTCAGGAAGTGCTATAATATAACCTATGAAAAATCGTGTAAAAATCAAAGGAACTCTGAAGACTTATCTTCAGGCGTCCCTATATCTCGGAATACTTATGGTATTCGTCACCATTGCAGTATGGATGATCGAATATAGGGCCGGAATGCTGTTGGCAGGATATACGGCTTTATATATGGTCATCATCGGCATACTGATGTTCAAGAACAAGCCTATCATCATGAATGAGCTTGTAAGTTTCGCCACCGAATACGGACAGATACAGAGGAAACTTTTAAGGGAACTTGAACTTCCCTATGTCCTTTTGGATGACGGCGGCAAAGTAATGTGGACCAACAGGGCTTTTGAGAATCTTGTTCACAAGAAGAAGGGTTACAACAAGTCCATCACCACGATTTTCCCCGAACTTACACTTGAAAAACTTCCGGGTGAAGAAGAGGAAACCACTCTTGATATTTCCTTTGAGGAAAGAGAATTCTCCGCAAGATGCCATAAAGTATCACTTAAGGAGATGGCAGAGAACAGTGACATCATCTCTTCGGAAGGTTATAACGGTTATCTGATAGCTGTCTATTTATTTGATGAGACAGCTCTTAAGCTCGCTTTGCGTGAGAACGACGATCAGTCATTGGCCGTTGCTCTTTTATACATGGATAATTATGACGAGGCTTTGGAAAGTGTCGAGGAAGTTCGTCGTTCACTTCTTACCGCGCTTATAGAGAGAAAGATCAATAAGTATATCGCAACTTATGACGGTATTGCTAAGAAGATTGAAAAGGATAAGTTCCTTATCATACTTCGTAAGAAGGCTGTTGAGGCACTTAAGGAGAACAGATTTGATATTCTGGAGGAAGTTAAGACCGTTAACATCGGTAATGAGATGGCCGTAACCATAAGTATAGGTGTGGGCCTTGACGGACTTACATACTCGCAGAATTACGAGTTTGCCCGTACCGCGATAGATCTTGCACTCGGTAGAGGCGGTGATCAGGCTGTTGTTAAGACTACGGACCAGATTACATACTACGGCGGCAAGAGCCAGTCTGTTGAGAAGAATACGCGAGTTAAGGCCAGGGTTAAAGCGCATGCTTTAGGTGAAATCATAGCATCCAAAGACAGAGTGCTTGTCATGGGCCATCGTAACGGAGATGTAGACAGTTTTGGTGCTGCTGTCGGAATATACAGAATAGCCAAGACTCTTGATCGTAAGGCACATATAGTACTTGATGATGTAACGACATCCATCCAGCCATTAAGAGAACTCTTCTACGGAGAAGAATACGAAGATGATATGATCATCAGTCCTGAACAGGCTATGGATCTTGCAGGCGGAAGTTCCGTCTTGGTTGTTGTGGATGTTAATAAGCCCAGCATAACCGAGTGTCCCGAACTTTTACGCATGTGTAAATCTATAGTTGTTTTGGATCACCACAGACAGGGTACCGAGACTATCGAGAATGCAACCTTATCTTACATAGAGCCTTATGCGTCAAGCGCATGTGAGATGGTTACAGAAATCATGCAATACATCTCAGACGGAATAAGGATTCGTACGGATGAGGCAGATTGTCTGTATTCCGGTATGATGATAGATACGAACAATTTTATGACCAAGACAGGTGTGCGTACATTCGAGGCAGCAGCTTATCTAAGACGTGCAGGAGCAGATGTAACACGTGTAAGGAAACTGTTTAGAGATGACGTATATGAGTATAAGGCTAAGGCTGACTGCGTAAGACGTGCTGAGATATACAGAAGCAGTTATGCACTGGCTAAGTGTGAGCCGGGTGATGAAGTAGGCAGTCCAACCATAATAGGTGCACAGGCAGCCAATGAAATGCTTGGCATAAAAGGTATTAAGGCAAGCTTTGTATTCACGGAATATCAGGGCCTTATCCATATAAGCGCAAGGTCTATAGACGAGGCCAATGTACAGGTTGTCATGGAGAGACTCGGC
>JAFYBE010000040.1 GCA_017540355.1 Lachnospiraceae bacterium | reverse complement strand
TCTCATTTACAATCTTATTCTCGAAATCCTCAAGGTCCATATGATACTTATTGTCATCGCCAAGAACAAGATCGCTTGATACAACCCTTCTGCCGTTATCCTCTATCACCTCAGAGAAGGGATAGTAAACGGGAAGCTGTAACAGCACTCCGTCTCCCGGTTCGGTAAATGCCTTAACACACATTGCAAGCGCGAACACCACACCCGGCGTCTTAACAAGCCACTCCGGCCTTGTCTCCCATCCGTGACGCTTGCTCATCCAGGCGCTTATTATGTCAAAATACGGGCGACCTGTCTCTGTATAACCGTATATTCCGTGAGCGGCACGGCGAACTATCGCATCCTCAACATAAGAAGATGTTGCAAAATCCATATCCGCAACCCATAAAGGCAAAAGTCCTTCAGGCATTCCGTACCTTTTGGCGTGATCATACTTAAGGCAATCCGTACCTTGCCTGTCTATTATCTTATCAAAATCAAGATTCCTCTCCGACATAACTATCTTCCGCTTTCTATCTCATCAAAAACTCTCGCAAGTTCATCGATAAGATCAGCAGCATCTTCTATACCGACAGAAAGTCTTAGCACACTGTCCGTGATTCCGTTGGCCTCTCTTATCTTAACAGGCACATCGGCATGAGTCTGTGTGGCAGGATAAGTGATAAGTGTCTCCACTCCTCCAAGACTCTCCGCATATTTAATCATGCGTACCTTGTCAAGTATTGCAAGAGCATATTCTTTACTCTCAAGTTCCATCGTAAGCATCGCGCCGAAACCGCGAGCCTGCGACTTCTGTATCTCATGACCGGGGTGATTTAATAATCCCGGATATATAACTTTCTTAACCGCACTTCTGCTTTCAAGCCACGCGGCCAGTTCTTCAGCATTCTTCTCGGCTCTCTCCATCCTTACACCGAGTGTCTTGATTCCGCGAAGTATAAGCCAGCTGTCAAAAGGGGCCAGACAGGCTCCCGTGGTCTTATATAAGAAACGAAGTTTCTCGCTTATATCATCCCTGTTGGTCACCAAGAAACCCGCCATCGTATCGTTGTGTCCGCCAAGATACTTCGTACCGCTGTGAACCACAACATCCGCACCAAGCAAAAGGGGATTCTGTAAATACGGCGTCATAAAAGTATTGTCTACTATAAGTAAGAGTCCGTGATCGTGTGCAACTTTGGCCGCTGCCTTAATGTCCGTAATATTCATCATCGGATTGGTCGGCGTCTCTATATAGACAGCCTTGGTATCAGCCGTAATATAGTCCTCAATCTTTTCCCTATGGCAGTCGATTGAAGAAAACTTAAGTCCGTTCTTCTCGTTGATCTGCTTAAAGAGCCTAATGCTGCCTCCGTAAAGATCACTGTCCGCTATAATGTGATCGCCCGGCTTAAAAATCTCCATAAGCAAAGTAATCGCAGCCATTCCGGAAGAAAAAGCCAAAGCATCCTTGCCGCCCTCAAGTTCGGCCACCGTCTTCTGAAGCTGATCCCTCGTAGGATTGGATACTCTGTTATAATCATATCCCGTGCTCTGTCCCACGCCCGGATGCGCATATGTCGAAGTCTGGTATATAGGGCAGCTTATCGCTCCGTAATGTTCAGTCTTACCTTCAGTCTCTTCAAGATGCACACATCTGGTATTGATCCCTCGTGCCATGATTATTTCTCTCCTTTGCTATTCATATAATCCATATCGAATTAGTATGATATGGATATTATATCAGACATTTTTATACTTGTACAGTTATTTTTTCATATTTTCGCCGTAAAGCCTGACACTGCTGTCTGTCAGCTCATCTTTTGTATAAGAGAGCTTTACCGAGAAAAACGGCGAGCCTTCAATCAAAAGCTTAAGGAATATCTTATCGCCTTCCCAGACATTGATATCCATAAGTTCATCCTTGCGTATCCAGCGCAGTTCGCCTTCATCGCAATCCGTCAGCTCACCGTGATATGTATCCGACGTAAACACATATATGTATTCATCCTCATAGCCTTCAGATGAAAAAGTGATGACTCCTCGCATAAGATAATCATCAAGCGTAAGACCCGTCTCTTCGAACACCTCCCGGCAGACACATTCTTCAGGTGTCTCTCCCGGTTCGAACTTGCCGCCTATTCCTAGCCACTTGCCCTCGTTGATATCGTTTTTCTTCTTATTGCGTAACAGCATCAGATATGAATCGCCGTTATCGATATAGCAGATAGTCGTAAGTTTCATTTTATCAGTAAACCCTCTTTTGTTTTATTTCTAAGTATAGTAACATAATGTTGCATCGCAAACAATCAGACTATGTATGCGATAACTTATATACGGGATGGTTTTATGAACAAACAGGCTGCACAGTTTAAAAAAATGACAGAGACTCCGATACCGACTCTCATCATAGGTCTGTCCATACCGACGGTGATCAATATGCTGGTCACCAATATATATAATCTCGTTGATACCGCCTTTGTCGGAAGACTAGGCAATTCGGCCAGCGGAGCCGTGGGCATAGTCTTCGGTTATATGGCAATAATTCAGGCTTTCGGCTTTATGTTCGGTCAGGGCGGAGGCAGCATAGTATCAAGACTGCTCGGAGCCAAGGAAACTGACAATGCATCAGTCAACGCATCGACCGCATTTTTCTTTGCACTCGGTTTCGGATTTGTTATAGCCGTGGCGTCGTTTTTCTTTATAGACCCGCTTGTTATGCTTTTGGGTTCAACAGAAACCATAGCTCCCTATGCCAAAGAATACATAGTATATATTCTTATTGCCGCTCCGTTCATGTCGGCAAGTTTTACCATGAACAATATATTAAGATATGAAGGAAAGGCAGCCTTAGGTATGGTCGGGCTTTTATCCGGATCCATCTTAAATATGATAGGCGATCCCATCCTTATGTTCGGACTTAAGATGGGTGTTGCAGGCGCCGGACTGTCCACATGTTTAAGCCAGATCACAAGCTTTTTCATTCTCTTATCGGCTTTCTTGAGAGGACAGACAACAAGCAAGCTTTCACCCGCACTGGTTAAGCCCGGCAACGGAATACTTCTTAATATATGTGCGATCGGTCTTCCGAGTCTTCTTCGTCAGGGTCTTGGCAGCATAGCTACAATCATACTCAATTCAAGAGCCGGCACATACGGTGACGAAGCCGTGGCCGCAATGAGCATTGTATCAAGAATATCTTTCTTCATATTCTCGATAGCTCTCGGCGTGGGACAGGGTTTCCAGCCCGTGAGTGCGTTTAATTACGGCGCAGGCAAATACAGCCGCGTAAGGAAGGGCTTTAAGTTCACTCTCCTTGTCGGCGAATGTCTGATGACGATTGCAATAATCGTCGTATTCATTAAATCCGGGAATATAATAGGTGTGTTCAGAGATGACCCTGCGGTCATAGAAATAGGAACAAGAGCCTTAAGGCTTCATCTTATATCGCTGTTATTCCTTCCTCTGTCGATGGTAACGGAAATGTTGTATCAGAGTACCGGACACAGCGGCGGAGCTTCAATGCTCTCTTCTTTAAGAAGCGGTATATTCTTCATACCCGCCATCATCATTCTTTCAAGTCTTCGAGGACTTGCAGGTATACAGGAGGCTCAGCCTCTTGCATATGTGCTCACGTTCATACCCGCATACATCCTCTGTGTAAGGCTTATGCGTTCAATGCCTAAGGAAGACGATAATTCACCTTCTGCTTAGGAAGATAATCCGCTATCATGCGTTCAAGCTTCTTGGATTCAATCGGCTTTGTAATATAATCATCAAATCCCGCATCAATATATTCTTCTCTCGCTCCGGTGATTGCGTTGGCGGTAAGACAGACAACAGGAGTGTCTGAATTGATATTGCCTTCATGAGACTTAAGTTCTCTTAATGTCTCGATACCGTCCTTACCCGGCATCATATGATCAAGGAAGATTATGTCATATTTATTGCTTAAGGCAAGATTCAAGCCCTCATCTCCGCTTTGCGCCGTATCAATCTTAACCTCCGTAGGTTCCAAAAGAGTCGTAAATACAACGATATTAAGAGGCGTGTCATCCACAACAAGAATTCTGGCATCCGGTGCCGTAAACAGACTGTGGTACTCCTCATCCGGTTCGGCGGATTTCTTAGCCGCTTCTTCATACTCTCCTATAGGTGTCCAGTCATTGACTTCCTGAACGATATCAAAAGAAAACTCAGAGCCCTTCCCGTATGTACTGTCAACATTAAGGGAAGTTCCCATAAGAGACAGCAGGCTTTTGGTAATCGCCATACCAAGTCCCGTTCCCTCGATATTCCTGTTTTTCTTCTCATCTATACGCTCAAATTCGGAGAAGATCCTGTTCATATCTTCTTTTCTTATGCCTCTTCCGGTATCTTTCACGGAAACTGCAACAGTAACAGTATTATCTTCTCTGTTTTCTTTCTTACAGTCCATTTTGAGGGTAATCTCACCCCTGTCAGTATACTTGACTGCATTGGTCAATATATTCGCCGCAACCTGTTTAAGCCTTACATCATCGCCTCTTAACAGTCTCGGGATATTTCTATCTATATCAAGAACAAGCTTAAGTCCCTTATCATCAAGCCGGGGCTTGATCATATTGACCAATTCGCTCAATACGACTGCCAGATCGTAGTCTGAGGGCATAATCTCCAGCTTTCCGGACTCAATCTTTGAAAAGTCCAGTATGTCATTGATGATACCCAAAAGAGTATGGCCGGATGAGTTAATATTGCGCGCGTAACCCACAATATTATCATCCTTACTCTCTCTTAATATGACCTCATTCATTCCGAGTATCGTATTAATAGGCGTACGGATCTCATGAGACATATTGGATAAGAACGTCGATTTTGCTTTGCTCTGCAGAGTACTTCTGCTCATATTGATCATCATGACAAAGAAGATCACAAAGGTTAATACTATCGCCGTAAAGCTTATCGTATTCAGAACGATTATGGGGATATATTCATCCCTTGAATCTATCACCGAAATACTTGTCCATCCGTTACCTATCGGAACATCATATATCGTGTAGGTATGGCCTCTGTTTGATACCGTGACATAATCACCTGCTGCCTCTATAGCCTTATTAAATACTATATTGCCAAACGTTCCCTTCTCTTCAACATAGTTGCGTCCTCTCTCCTTGTCATCGGTATGCGCAACAACAAAGCCGTTGCTGCTTATAACCATTCTTGAGTCATTGCTGTCACCGTCAAAATCATCTTTGATGATATCCTGCATGCCGCCCAGAGTAACATCGACAGCCACGACATTCTTACCATCCGGAAGAGCCTTGGCTATGGTCATCACAACTTCATTGGAGAAAAGATCGAAGTAAGGATTGATATAAGTGATCTCACCTGCATTCTGTATGGCCTCGGTATACCACGGACGCTCAGTCGGAACGTAGCCTTCCTCCGGAACCCATCCCAAACCGTCAAAATACTCACCTCTTATGCAGCCGTACAATCCCGTCGTCTCCGGGAGCACGGAATTCTCTATCGCATCGGTCTCTTCCGTAAGTGCCCGCAAAATCTCTTCATCGGACGCATTCTGGCTAAGCAAAGAAGCCACTGTGTATTCTGTAATGTCCACAACATCCGCAGCCGATGAAAGATAAATCTCCACTTCCTTGGCGGTATTTAAGGCATTGACCTTACTCTTGTCTCTTATGCTCTGTCTTAAATATGAACCGAGCAATATATTGTATACGATTATAAGCATGGCGAAGAAAAGCGCCAGCGCAAAGAAAACGACAGCACGTCTGTATCCGTATCTCTGTATGAGTTCCGGCAACGGAATCTTTTTATCTTTTATCCTGTTCTTGTGATTTACGGTCATAACGCATCTGAAAATGTTATTGCAGGGTTATCTTTAAGTTTACCATATCTGCGATGCGTTTAACAACCGCTTCGAATACTATAGGACACGCCACGATAAATATAAGAAAAACTATCGTGTTAAGCCTGCCCACCCTGTTTAACAAAAAGTTAAAGAAGTGTGATACATAGATTTCCAGAAAAAGTACATGAAACATGAATATATAAAGCGAATGCCTGCCTAAAAAGCCGAGTACAGACATCCGTTTGTCATCAAACAGCGCCGAAGATGAATAAAACCATGCGAATATAAGCAGCACTTCCGCCGCGTGTGCCCATGTAAGCGGCACCTGATCGCTGTTAAACAGTGCGGGCATTCCGTCTCCCATTCCCTTAAGGGCTATAAAGTAATGCCAGAGAAGGAGTAATACCATGCTTATTGCGAAAACGGCAGTCGCGATCTTTTTTCCCCGTTCAGAAAAATCGGCCTTATAACGTGCAGTCAAAAGCATCGCCATGCACATGCCGGCAAACCAGAACATAAGCCAGGGGCCGGCGAAAAGATTGCCGCCTCCGATGATTATTCCGGGCACGCCCGTAAAGTTTGTCGTAAGATAGCAGACCAAAAGAATAAGCACCCATGCTCCGCTGTACTTAAGCGCCTTTAAAGCCGCCGTACCTTCATTACACTTATTAAGTATGAATAAGAGTGCCGGTGTGATGATCACAAGCTGTGAATATACCGCCACATAATAAAGCGGAGCCATTGCATCAAAGTGAATAAGATGCATAAGCACCGCCTTAATATCGGTTATCTCTCCCGAATATATGCAATATATAAGTGTTGCAAAAATGTAAGGGAGAATCATTCCCAAAAGACGCTTTGCAACACCTGCTTTTTTATTCCTTATATAAGAGTTCGTTATATTATAGCCGCCGAGCATCACAAAAAGACCCACGGCAAATATCAGACTTCTGTATATCACATCCGTCGAATATGCCCAGCCTCTTGCATGCTGCAGCACCACGCCCAGTATTGCAACGCTCTTCGCTATGTCAATCCAGTAAACTCTCTTTTTCTCCATAACGATACCGATCCGGGAATCAGATTGAAAATGTCGGTGTGATGATTCTGATGTTGGTCAATGCAACCTGGTCGCCGGAAAGTGAAACATATACATCCTCGGCATCATCCAGAATTGTTGTTGTTATATTCAGGCCGATACCGAAGTTGTCGGTTGTTGTGACAATCTTGTTGCCGTCTCTTTTAAATGAAACGGTACAGTCGAAACCTTTTTTGTTGGCTTTCTTCCATTCATCCCAACCCTTGAAGTTATCTCTCATGTTGACATTCATCTTGTTCTCGGCAACACCTACAGCCTCCCAGTTCTCACCGTCAAGTCTTATAAGTGCATACTCTCTGTAATCCTCGCCTGAAGTCTTCTTGTCGGCTGAATAGAAGAGGTCTATATATGCCGTATGCCATATGAGTCTTGCGGTAGGAAGACTCATAGTATGGAAGATAAGCTGCATTCCGTCTCTGACAGGGATACCTTCCGTTGCATCCGTTCTGTATCCGTCCATCTGAATGTTAGGAACGTCTCCGACGGGCCAGTTCTTAATAAAGCTTATCTCTTCAGCGATTCTCGGGATATAGTCATCTGCAACGTATTCTTCTTCAGTAGAGATCTCAAGGTCATATATCTTACAGTTATCACCCGTAAGGCCGATGTAAGCATATCTTGCACTGTCAGGAAGCGCGATTGTCATTGTAACAACCGTCTTGGAGTCATCTATCTTAATCTGTATGTGGTCCTTAACCTTAACCGCATCGATATAATACTTTGTGCTTCTCTTCTTAACTTCCTCAACATTCTCTCTGTCACTTGAGGATGTGGATACGGTAATCCTTCTTGCACCTTCGCACTCGTAACGTCCGTCAAAGCGAAGCGTTGCGTACTCGAAGTAATTAAGGTTCTTCATATCAATAGGATTGTCATGATATCTTCCGTCAAGCGAATCGAAGAGGATCATTGCAGGTGAAGCATCGCCGTCCTTGAAGTTGATTGCCGAACTCTTTAAAGCTATATGCTTGATTGTGGGTGCCGGTCCCAAAAGGATACCCTCGGATATGTCATCCCTGAACTCGTCGCAGTAAAGCTCATTCTTACCCGCAAGTTCCTGCACACCGATCTTCTCCTTCATCTCGTACTCGGAATCAAGGTCTATAAGATGCTGCATAATCTTTGCAAACTTGGGATCAAACTGAGTACCCGAGCCTTTAACAATCTCCTCACGCACGGTCTGCTGAGGGATGGGAGCCCTGTAACTTCTCTTTGAAGTCATGGCATCGTAAGCATCGGCAACGGATATTATTCTGGCAATCTCAGGGATGTCATCACCCTTAAGCCTGTCGGGATAACCCTTGCCGTCATATCTCTCATGGTGATACTTTGCCCCGATTATCAGGTTGGGATACTCTGTGATACTCTTAAGAATCTGCGCACCCAAAACAGGATGCTGTTTGATGGTTGCATATTCCTCATCCGTAAGTTTTCCGTCTTTATTAATGATACTTTCATCAATACCTATCTTACCCACATCATGAAGAAGAGCTATCTGATATATCTCATCGCACTCCGCGGGACTCTTGCCGTAATGCTCGGCTATCTTTCTTGAATACTCGGCAACACGTGTGGAATGACCGTGTGTATACTGGTCCTTGGCATCGATTGCATTCGCCAAAGCCGTAGCTGTCTGTTCGAACAGCCTGTGAATGTTCTTCTCTTTTTCTTCTCTGCGGAAAAGACGGATATAGAAAATAATCAGCGTATATACGATGGCGCCGACTATAAGAAGACCTGCGAATGCATCAAAGTAATTCTGTCCTCTTGTATATTCTGTGACAACCTCGGGGAAAAGATATCCGATTATCCAGCATGTTACTAAGATAACGGCATTAACGATAAGCATGACTATCCTTAAACGACCTTCAAGGATCAGTCCGATATATATTGTTCCAAGAAGCAGCCATATCGGTGCTCCGCCCAATGCACCTCCGTTAGAGAAGAACATGGCCGGCAGGAAGATGACAACCACAACAACGGATAGCACGATCTTGGCTCGTGCTATCCTGTTTGTCTTAAATACATAATATACGTATGCGGAAAAAGCGATTGCTCCTACAATGGTTGATACGGTAGCCGATAATGGTTCCCGCATGATGATTCCAAAGGGAATAGCCGCGTACAGAGCAATAAGGATCAGATTTGAAAAAACAATAAAAGATCTGTCCTGAAAGCTGACTGAAGTATCGGTCAGGTAATCCGATACAATTCTGCGAAATGATTTCATTATCTATCTCCTCCCGCGATTGATATTATAATACTAAGGTACCCCGCAGGCAAGTGCAGACAAATAACCGTTTATTTTAAGAAACCGTTGATGATCTGCTCTTCGGCTTCTTCTTCCGTAAGTCCCAAAGTCATGAGCTTTGTAAGCTGCTCTCCGGCAATCTTACCTATGGCAGCCTCGTGTACCAAAGCAGCATCAACGCTGTTGGCTTCAAGACCGGGAACAGCAAGTATGCGTCCTCTGTCCATGATTATGGCATCACATTCCGTGTGTCCGGAACATGCAGCGCTTCCCACTATGACAGCTTCAAATTTCTGATATGAATCATCCTTTGCAACGGATCTTGAAACAACATCTGCGCTTGAACCGTCGCCGTTAAGATCTACCTTATATATACTTATGGCATTCTGATCACCGTGAGTCATAAGTCTTTCACGGACAACCAGAGAAGCCCCGGCAGCAAGAGTGGCGGTAGTGGTTCTTGTGGTGTCATCGACACCCTTGATCTGTACCATCTCCATCTCAGCATGGCTGTTCTCTTCCATATATACTTCCGTACCGGGGTTAAGTATTCTCTTACCCGTTCCGTCACCCGAGCCGTAGTGCTTCTCCACGTAACGGATTCTCGCACCTTTACCTACATAGAATCTGTGTATACCGTCATGTCTTGAATCCTGTACTCCGCAGTTATCTATGCCGCAGCCCGCAACTATCGTCACGTCGGCATCTTCGCCTATGTAGAAATCATTGTATACCGTTTCGGACAAACCGCTCTGCGTGAGCACAACAGGGATGTGCACGCTCTCGTTTTTGGTTCCGGGCTTGATATTGATAGTAAGTCCGTCGCCTGTCTCTCTCGGAACTATCTCTATATTGGCAGTTGAAACTCTGCCTGCGGATTCACCGTTGGCTCTTATGTTGTAAGCGCCTTCCGGCACTGTATGAAGATCCGCAACTTCTGATAAAAGTCTCTTTTGAATTTCATCAAGCTGTTTCATGCTTCGGGACCTCCTTCCTGATCTACCGCACCCTTACGGCATTCTTTTACCGCGGAAGCCGTACCCGATAACTTGGGAAGGATATCATCCTTATGTCCCTGCATTATGAGTTCTCCTTCTTTAATCACACATATCTCATCGGCTATATTAAGGATTCTTTCCTGATGCGAGATTATTAATATCGAGCTGTCTTTGATATTCTTGCGCATATCCTCAAATACTTTGATAAGGTTATTAAAGCTCCAGAGGTCTATTCCGGCCTCAGGCTCATCAAATATGGATAACTTGGATGCCTTGGCAAGCACCGAAGCTATCTCGATTCTTTTCAGTTCTCCGCCCGATAAGCTTGCATTGACCTCTCTGTTGATGTAGTCATGCGCGCACAATCCTACGGCTGATAAGTATTCGCAGGCATCCGCCATAGAGGTCTTCTTGCCCGTAGCCAAGCGTATAAGATCAAAGACTTCTATTCCCTTAAATCTCACGGGCTGCTGGAACGCATATCCGATACCGGCTTTCGCCCTGTCGGTTATGGACATGTCCGTCACATCTACACCGTTAAGAATTATTTTACCCGATGTAGGCTTTTCTATACCCGCAATCAATTTGGCAAGAGTCGACTTGCCGCCTCCGTTGGGGCCCGTGATGACAACAAGCTTATTATCCGGAACGGTAAGACTGATGTCTCTTATTATCTCCTTATCGGCGCCGTCCGACTCCACCTCAAAGGAGATGTTCTTAAGTTCTAACATATATTTATCCTCTGTCTGTAAAAGCAGTTGGTTTTCTCTATATATAATAACACATCCATGCAAGCCCGGTAAGCTGTCGCTAACCTATTTTATACAAACTTAATAATCTGCCGCTTATCTTAGGAAAAATGCATGATTGATTGAACCCGGCATAAATGGTATTCTAAGGATATGATTAATTCTTTTGCACAATAACAAGGAAAGGCAGGTATTACAGAATATGTTCAAGAGAATATTTGAAATCACAGGAAATGTTGCATTGGTAACAGGCTGTTCTTCAGGCTTGGGAGTTCAGATGGCACACGCTCTTGCCAATCAGGGTTGTAAGATTGTTGCTGTAGCCCGAAGACTTGATATGTTGGAACAGGTGTGTAAGGAAATATCCGAAGAGCATGGTGTAGAGACCTTGCCTATCCGTTGCGACATAACCAAGACTGATGAAATAGAGGAAGCAGTTAAGCAGGTTATGGATAAATTCGGCAGAATCGATATCTTAATCAACAATGCAGGAACAGGCGCAGTCGATCACGCCGAGAACATAACCGACGAGCAGTTCCAGAAGGAATTCGACGTGGACCTTTTCGGAACCTTCAAGTTCGCCCGTGCCGTTGCAAATCACAGTATGATACCGGCAAAGTACGGACGTATAATCAATATAGCTTCCATGTACGGCCTTGTAGGTAATAAGATTGCCGGTTCAGCACCTTATCATGCAGCAAAGGGCGGTGTTGTTAATCTCACAAGAGCACTTGCGGCAGAATGGGGTAAGTACGGTATCACGGTTAACTCAATCTGTCCCGGATACTTCTATACTCCTCTTACCAAGGAGACTTTGGACAGCGATTTCTTCCAGCAGAACGCCAAGACCATGATTCCTTTGGAGCGTTACGGCAATGAAGGAGAGCTCGATACGGCGGTTGTATTCCTCGCCTCTCCCAACTCTTCATACATTACAGGTATCGCCCTCCCCGTAGACGGCGGCTACACCTGCATGTAACATCCCAAAGCAATAAAAAAAATGAACCACACCTCTCGGTGTGGTTCACTTTTTAATCGAGCGACAGACGGGGCTCGAACCCGCGGTCTCGACCTTGGCAAGGTCGCGCGTTACCAACTACGCCACTGTCGCAATTGCAATATTCTCAGCCGGTCGTCACAACCGACTTAGTTATATTACTACACGTATCGACCGTTGTCAACAACTTATTTATTATATTTTTTCCTTATTTTCCGTTAGTTCTCAACGGTCGAACGATACTTGATCCTGTATACTCTTGCAAGCGAATCGTTAATTCTCTGCTCGCTTATCGTTCCGTCATTAACGGCATCCAAAACACCGTTGTAAGCCGTCTCGAAATCTTCAGGCATAAGAATCATATCGGCTCCCGCCTTAAGCGCCTTAATGGCTGCCTCATCAGCTCCGTAGTATTCAGAGATTGCCGTCATGTTAAGCGCATCCGTAATGATGACTCCGTTATATGCATACTCTCCGCGTAGAAGATCCGTCATGACAGCCTTCGAAAGCGAACAGGGTGTTGTAGCATCCTCTGTAAGCGAAGGACAGATGAAATGTCCGACCATGATCATAGACGCTCCTGCATCGATTCCTGAAAGGAAAGGCTGGATATCGGTATTCTTCATATCATCGGCACTTCTCTCCGTAACAGCCATGCCTTCGTGAGTATCATCACCCACAGAACCCTGTCCGGGGAAATGCTTAATGCAGGCTGTAATTCCGTTAGACGTAAGACCCTGAACGGACTGTGTAATCATATCCGATACGAGGGTTGCGTCGCTGCCGAACGACCTGTCACCTATGGCCTTATTCGACTCATTGGTAAGTACATCGGCTACAGGTGCGAAATCAAGGTTAAAGCCGTATGTGGCAAGTCTCTCACCTATAAGAGAATATGCCTCATATGCCTTGGATGCATCACCGCCGTCGCCTATGGCCTGTGCGGTCTCCGTAGCATCAAGCTTAAGGGTGCTCTGAAGCCTTGCTACCTTGCCGACTTCCTCATCAACCGCTATAAAGAGCGGATACTTGCTGTATGAAACGGTGTTGGCCACCATCTCCTTAATCTGATCTTCCTTCTGTATATTCTGTGCAAAATAAATCACACCACCGACAGGATACTTCTCAAGAGCTTCCTTCGTACCGTCACCGGCCTTAACAGCCTTATCAACACCCGTAAGCTGCTCGGGAGTGATGATGAAAAGTCCGGCTACTTTATCCTCCAAAGGCATATCAGCTATGCATGACTGAACCACTTCTTCCAAAAGATCCTCGGGAGATTCTTCGCTCTCCTCTTCTTCAGCCGCTTCACTCTCTGCCGCAGCCGCTGCCGCCGCTTCTATCTCCGCAAGTTCAGCCGCCTCACTCTCTGCCTCCGCTGCCGCTATGGCTGCCGCCTCGGCTTCCTTGGCTACCTTGCTCTCATAAAGCTTCTGCCCTATGGTCTTAACTCCGAATATTCCGCCCGCAGCCACTCCGACTATCAAGACAACCAGCACCACATATGCTATGACCTGGTTCCTGACACGGCGCTTACGTCGCTGCTCACGTCTGCTTATCTCATTGCTTCCTGTATTCTTATCTGCCATTAAATATTCCCTCTGTCTATCTGCGTATATTCGCGCATTCCTCTAAATATTGTATAGCAAACTTCCCCAATACGCAAGATAAAGTATATAGAATTAAAAGCGGACACCCGATTCGAAATCTGATGTCCGCTCTTATGACGATGTCTCCAATGGACTGTACCTCCATTCACTCTACTCTGTTAATCGTCTCCCTATTCAATTGTACCGACGCATTCTCAATGGCATTTCTCTCAGTGTACTTATGTACTGCGATTATCATCTCTCGCTATATTCTATGCCCCAACTGTACGTCTTCTTTGGAATTCAATTACTTAGTCTGGTGGTCTGCCCTCCTGATCCTAAATTGTCTTCCTGTATCTATATCTTTCATCTATAGATACCCACCACCTCCGGTGGGATTTCTGTTCTCTCTTGTTTATATTGATAATATACTACACAAATTTTTAATTGTCAACACAATTTTTAAAAATTTTTAAAATATTTTTCAATTTACTTGTTATGTAAACATAATTGTATTTTCTTCTTTGTCGAACTGTTTATATTGTATATACAATTCAAATGCAACTTCCCCTTTATCGTCTTCACATAGTATATCGGCATATTTACTGAATTCCTTTAGCCCATTATATGCCGCCCCATATGCAGCCCGGAGGTTGAACGTGGCACGCACCGAGAAGGCATAAAGAAAGAGCCCAAGACCAAAGTCTCGGGCTCTCTCTTAACGATCTATATGATCTTAATCCGGCTTACGCAGTATATTCTTTTAATCCTTGAAGAACTGCATCTCGGAAATAAGCGAATCCGAAATCTTCTTTAAGTTGTCTGCAGCCGCAGCAAGCGTATTAACCGTAGCGTTAAGTTCCTGCATAGATGCGGATGTCTCTTCACAAGCCGCTGCGTTCTCTTCAGAGATTGCAGAAAGCGATGTCATAGCCTCAACGATGACGTTCTTAGATGTATCACATGCCTCAGCGTCACTGGTGATCGTACGAACACCTGCAACAGTAGATTCGATCTCATCAATAAGAGTATTGATACTCTCTATTGTAGCCTCCAAGATCTCCTTCTGGCTCTCTGTAGCTTCTCTTACTTCCTGAGCTGTAGATACGGCACTCTGTGACTCAACAAGGAGGGCACTCATCTGCTCTCTGATCTCATTAGCACTCTGAGCCGAATCATCGGCAAGCTTACCGATCTCTTCCGCAACGACCGCGAAGCCCTTACCTGCTTCACCGGCTCTTGCTGCCTCGATTGAAGCATTAAGTGCAAGGAGGTTGGTCTGTGATGCGATAGAGTTGATAGCCTCGACCTTGGTAGAGATATTCTCAACAGCAGCGCCTGTAGCTGAGATACGCTCTGTGATCTCGTCTACGGCTTTGCTCATCTGATCCGAAGAAACCTTAAGCTTCTCAAGTTCCGCAGCAGCGGATCTGCTGTTACCGTGCATCGTATCTGCAGTGCCTGCAAGAGATGTAGAGTTATTGCTGACATTACCGATATTGTCGCTGATACGTCCGGTGTTGTCGCTTGCATCCTGAATCTCATCAGCCTGCTGTGAAGCTCCTCTTGCAATCTCCTGAACCGCCGTTGAAACATCGTCTGCGGTCTTGGAAATCTGACCTGCGGAATCTGCAAGTTCTGTCGCTGAATCAGCTACGCTGTCAGCCGAATTCTTGATATTGCCTACGATATCCTTAAGTCTGCCTATAACTGCATTCGTAGACTGGATCATGTTGCCCAGCTCATCTTTTCTTTCAGTGTACTTCTCAATATCAACAAATCTACCGTCTGCCAGTTCTTCGAGTGACTCATTGATAACAACTATAGGCCCTGTAATCCTGTTAGCCATCCACATAGCAACAAATACTGCGATGATGGCAAGTACAAGACCTATGATTATGAAGTTAAGAACGGTAGTGGTGGAAGCTCTCATTATAGAAGTGTAATCTCTCTCAACCACAACCTTCCATCCCGTAAGGTCTTCCGTAGCCCATGACAAAGCAACCTTCTTGCCGTCAAGGCTGTTGCCTACGTATGTGCCTTCGGCATCGCTCATCGTAAAGAACTGTTCAGCCGAATAATCAGCTCTCTCTGTATCTGCAGTTATCTCTATATCAGAATCCGCAATAACGGTACCTGTTCCGTCAACCATGAACATGTGCTGATCGGCTCCTGCCTCACCGGCTAAGAACTCATGAAGCACATCTATACTGTAGTTACGCGTCAAAACAGCTATAACCGCACCGCTCTCATCCTTAACGGGTACAGCAACAACAGTGATAAGCTTACCTGTAGTCTTGGATACGCTGGGATTTGAAAGATTCACAGTGCCCTTCATGGCAGTTGTGAAATATCCTCTGTCGGCGATATTAACAAGATTACCTGTTGAACGAACGATGTTCTCACCGTCAGCACCCGTCAAAACAGTAGAGTTACCGTCTGCGAATATCGTATCGATGGCAGCCAGTGTCTTCTGCATGTCTGCAAGCTTAGCCTCATCGGTAGGATTTTTAACCATATCAACGGTATAAGACTCTGCAGCAAGAAGTTCCAATACTCTGACGTTCTGATCAACCAGCGTCTGGAAATTGCCCTTAACAATCTCTGCCTGCTTAAGGTTAGTAGCTTCACCCGCCTCAAGCGATGTGCTTGACAAAGACTCAGCTGCGCCCGCCGTAGTAATGATAAGCGGCAGTAATGTAAGCGCTGCCATGATGGCGATCAACCTGAACTTGATTCCTTTGGTACCATAACCTTTCTTCTTAATCTTGGTCTTTTCTTTCATAGAAAATTACCTCCGTGTAAAAATATACGTACCTGTTATATCTCTCATATAGATATGGAAGATTCTCTTATATTTATATAGGAAAACCTTCCCACGATACGACTTTAACATATACAAATAGAATTATACTTCTTGTGTGTATATTTAGCAATAATTACCAATAAAATAAGACAATTTCGCAAAAAATTGTCTTATTTATTATTATTATGCACATATGTGAAGTACTTTTATCTCTTTTCGGAATATTCTCATGCTTGTAAAGCAATGATGTGAAACAGCTTTGTGAAACATCAGATACCCGCCGTAACGAAGATATCGTATATCGCCTTTATCGCCGGTTCAAAGTCCGCATTGGCCACACCGATAATGATGTTAAGCTCCGAAGAACCCTGATCGATCATTTTTACATTGACATCGGCATGTGCCAAAGCCGAGAAGATTCTTCCGGCAGTACCTCTTGTGGACTTCATGCCTCGACCCACAACCGCGATAAGCGCAAGGTCTGCTTCTATCTCAATGCTGTCGGGATTCGCAAGTCTGTGTATGCCCGATACAACCTGCTGTTCCTTATCCATGAACTCGTCCTGATGTACGAATATCGTCATGGTATCAATTCCCGAAGGCATGTGCTCGAAGCTTATGCCGTTATCTTCGAATACCTGAAGCACCTTCCTGCCGAATCCGATCTCGTTGTTCATCTTGGCCTTATCGATATTTACCGAACAGAAGCCCTTCTTGCCGGCAATACCGGTAATAACGTACTTTGACTTCTGTGCCGTGCTCTCAACGATCCATGTGCCCGAATCCTCGGGTGCGTTCGTATTCTTGATATTGATCGGGATACCCTCGCGTCTCACGGGGAAGATTGCATCCTCATGCAGCACCGAAGCTCCCATGTAAGAAAGTTCTCGAAGTTCCCTGTATGTGATGGTATCTATACCGGCGGGATTGTCGATAATGCGTGGATCCGCAACCAAAAATCCCGATACGTCAGTCCAGTTCTCGTATATATCCACGCGAGCCGCTCTTGATAAGATTGAACCCGTGATGTCCGAACCGCCTCTTGAGAAAGTCTTGACCTTACCGTCGGGAAGGCTTCCGTAGAATCCGGGTACAACGGCGTTCTTCATGCCTTTAAGTCTCTCGCCCAGAATATCGTTAGTCTTCTCCGAATCAAACTCACCGTTCTCATCAAAGAATATAACTTCCGCAGCATCGATAAACTCATATCCGAGATACTCCGACATGATTCTGCCGTTTAAGTACTCGCCGCGGCTGGCCGCATAGTCCTTGCCGGCCTTCTGCTTGAAGTTATGTTCGATTGTTGCGAATTCATCCGCAAGCGATATCTTAAGCTTAAGTCCTGCGATGATCTCATCATATCTGCTCTTAATCGCCTTAAGCTGCTTGGAAAAATCCTTGTCGTTCTCCGCCAAGTCATAGCATGCATAAAGCATGTCCGTTACCTTTGTATCGCTCTTATATCTTTTGCCGGGGGCAGAAGGGACAACGTATATCCTTGCCTTGTCACTCCTTACTATGTCTCCCGCCTTCATAAACTGTTCCGCACTGGCAAGCGAACTGCCGCCGAATTTAACAACTTTTTTCATAATCCTCGTCTCTTTCCTCTGTATTAATATCAGTCAAGTCTTATATATCTTGCATCCACGCCCGATGTCTTAAGGACATCCATAAATTCCTTCTCGCTCATGCTCTTTGTTACATAGCCGTGCCAGCCGTCGATACTTCCCATATCCTCCGCACCGGAAAGTTTGCCCGAAAACTTGTCGGCATACATGTCTCTTACACGGGCAAAGAATCTCTCTTTTTTCTCATCATGCGCAACAAGGCTTACCTTCTCCTCGCTCCAGACGCAAGGCAGAGCCGTCTTATCAAGCGTAGCTCTTGCAGCCTCGATGACATCCGATACGACCGCACTTGCCGTAGCAAGCTTACCCGCGCCCTTACCGTAGAACATCACATCGCCTACCATATTGCCGGTTACGAACACCGCATTGAACACGCCGTTAACACCCGCAAGCGGATGGTCGTTCTCAAGCAGTCTCGGCGATACTATCGCGCTTATATCTCCGTCGTTGTTCTCAGCCTCTGCGATTAACTTAACCGTTCTGCCAAGCTTGTCTGCAAATGCAAAATCGACCGCTTCTAAGGCTGTTATTCCTTCTATATATATATCCTCATAGCGAACTGTCTTCCCGGTCATAAGCGAAGCAAGTATCGCTATCTTACGTCCTGCATCATGTCCCTCGACATCAGCCTCGGGATTGCGCTCGGCATATCCGAGTTCCTGCGCCTTCTTGAGTGTACCGGCATAATCGGCGCCCTCGCCAGCCATGGCAGTTAAGATATAGTTCGTCGTTCCGTTGAGTATACCCTTAATACTCTGTATCTGCTCGGGCGCAAACGAAGTGTTCATGGGACGGATTATCGGAATACCGCCGCCAACACTTGCCTCAAAGAGGTAGTTGCAGTTATTCTCCCTTGCAAGCTTAAGCAGCTCGGGGCCGTACTTTTCCACAAGTTCCTTATTGGAAGTACATACGCTCTTTCCTTTGCTGAGCGCAGCCTTGGTGAATTCGTAAGCCGCACCGCTTCCTCCCATTGTCTCACAAACAACGGATATCTCCGGATCGTCCATGATCACCTGCACGTCATGCACGATAAGCTTCTCATTCTTATCTCCCGGGAACTCCCTAAGATCCAGAACGTACTTAACCTCTATCGGGCATCCGAGTCTGTCCGCTATAAGCCTGTTATTCTCCTGTATTACTTCGACGACTCCGCTGCCGACCGTTCCGTATCCTAATACTGCTGCCTTTATCATAACTCTCTCCTTATATGTTTTCCGTTCCGTTTGAGCCTTCGGCTCAAACGGTAGGTTTGAAAGCGCATCGCGCTTTCAAACTATTATCCTTTCGCGCTTATTCGCACGTGATGTACACCCTTCTGTCCTTCCATCCTCTCGATCATCGCCGACACATCACTTGTGGTCTTAAGTACCTGTATACTGATTGTCAGACTCGCCACCCCGCCGATCGGGATACTCTGATGGATGGTCAAAATATTCGCTCCGGCTTCCGCAATGGTCTTAAGCACATCGGATAAAAGTCCGGGCTCATCATCCATGTTAAATGTCAGCGTCACCGTGGTCCCCTGAGTGTCATCATGGAATCTGAATATATCGTCCTTATATTTATAGAAGGAACTGCGGCTGATCCCCACCTGCTCAACAGCCTCGGCAACGCTCAGTGCCTGTTCTCTGTCAAGAAGCTGCTTGGCCTCAACAACCTTAAGCAGTACCTCGGGAAGCGCACGCTGTTTAACTATGTAATAACCGGATTGTTCTCTGTCCATAATCTCTCACCGTAATCATCCGCGGCATGACATTTATACATCTGTCTGCCGACCGCATCCGTACTCCGCGCACATCTGTATGTCTCAGTCCGTGTACGGCGTACATCTGTTTGTCGCCAGTGGATATTCTAGCATAATACACAATAACTGGCAAGTGGTTTTTGTATAAAATTGCCAAAAGAAGTCGGGTATGTAATAACCCGACTTCTTATAATCATTCAGAATATTATTGCATAAGCGTAAGTGCCTGCTTTATTACTGAACCAGGGGATACTTGGCAGTGAGCGAATCAACTATCGCACGAGCGCCTGCAACACCGTCAGCGCCCTTAAGCACAACAAGTGAAATTGCCTCGGCAATCTGATCCATGTCCTCGGTGTTCATTCCGCGGCTTGTAACAGCGGGTGTACCGAGTCTTATTCCTGAAGTAACGAATGCCTTCTGGGGATCGTTTGGAACAGTATTCTTATTGGCTGTGATATGAGCCTCATCCAAAAGCTTCTCTATCTCCTTACCGGTAAGTCCCTGAGGACGAAGGTCTAAAAGCATAAGGTGATTATCGGTACCGCCCGATACGATGCTTAAGCCTCTCTTTAAAAGACCGTTGGCAAGAGCCTGTGCGTTGTCCACGATGTTCTTACCGTACTGCTTAAACTCAGGTGAAAGAGCTTCCTTAAAGCATACAGCCTTTGCTGCGATAACGTGCATAAGCGGTCCGCCCTGGATTCCGGGGAAGATTGCCTTGTTGAAGTTATACTTATCTGCAGCTTCCTGATTGCACATGATCATTCCGCCTCTGGGTCCGCGAAGTGTCTTATGTGTTGTTGTGGTAACAACATCGGCATAAGGGAAAGGACTCTCATGCTGACCGCTGGCAACAAGGCCTGCGATATGAGCTATATCAACCATCATAACCGCGCCGACTTCATCACATATCTCTCTGATACGCTTGAAATCAATCTTTCTTGCATAAGCGCTTGCTCCGGATACGATCATCTTGGGCTTGCACTCCTTGGCAATTCTTAATACTTCGTCATAATCTATGAAACCGTCGTCATTGACTCCGTAAGGTACGCAGTTAAAATACTTACCTGACATATTGACCGGTGAACCATGTGAAAGATGTCCGCCGTGATCAAGGTTCATTCCCATAAATGTGTCACCGGGCTCCATTACGGCAAAGAAAACCGCCATATTGGCCTGTGCGCCTGAATGAGGCTGTACATTGACATAGTCACAGTTAAAAAGCTTCTTGGCTCTCTCTCTTGCAAGCTCCTCAACAACGTCCACGCACTCACATCCGCCGTAATATCTCTTACCCGGATATCCTTCTGCGTACTTATTCGTCAAAGGGCTGCCCATTGCTGCCATAACTGCCTTGCTTACCCAGTTCTCGGATGCGATAAGCTCGATATGACTGTTCTGTCTGTTCTGCTCGGCTACGATCGCGTCAGCTATCTCGGGATCGACTGCTCTTACTTCGTCTAAAGAATACATATATACGCTCTCCTTTATATATTGGTTGAACATGTTCGTTACAGGATGGTTATCATCCAAGGCTACATTTTAGCATAAAAGCCCTGCTCTTACAATACGCGATATATTGCATTATGCAAGCATTTTATGGGACAAATGTCTTATTATTTATGCAAAAACACTATTTACTTATATATATGCATTTGCTAGAATGTGATATGCACAGGAAGATTATGTAATCCATTCTCTTCCGGATGGGGGTTATAAAATGTACGAGATCATAGTTAATCCCGGTGCCAGATCGGGCCGCGGGGTAAGAATCTGGAATAAGGTCGAGCCGCTTTTTAAAGAGGCCAATGCACAGTACAACGTTCACTTTACCGAGAAGTTCCATGAGGGCGGCGGTATTGTATCGGATATATATAAGAAGTACGAGACAAGCGGTGAGACGATGCACCTTGTTATCATGGGCGGTGACGGAACGGTCAACGGTGTTCTGCAGAAGATACCTTCTTTTAAGAACATCATCCTCTCAGTCATCCCGATCGGCTCAAGCAACGACCTTGCAAGAGACATAGGAATGCCCACCGATCCCGTTGAGGCGGTTAAGCATCTTTTGGAGAAGCCCACGACGATACTTGTGGATGTGGGACACGTACATTGTGAGAACACTTTAGTGCGTTCGGGATCCATGGATATACCGGACAGACGCTTTATCGTAAGCACCGGTATAGGATATGACGCAGCCGTATGTGAAGAAGCCATGAGCTCAGGCATCAAGAACTTCTTTAACAGGATCGGCTTAGGCAAGCTCACATACTTGGGCGTTGCGCTTAAGCAGCTGTTCTCAGCCAACTATATAGACGGCGAACTTACACTTAACGGAAGTGACAATATAACACACCTTAACAAGCTGTTATTCGTTTGCGGTATGAATCATAAGTACGAAGGCGGCGGATTCATGTTCGGACCTGAAGCCAACAACCACGACGGAATGCTTGAACTGTGTGTGATATCTAAGATATCCAAGGCTAAGATATTGGTATCTCTGCCCAAGGCATATAAAGGAAGACATTTTGAAGTAGACGGCATAGACCATTACAGAGCTAAGTCCTACACGGTAAGGACAAGCGAACCCCTTTGGGTTCACGCTGACGGCGAAGTGGATACAAAAGCCGATTTCATTTCGGTCTACGCTGAGCAGGAAGCTTTACAGTTGGTATACTGATACCGACACGGAGGAGATTATGAAAATATTTAAAGAAAGGCTTATGACGGCAATGCCCGTGATCGTATACTTCATCGTGTATATGACATGGTTTAATTACATTGAGCAGAACAGAGCTGCCAAGTACACCGTGATACACATGAACATCGATGATAAGATTCCGTTCTGCGAGTACTTTATCATCCCTTACCTTTTATGGTTCATATACGTTGTCGCGGTTGTAGCATACTTAATGTTCACGGACAAGGCGGGATATTATAAGAACTTCGCGTTCCTTGCCACCGGTATGACGATTTTCCTTCTGGTATCGACATTCTGGCCGAACATTCAACACCTTCGCCCTTACATGCTGCCCAGAACGAACATTTTTACCCATATGGTAAAAAGCCTGTATCGTACCGATACACCCACCAATCTCTGGCCCAGCATCCACGTGTACAACTCAATCGGAGCTTACTTCGGAGTCGCACACAACAAAAAGCTTGGTACCAACAAGTACATTAAGGGCAGCTGCTTTGTATTAAGCATACTGATCATCTTATCAACCGTATTCTTAAAGCAGCATTCGATGTTCGACGTAATGACGGCATTCATCATGGCCGCAGTAATATATGTAATCGTATACAGAACAGAGTTAGTTGAACTTAAAGAATCTCTGCGCTATTCTGTAGCCTTCAACAGACACTTTGCGTCCTCCCCTGCCGGGAAGATTCATCGTAGTGCCCAGAAGACCGAGCCTTAATCTGTAGAAAAGGTAAGGATCGCTGTTTTTAAGATACTGCCAGAGTTCCTTCTTTTTCTCAAGATTTTCTTCAGTTCCGGACAATATCATCATGATCGAACTGATCGTGGTGATTATGTCCAGGTAATTGATCATATAATTCTTAAGATGCCTGTTGGCGAATATCTTTTTCTTCTTTTCCTTCATGTAATCGATCATAATCTTATTGACACGGATCTGCTGATCTATGCGCCCGATCATGACCTTCTCATTAACGGACTGATCTTCTCTTCCTATGTAATAACGGTAAAAATTGACGTCCATGTAATACATATGCTTCACATACGGGAGCGGTTCAAAGACGAACACATTATCCACATAGAAGGTGTGCTCCGGAAGCTTTATGCCCGCATCGCGAAGCAGCTTCGTCCTGAAGATTACCGAATGCATGAGTATGTACTGGCCCTTGTGAAAATGTCCGACCTGATTCCACGTAAAGAGTTCATCCTTAGGCAGGGCGTGGCCGAACCTCATAACCTTCTTCTTATCGGCACCTTCTTTTTCATAGACAAAGTTGCTTATAAGCATATCAAGCACCTTATCCGAGCCCGAAAGTTCCCTTAACTTATCAAGAATCGCAAGGTATGCACTTTCCTTAACCCAGTCATCGCTGTCAACAACCTTATAATAAAGTCCCTTTGCCGCCTCAAGACCTGCATTGACCGCAGAACCGTGGCCGCCGTTCTCCTTATCGATGACCCTTACTATAGAAGGAAAAAGCTTCTCATATCTGTGTCCGATATCGGACGTTTCATCAGAAGAACCGTCATTGACAACTATTATCTCCACATCTTCTCCGCCCACCAAAAGCGAATCGATGCACTTGCTCATATATGCTGCCGAATTATAGCAGGGTATTGCTACCGAAAGTAATTTCATGTTTTTCTCCTTATGTCTATCTCAAACGATTGGTTTCGAATCTGTCTCTCATCGCAAGATTGCTCATTAAAGTCTTGTACTTCTGTGATATATCCGCATCATAGTCAAGCTCTATATCCATGACTCCGGCCATGATATGTATGTCATCATCCGTAACCGAATCCGCAAGACGCCTTAATATATCAATCCTGTCAGATGCCGAATCAGCATCAAGGAAAGCCTCAACAAGCGGATTGAGTCCCGTCGAATCAGCCTCATCCTCGGTCAGAAGTTCAAATCTCATCTCCTGATCCGCATCCGGATACTTCACCTTATCCACAGGCGATTCGAACATATCCCTCGGCCTTGCATATATCTCGTGCGAACCGTAGACGTCCTGATATATGACCATATCCTCTCCCGTCTCGGTATGCTTGGCTATCGCTACTATCTTATATACATTCCCTTTAAAATGACGATACATCTGATCTTTCTCAATATTCATCAATTCTCTCCCATTCTTACGACCGCATATCCGGCCACTGTCCGGACATTCCGGTCTCTTACTTAATATAAATGCATAGATACAGATAATTACTGCACCTATGCACTGTTTACAAACATTATCACGTCATTATGTCCGTACTACCTGCTGATATCCATTATGAGCAATTCCACTCCAAGCTCCGCTCCTATCAGTCCGCGCTTAATATTGTAATCCGTCTGTGCGCAGGCATCCAGGATATTCGTCATATCCTTATAGGAAAACTTCTTAACCTGGGGAATATACTTACCTACTATATAAGGGCTCATGCCGACCTTGGCCGCTATATCCTTCTGACTCAGGCCTGCTGCTATCAGATCTCCTATCTGAAGCATCTGACTGAACTGCCTGACTATAAGTGCCAGGATACCGAAGGGCGATTCCTTCATCTGCAAAAGCTCGTTATACATCTTAAGCACCTTAGAGCCCTGCTTAAGTCCGATCTTCGCAATCATGTCGAATATCTTTGTATCAAGCCTTACGCTACAGACAGCCGCTATATCTTCTTCCGTTATAACATTGCGGCCGTATGTATAGGATAAAAGCTTCTCAAGCTCACCCGATATGGCGAACATATCGGTGCCCACCGTCTCAAGGAATACATCTAATGTATGTGCCGTTATCTGCTTCTCTTCTCTCTTAAGACGACCCAGAATCCATTTTTTTAACGTGTCGTCATTCTGCGAATCGAAGCTTACACAACGTCCTGCCTTATCGATAGCCTTATATAACTTCGTGCGCTTGTCAACAGCCGCTTCAATGAGTATTATGACAGTACTGTCAGCTATTCCTCCGGCTATATAATCAGCAAGTGCATCATTACCGTCCTTGGCAAAGCCCGTATTCTCAAGTATTATGACACGTCTGTCAGATAAGAACGGCATAGTTTCTGACAGGTCTATCACCTCTCCGACATTCACATCCTTACCCCTGAAATAGGAGTAATTCATGCTGTCATCCGGCGCCACCAGGGCTTCCTTAAGCTTATTCTTATACTGAAGTCTTAAGTACGCCTCATCTCCGCACAGCAGATATACCGGCTTATATGTCTGATTCTTGATATCACTCAGTAACTGTTGCATCTGTAACTGCGTTACCCTAATAACTTACTTAAAGAGATCCCTGTACCACTCAAGAGTATCGATATATGCCTTATATACGTCCTCCATTGCGATATTGTCCACAACCATGACTCTCGATACTTCCTGCCAGTTACCTGCCTCATATGCTTCCATAAATGTAAGTACCTTATAGTAAGGACCGTCATGATCGACAAGTGCCGACCTTATGTTCTTGGATACGTTCATAAGATCGAGCGCCTCATCCATGGGCTTCTCAAGTATAAGATCTATGATAGAGAACAGTCCCATAAGGAAAAGTTCCTGCGACTGAACCGCCATCTCAAATAACGGTGCGAGTTCCTCGGCAAACTTTGCTCTGAGAAGTGAAAGTCTTGATACTTCGTTGGGCTTGTCTGCACAGAGCTCCTTGGTAATGGCCGTTGTGATCCACTTACGAAGTTCCTTCTGACCAAGCATTGCTGCCGCATGTCTTATTGAAGTAATCTCCGAATTCCTTGCCATCCTGTTAACTATCTCAAGCAAAGACATTACAAGGGCCGTATCTCTTCCGATTACGTCCGCTGCATCCGTAAGATCGAAGTTGCTGTCATTGACCACATTAAGGAGGTCGATGTAGTTAAGCTTAAGGGGTGCCACATCCGTCTCGCCCTTATTAACGGGCATTCTGTAGAACTCACCCTCAAAATACTCATAGCCGCCTTCAGCCTTAAGCTCTTCGAAGATCTCCTGTGAACGTAGATTACCTGCCACAAGACTTACATTCGGATACTGTGCCTTGAAGTATATCTTAGCCTTCGAGATAACTATCTTCTGGTGATTGAGTATCACGTAATCAACAAGTGAAAGGATATCCTTATAAGGCTCGAAATCCTGTACACCAAGCTTACGGATCGCAAGCTTGTATCCGTCAGCCTTAAGTTCCTTGATACGCTTGATATAATCAGTCATGGGCGTAATGCTGTTGTCCATGAGGATAACTATACGTCCGTGCGGAGCATGACACTGACCGTTAATATCGCCGAAAATCGATATGTTCGTAACGGGTATGAATATCTCCACATCATCAGGCAGAGTATCAAGTCCCAGGCTGTCAATGACCTCAAAGCTGGGGATGTTGACTGCATCATACTGAGCCGACGTACTTAAATACCTCGCATCCAATAAAAAGTTCTTCTTCTGACCGTAAAGCGAATACGCTTTAACTTTCATGTCACGGTCAAACAATGGAATCAATGTGGCTAACATAAAGCCCTCCTGTGTAATTATGATAATGTGTATAGCTTAAGATTCGTTCATCTTGAATCTTGACGCAATCTCTCTTAATCCCTTAACGGCATCCATACATTCAGCAACCGCATCTCTGTTGTCTATCGTAAGTGCCGTAATATCCTGTGTCTTGCCGGCTATATCGGTAACACCGAATGAAGACTCTCCAACGATACCCGCGATCTTCTGTAATGCTTCGGCAACTACCGCTATCTCTCCGGTAAGCTTAGATACGGATTCGTCAATATTCTCCATATTGAACTTGAATGTCTCCGCATCATTCATATACTGTGCGCTAACCTCGGAGAATGAATCGTAGTCCTTGATGACCACGTTCTCCAAAAAGTCCATGGCCTCTGTAAGCGTCTCACTCATCCTGGCAACGACTTCATTAACCTCATCCACGATCTCATTAATACCGGTAACGGTATTGGATGTCTGATTGGCCAACGCTCCTATCTCGGTAGCCACAACCGCGAAGCCTCTTCCGGCTTCTCCCGCTCTTGCCGCCTCAATATTGGCATTGAGTGCAAGCAACGATGTCTGGCTTGATATCTCCATTATTGCTTCGGTAAGGGCATTGATCTTCTTCACTGCCTGTGAATCCGCAAGTGCCTTATCCGTACGTGCTTTCATATCCTCATAAAGCGAGGTTGCACGGTTGGTGGCCGCTTCCGTATCTGACTTAAGCGTAACCGCCCTGTTCTTGATCTCAACAGCCTGAGCCTGTCCGTCATGAGAAAGCTCCTGGATGACTTCCGCGTCATCGTTCATCTGCTGGATATTGGCCTGTATGCTGTCAGCCGAAGCCGATGTCTCTTCCATTCCTTCCGCCAGTTCTTCGGTAGTGGATGAAGCATCCGAGCACATCGAATCTATCTCTATACTTGAATCCGATACCTGATTGACCCTTGCATCGAGTGTATCACTTGATACATTGATCTCTCCGACGATTCCTCTTAAGCTGTCTCTCATAAGCTTAAGGGCTCTGGCTATACTGCCGAGCTCATCGGAACGCAACTGAAGGTTCTTGGCACGGCCCTTGGATACGAAGTTGAATTCCGCCGTCTCCACAACCATGTCCTTGATAAAGGTCATGGGCTTGGTAAGCATCATTGAGAATATAGCTGCGGCGCCTCCCGCTATGATGACTATACCGATAAAGAGTCCGACTGCAAGCTTACGTACGCTTGACATGAATGAGAATGCATCCTTCTCATCCGCCGTAACAACCAGAATACTTCTGTCCGATAAGATGCTGTATCCGGCTATCTTATTGGCTCCTTTAAACAGGTATGTAACCACTCCGTCCTCCGGAGTCTTGCCTGCCTTAAGTTCAGCTACCAATCCTTTGACAACTTCGTTCTCAACCTGATTGCCTACCCTGTCCTTCGTCGGATGGTATAAAGTAACACCTTCCGAAGAAACCATATATGCATATGAGCTGCTCATGCCCTTGATCTTGACGGCACTTAAAAGCTCATTATAGTCATCATAGGTAAGCTCACCCTTCTCTTCTATCCTGTCATTGACAAGTGCGGCATAAGATGTCGCAAGATCACCGATATTATTCTCAACCGAAGTCTTGACCTGTTCCTTGGTCAGATTCGAAAAGATTATAACGCTGATACCCGTTGCAACCGCGGCACATACAACCGCAAGGATTGCTATCTTAAGCGCTATCGACTTAAAAAATGGTATCTTACCGTGAATATCGGCAGACGCAAGCTTGGCTCTCTTAGCCTCGTATCTCGCTTCTCTGTCCATTCTCTCGCCCATATCATATCCTCCGTACGTACAAGCGTCTCCGAATTCTATACTGTACAATTATACCATAATGAACGCCAAGTATGAATAATTATTTGTGAATTTTTTACACGATTTTCGAATTATTCAGAATATTTACAAAACTTGCGCTATTATTACAGTAAGAATAGGAAGATATGAGTGTTTAGATATTGAATTTGCCAAGATAAAAGAGTAAAATATCATTTAACATGTTTTAAACATCGGCATTGCGCCGATAAGAATAATTATATTCTGCGGAGGAACACTATGGAAAAGAAAAACGTAGATTGGGCCAATCTAGGATTCGGCTACATGAAGACAGATTACCGTTACGTATCCAACTACACTAACGGTGCCTGGGATGACGGATGCATGACAGAGGATGACATGATCTCCATGAGCGAGTGCGCCGGAGTATTGCAGTATGCTCAGACAGTATTCGAGGGCATGAAGGCATATACGACAGAGCAGGGTAAGACCGTC
>JAFYBE010000039.1 GCA_017540355.1 Lachnospiraceae bacterium | reverse complement strand
TTAGCCTTTTTCTCATTATGCTCCTTCATCTTCTCAAGGCCGCCCATCTTCTTAAGCCACTTGAATACTTTGCCACAGATATAGATCGTATAGCACGGAGGTGTATTGTATAAAGAATCGGCGTCTGCCTGAGTCTTCCACTTAAGCATGGTAGGTGTTCCGGGCAGAACATCATCTGTTATAAGGTCTTCTCTGATGATCGCAATAACACAACCGGCAGGTCCGACATTCTTCTGAACGCCACCGTATACAACCGCATACTTGGATACATCGATAGGCTCCGAAAGGAAGCACGAAGATACATCGGATACAAGATCCTTACCCTTTGTGTTGGGAAGTGTCTTATACTTCGTTCCGTAGATGGTATTGTTCTCACAGATATACACATAATCCATATCATCAGTGATAGGAAGATCAGAGCAATCCGGGATATAAGAGAAAGTCTTATCCGCAGATGAAGCAAGCTCTACAGCCTCGCCGTATATCTTTGCTTCCTGATAAGCCTTCTTTGCCCACTGACCGGTAACGATATATCCGGCCTTCTTGTTCTTCATCATGTTCATCGGAACCTCAGCGAAGAACTGGCTTGCTCCGCCCTGAAGGAACAATACCTTATAATTATCTGGAATGTTCATGAGCTCTCTAAGATCAGCCTCAGCTTCCTTTATGATGTTATCATATACTTTGGATCGATGGCTCATCTCCATTACGGACTGACCCGATCCCTTGTAATCCATCATCTCTTCTGCCGCTTCCTTGAGCACCTCTTCGGGAAGTACTGCCGGCCCTGCCGAAAAGTTATACACTCTTGACATATTCATCCTCCATTCATGATATATAATTTAATGATAAAAAAATTAACAAAATAGTTTAACGTACTAAAGCCTTGTCTATTTTATACTCATTCCGTAATAAAATCAACTAATTTTCCGATACGGCCGAATTGGCGTATGAGTAGACTATAACAGGTAATCCGACATACGCATTGTCGTATATGGTACGTGCCTCGTCAAGCGGAGTGTTAATACATCCGTGAGATCCGTTTAACAGATAGGTATCATCCTCCCAGAGCTTTCTCCATGTGGCATCATGTATGCCGACACCTCGATATATGGCCATCCAGCAATATACGAAGCATCTGTAGTTCTCTCCGACAAGATATGTATTGCGCTTCATATTGTATATGTAGTACACACCTTCCGGAGTATCCTGGCCCTTGCTGTGCGTTCCGGTCACAACATTGATCTTCACAAGCAGCTTTCCGTCTTTATAGAAGTACATCCTCTGTGCGTCAATATCTATCTCTATGTATGTATCACCTATCTTACCTGCGGATTCCTGCTCCTTTTCATTCATCTTCCTTGAATACTCCAAAGAAGCCGTTATGTTCCGATCTCCCGCTATAAGCGCATCATACACTTCATCAACTATTACGGATGTGTTCACCGAATTGCCGAGCGTTCCCTTGGTTAAATGAACCGTCCTGCCGTCATGAGTCTTGAAAAAGTGATTGTTATAAGTATTATACGGAGCCACTACATTCTTAAGTCCGTCGGCGACCGATTCCTTTGTAATTACCAGATCTCCCGAATCCGAAAGCATGGGCATTCCGTCTTCATCGCGGCAAAGCAGACTGTCCAGTTCGGCATTATTTAATTTTATGTCAGTACCCTCAAGCTTAATTGTAACGGCCGTTCCGTGATAGCCTTCTATGAGACCGTACATCTGCCTGCTTCTTTGCTCTTCCTCTGTATAACTTATATCCTTAAGGCAGGTGTCATCTAAAATCACATACAGCTGGCCTCTGCCAAGCGCATCTTTAACCATACTGACACACTTGTCATAATCATACTGCCTTGACTTGTTGTCATTAAGTATATAGCCATCTTCGCTGTACTCAATCTCGCACACAAAAGGTTCGCCCAACCTCTGTGGTGAAATATCGTCCATGACCTTCCTTAAAGCGTCTTCATCATATGTCACCTTCGGTCTTACATCCCTGTTCTTCATCCCGTCTAAGACGTTTTCTATCCAAAGATAGGGATTCTGCATCTGCTTATACAGCTTAAGAGGCTCAAGGTAGTCAATTGAATACCCTATTGTATCCGACTTTACATCGTATATCTTATCTTCGAGCCCGATATAAAGAGTGCTGTAGTCCTCTCCTTTTACCAGTTCCCCGTTGACCTCCTCAGGCGTCTTACCGGTAGCATATATACCGTTAATCACCGTGCCGTAGGAGTAAGTATCCCTGTAATAATATGCAAGGCCTATGTATGATAGGCCCGGCACAATTATTGTTAACATTATTAAGATAATAAGTATCCTGAATGCATTCTTCACGACTTATTCTTAAGATCCTTTTCGTCAAACACCTCAGATATCGGAGCGCCCGCAGGAACCATAGGATAAACGGAATCATCCTTGCCTGTCATTACATTGATTAAAACGGGCTTGTTAAGCTTGATTGCCTTCTTGATCGCAGGCTCTGCCTCTTCCTTCTTGGTCACAAGTATTGCCTCACAGCCAAGTGCCTTGGCTACCGCACAGAAATCAACCTTATCTTCAAGTACGGTCTGTGAATATCTCTTATCATAGAAAAGAGTCTGCCACTGACGTACCATACCGAGCACCTGATTGTTATTAACCACCTGAATTATCGGTATGTTATATCTTGAAGCTGTTGCAAGCTCATTCATGTTCATACGGAAGCAACCGTCACCGGCAATATTGATAACGATCTTATCGGGATTACCCACCTTGGCACCTATACATGCGCCGAGTCCGTATCCCATTGTTCCGAGTCCGCCGCTTGATAAGAATGTACGGGGTTTAGAGTACTTATAATACTGTGCCGCCCACATCTGATGCTGACCTACATCCGTTGTGATGATTGCATCACCCTTGGTCACCTTATCAATCACTTCTATCATATAAGGACATGTAAGCTTTCTCTTATCGTATGAAAGCGGATATGTCTTCTTAAGCTCGGCAATACGTGCCATCCATTCGGGATGCTTCTGCTTGGGCAGTGCCTTAAGAACGTCTGCAAGGCTGTCCTTAAGATTACCGACAACAGATACGGATGCATGAATGTTCTTATTGATCTCTGCAGCATCAACATCAAAATGAATTATCTTTGCGCCCTTACAGAACTTCTTGGCATTACCGATAACACGGTCTGAGAATCTTGCACCTAAAGCTATGAGCAGATCACACTCCGTAGCACCAAGGTTGGATGCCTTGGTTCCGTGCATGCCTATCATACCGGTATATCTGTTACTCTTACCGTCGAATGCGCCCTTGCCCATAAGAGTATCGCATACGGGAGCATTAAATACTTCGGCAAGCTTGGCAACTTCTGCAGTTGCATCTGCAGCAATTGCGCCTCCGCCGACATATAACAAAGGCTTCTTGGCAGCCTTCATAAGTTCAACTGCCTTCTCTATATCCTTACTTGTATATTTGTTCTCATATGATGCAGCCTTGGGCTTAGCTGCCTTATATTCGCAGAGTGCCGCAGTAACATCCTTTGTGATATCAACGATAACGGGGCCCGGTCTTCCGCTTCTTGCTATATCAAATGCTCTGCGCATGGTCTTAGCCAGTTCCTTAACATCCTTAACGATGAATCCGTGCTTTGTAACGGGAGTTGTCACACCGACGATATCAACTTCCTGGAACGAATCCTTACCGAGCGCGGGAAGATTAACGTTACATGTGATTGCAATCATCGGAATGCTGTCCATATAGGCCGTAGCAATACCCGTTACAAGGTTGGTTGCTCCGGGACCCGATGTGGCCATACATACACCAACCTTACCCGTACTTCTTGCATATCCGTCAGCCGCATGGGATGCACCCTGTTCATGGCTTGTAAGAATATGCTTAATCTCGGGATGCTTATACAATGCATCATAGATATTAAGAATCGTACCTCCCGGATAACCGAATACGGTATCAACTCCCTGCTCCTTAAGACATTCAACTACTATTTCAGAACCTGTCAACTGCATACTTAATTCTCCATTTCTCTTACTTAATCTCCAAGATTGCGCCTCTGTTACCGCTTGTAACCATTGCCGCATATCTTGCAAGATATCCGGTTGTTACTTTGGGTGTTCTGGGCTGCCACTGTTCCTTACGCTTAGCAAGTTCTTCATCGGACACCTTAAGCGTAATGCTGTAGTTATTGATATCTATCTCTATCATATCTCCTTCGTTAACAAGCGCTATGGGACCACCTACGGCTGCCTCGGGTGATACATGTCCGATTGATGCGACACGGCTTGCTCCGGAGAATCTTCCGTCAGTAATAAGTGCCACGGTAGAGCCAAGGCCCATGCCTGCGATTGCCGATGTAGGATTGAGCATCTCTCTCATTCCGGGACCTCCCTTAGGGCCTTCGTATCTTATTACAACCACATCGCCTTCCTTGATCTTACCGCCAAGGATCGCTTCTATAGCATCTTCTTCACAATCAAATACTCTTGCGGGGCCTTCATGCTTCATCATCTCAGGCACAACTGCCGAACGTTTAACAACCGATCCGTCGGGAGCAAGATTACCCTTAAGCACGGCGAGTCCGCCTGTCTTGGAATACGGATTGTCTACAGGTCTTATAACCTCAGGATTCTTATTAACGGAATTCTTAACTGCCTCACCTATTGTCTTGCCCGTAACGGTCATGCAGTTCTCATTGATAAGTCCAAGTTCGCACAACTGCTTGATAACCGCATATACACCGCCTGCCTCGTTAAGGTCTTCCATATATGTCGGACCGGCGGGAGCAAGATGACAGAAGTTGGGAGTCTTCTCACTGATGGGATTGGCAAATGATATATCAAAGTCAAAACCTATCTCATGAGCTATAGCGGGAAGGTGAAGCATTGAGTTGGTAGAACAACCGAGTGCCATATCAACCGTAAGCGCATTAAGAATAGCGTCTTTTGTCATGATATCTCGGGGTCTGATATTCTTCTTAAGCATATCCATTACGGCATAACCTGCCTTCTTGGCAAGTCTTAATCTCTCCGAATAAACGGCAGGAATGGTTCCGTTACCCGGAAGACCCATACCGAGTGCCTCTGTAAGACAGTTCATTGAATTGGCCGTGTACATACCGGAACATGAACCGCAGGTAGGACACACATTTTCCTCAAATTCACGTACGCCTTCATCAGTAAGCTTGCCGGCAGCATGCTCTCCGACAGCCTCAAACATTGAAGATAAGCTTCTCTTTCTTCCTCCTACATGACCCGCAAGCATCGGACCGCCCGATACGAATACTGTCGGAACGTTAACTCTTGCGGCAGCCATAAGTAAGCCGGGTACGTTCTTATCACAGTTGGGGATCATTACAAGTGCGTCAAACTGGTGAGCTATCGCCATAGCCTCCGTTGAATCGGCGATAAGATCTCTTGTTACGAGCGAATACTTCATTCCGATATGACCCATTGCAATTCCGTCACATACGGCAATTGCAGGGAACATTACGGGAGTACCGCCTGCCTCTGCCACGCCTAACTTAACAGCCTCGGCGATCTTATCAAGATTCATATGACCGGGTACTATCTCATTGTATGAGCATACGATACCGACCATGGGCTTAGATATCTCTTCAGCCGTATATCCCAAGGCATTAAGCAAAGACCTTGCCGGTGCCTGTCCTATTCCGCATTTCATGTTATCACTTGTCATGATCAATCCCTCTCTTTCAAATACCGACCATTTATACTCTCTCGGCTATAAGCGAACCCATCTTCGCCGTACCGATCTGTTCCTCGCCTTCCTTGGCGATATCTATTGTTCTGTATCCTTCTTTAAGTACCTTCTTAACCGCATTCTCAATTGCATCCGCTTCTTTATCAAGGTCGAAGGTATATCTTAACATCATTGCCGCACTTAATATCGTAGCTATGGGATTGGCTATGCCCTTGCCGGCTATATCGGGTGCCGAACCGCCCGAAGGCTCGTAGAGTCCAAACTTGGTCTCGTTAAGCGAAGCTGAAGGCAGCATACCGATTGAACCCGTAATCATTGATGCCTCATCGGATAAGATGTCTCCGAACATGTTCTCGGTAAGCATCACGTCAAACTGTGCCGGATCCTTAACAAGCTGCATTGCCGCGTTGTCAACAAGCATGGTCACGAATTCAACATCCGGATAATCCTTAGCCACTTCTTCCGTGACCTTTCTCCAGAGCCTTGAAGAATCAAGCACGTTGGCCTTATCTACAAGTGTGACTTTATTCCTTCTCTTACGCGCTATATCAAATCCCTTGACAGCAATACGTCTTATCTCGTCTTCATTATATGTAAGCGTGTCGACAGCCGTCATCTTACCGTCTATTTCCTTGGTATATCTCTCACCGAAATAAAGGCCGCCCGTAAGCTCACGCATAATCATCATGTCAAATCCCTTATCCGCAACGGATTCCTTTAAAGGACATGCCTCCTTAAGCTCGGGATATAAATATGCGGGACGAAGGTTCGCAAAAAGATT
>JAFYBE010000038.1 GCA_017540355.1 Lachnospiraceae bacterium | reverse complement strand
ATTGGATATCATGTCTATCTCGGTTGCAAAGTGGGGCAGTGCCTCCTTATAGGCATCCGATATCTTCTTAACAAGGTCTTTGTCCGTACCCGTTACGATCACGGTTAAAAGGCGGTAATCTCCCAGAATCTCACCCGTAACCGAATCAAGAATCTGCTGCTTTGTAACGCCCGGCAAAAGAGTAAGCGCATAGTTGACCACCGGATCGTCCCTTAAAATCCCGTCCCAGGTATAGGCGTTGTAATAGTCCACGCCGTTGGGATATTCCTCGTAATTAAGGGTGATATAGTAATCATTGCTTATCCTGTATACGGTATTCCCGCTCTTAACATTGCTGTATATCACATATGTCAGAATACCAATAATAGCACCGACTGCTATCGCTGCTATTACTATCCAGATCTTCTTTATGAACTGTCTGCAGATCCTTTTTAAATCTACTCCCTGTGCTCCCGGATTGTAAGTTGACATAACTCCTCCTTACCGTTTCTTTGACGCCGTAACCTGATCGTCTCCGACACCCTCTGTTGCCTCGGGTGAGAAGAGTATCTTAAGTGTAAGCATCATAAGCTTAAGATCCAGCCACACGCTGTAATTCTCTATATAACTTAAGTCAAGCTTAAGCTTGTCATAAGGCGTGGTATTGTACTTACCGTACACCTGCGCATAACCTGCAAGTCCTGCCTTGACTCTCATTCTGAATGCAAACTCAGGCATATCTTCCATGTACTGCCTGATAATCTCGGGCCTTTCGGGTCTCGGTCCGATGAATGACATATCACCTTTTATAATATTAAAAAGCTGAGGCAGCTCATCTATTCTGACTGCTCGTATAAAGCGTCCTATCGGGGTTATCCTTGAGTCGTGCTTGCCGGCAAGTCTTGCCACTCCGTCCTTTTCCGCATCGACTATCATGGATCTGAACTTCATGATCTTAAACTCTCTGCCGCCCTCGGTACATCTTATCTGCTTATATAACACCGGGCCTCTGTCATAACACTTGATGGCAATAGCCGTGATAAGCATAATCGGTGAGGTAATGACCGCAAGCAAAAGCGAGCAGACTATATCGATAAGTCTCTTGGCAAAGCGCTGCTCAACCTTAAGATTATATTCTCTTGTTAAGAATATCGGTGTATCGAAAAGGTGTAACGGATCCGAACCCTTGATGATTACATCCGATATCTTCGGCATCATATACACTCTTATGTTCCTTGCATACATGTACTTAAGGAATCTGTTGCGCGTCTGTGCCGGTACGTCCCAAAGCACAACTCCGTCATACTCTGAACTTATCATCTCTTCATTAAGCTCATCTTCGGGCTCGCCCATGTACATAAGCTTAACGATCCTGTACTTATCCTTACGGGTTGCGAACTTCTCCTGTATGTCATCCGTCGGATGGTCGCCGTATATCAAAAGCAAATTGCGAGGCGGGAAAAACAGTCTGTACAGTTGTCCTCCCAGAAATACCCATACGCCGGCAAAAGCAACCTGAATGAGCGTCATGTAAAGCATTACATCACCCTTAAAGAGTCTTATCTCCATAAGTGATATCTGCAGATAACTTACTATATCCACTATGACTATCGCGAAAATATCGGAGAAGAATACGTCCCACGGCTTAAGATAACCTATCTTAAGTCCTCCGAAAGTGCTCGAGAAAAAGAAGATGAGCACGAAATAGACGAAAATCATAAGGAGATGACCTTTAAAATACAGCTTCACATGCCATACCAGTCTTCCGTGGATGACATTCATCCAGACATAGGCATATATAGCCGTAAGGAAAGCCACTCCCAACAAACTCCAAAATAATATGATTGTACGCTTTACTGTCTCTTTAACACTCATTATTATCCGATTAAATCCTTCTTATCGTTGCGCGAAATGCCCAACCGATAAAATACGGGATACTCTTAAATACTCCCATCCCCTCGTTGTCTCTGTATAATCCCCAGATTCTCTTAACGGCCAAAAGCTTATTGCTTGAAAGCGATCTTGCCGGCCTTCTGTATATCGTAAGAACCTCATCAAGACCTGTGGCTGTAACTCCGTCTCTTAGTATATTCCACCACGTAGCCGTATCCTCACTTGCTATATACGGCATGTATAACTTGCTCTTATCAATCTTCTGCGTATCAAACATGACGGTGCTTGTAAAGATCACTGTCCTTGAAAGCGCCTGTCTGTACGTAAGCTCCCTTGGAGCATGTACTATCCTGCCTGTTCCCCTGGCCTGCTCATCACCGAATTCATAGGATGTAAAACAGAATGCCGCACCCGTCTTATCCATGTAGTCAAGCTGGGTAGAAAGCTTATTCTTACTCCATACATCATCCGCATCAAGAAAAGCTATATATCTTCCCCCGGCAGCATCAAGTCCTATGTTACGGGCACCGGCCGCCTTGTTCTTATTATCATCCGCAAGGATAATCCTGACACGTCTGTCACAGTCTGCAGACGAAGCATATTCCGCAAGCTTCTCCCTTGTTCCGTCCGTCGAACCGTCCTCAACAAGTATCCATTCCCAGTCGGTATGATCCTGTGCAAACATCATCGCAAAGGTCTCATCTATAAAGGCTATTGCATTATATACAGGCGTGATGACCGATATCATTACAGTTCTTCCTTCACAAGATACTTGGGTCTGTTCTTAACCTCAAGATACGTCTTGCTTAAATACTGTCCGAGTATACCCAGACACAAAAGCTGGACTCCGCTTACAAGCGAGATGATGCAGACCATTGACTGCCAGCCGCTTGTGGGATCCGTCCAGAAAAGCGAACGTACCAGAATAAATATTATAAGCACAAATGCCAAAAGACAGAATAAAACACCCAGACATGAGGCTATCGCCAAAGGAGCCGTCGAAAAAGCGATTATGCCTTCCAAAGAGTATAAGAAAAGTCCCCAGAAGCTCCACTTCGTCTCGCCCTTGGCTCTCTCAACATTCTCAAACTCAACCCACTTCGTCTTAAAGCCTACCCATCCGAATATGCCCTTGCTGAAGCGGTTATACTCACCAAGCGAAAGTATAGCATCCACAACCTGTCTGGTCATTAACCTGTAATCCCTGGCTCCGTCCACTATGTCCGTGTTGCTGAACTTATTCATAAGCTTATAGAAGCGCCTTGCGAAGAAGCTTCTTATCGGCGGTTCTCCCTTACGGTTGACTCTTCTTGTGGCTACCGAATCATAGCCCTCCTCGATATACGAAAACATCTCAGGCAACAATGACGGCGGGTCCTGAAGATCCGCATCAAGCATCACGGCATAATCGCCCTTTGCCTTCTTAAAGCCGGCATATATCGCAGATTCCTTACCGAAGTTACGGGAAAAAGATATAAGTTTGACTCTCTCATCACTCTCTCTTAACTTCTTAACCTCGATAACCGTATTATCCGTTGAACCGTCATCCACATAGATAACCTCTATGTCCAGATCCTTGGATTTAAAGAACTCGTTATTCTTAAGCAGTTCCGAATAAAACAGCGCTATATTCTCTTCTTCGTTGTAACAAGGAACGATTACACTAAGCAGCATCAGCTAATACTCCTGTATACTATATAATCCGGTGTGGTAAGCGCTTCCCGATATACTCCGGTATAGCTCTTCGCACCCTCAAAGTTCTTAACCACTATTATATCACATCCCCTGGTTTTAGCCACCTTCGCTATCTCATCCAGGTATATCTCGGGAGCCCACATCATCCTCTGTATATCAAAGATCTCATAGTCATATCCGTCGATGATACCGAGGTCACTGTCAGCATGAAGCAGATCATGACCATATAAAAGCGGAACCGAATCTCCGTATGATGAGATAAACGAAAGCAGGGAATCATCAGCTAAGGCCATACTCTTTGTGTTGGTCTCAAGATACTCAACCACTTCCTTTTTCCCTGCATCGTAGTAATTGGTCTGCGTGCGCGTATTACCCTCAAAGGCACCCATAAAATTTCCGCATATCGACACATACAAAAACAGCAGTATCGCCACAATTCTCTGTGTCTTGGCAGATTTGATGATATACAGAAGTTCAACAATACCGTACGGAATATACAAGAGTATCGGTATAAGTCCCGCCAGCGGACTGTAATTCTTAAGCACGGGGAAAATCAGCGAAAGAATCCATACCGTCACGGGGTTACACACAACACCGAGCAAAAGGAGTGTCGGATACACAAAGTGGAACCTGTCCCTCTCTCTGTTGGTACAGTAAAGAATGACTATGCTCAAGGCAAAAAGCAGCATATACGCGCCCTCTGTCTTGCTGTTCTGGAAAAATGTATACATTGTGCCTGCTATCGAACCCATATCATTCTCCCACTATCAGCGTCCTGTCTTCAGGGGCTGCACCCTTACGACCGATTATGATGCAACAGATAAAAGCTATACCTCCGGTTATGCAGATAAGCAGCGCACCCTTGGCCACACCGGTGATAAACACCGATGAAAAGAACACAAGAAACAGCTTAAGCGAATCAATGATCTTAAGCCTTCTCTCTCTGTAACCGGACATTATTAAGAAAAGCACATACGGAAGCATGACCGCAGCGACAATCGTGTCACCTGCATATCCGTTCCATAAAAGTTTTCCGCCAATCGCGTAATTAAAGTAATCTCCGCTTAAAAGCAACGCACCCAAAAAGATGCCGAACATATACAACCTCTCCCTGAACCTGATGATCGGGATTATGAACAGTACACATGAAAAATACGTGCATATCACGGTCTGTATGGTGCAGATTACATACAAAAGCAGAATCGGATCCATCTTAAACACCGCACATGTGCAGGCGTAATAGATCGGAAGCGTAATAACCTTCCTTGAGTTGATAATTCCGTATACGTACGGCCTTGAAGTGATGGGGTTGTAAGCATTGACCGTACCCGTGGCAAGCGTGGTCTTAACAGTAGGAAACATAAAGTCCTCTCTGACATATCCTATCGTGCCGACAACTCTTATGCATACCAGGATACCTATTAAGAACATCAGTGATATCAGTATCCACTCCCTCTTCGTAAGCTTCTGCCTGTATCTCTCTTCACGCCCTCTTTTTTTATTCAGGATAATGTTGATTATGACTGTAACCGCAAAAACGGCCGCAACTGCAATTATCATACCCACGTAGCAGTCGCACAATCCGGCAAACGCCAGTCCCATAAAGGAATCTGCCGTCACAAATACGGCTCCCTGTATCAAAAAAAGGAAAAAGAAACCTGTCAGATATGTCTCAATCTGACCGATTTCTCTTCTGAGTGTAACTGTCTTAAGTATATATCCCGCCATATAAGGTAGGGCCAAAACAACTATAAGCCCCGGGATGTTCATCATATCAAATGATATCATACATGGTCTCCGGCTTAGACTCTGGCAGAATCTATATTATCTCTGAACCATTCGTAAGCCAATCTTACTCCCTCTTCAAGTTCCACCTTATGTGTCCATCCGAGTTCGTGAAGCTTTGATACATCCGTAAGCTTTCTCGGTGTTCCGTCGGGCATATCGCTGTTCCAGACAATCTCGCCCTCGTAGCCTACCGTCTTTTTCACAAGTTCCGCAAGGCCTTTAATCGTAATCTCCTTGCCTGTTCCTATATTCACATGGGTAATACCCTGATAGTTCTCAAGTAAGTATACACATGCATCAGCCATGTCATCAGAATAGAGGAACTCCCTTAAAGGTGTTCCGCTTCCCCAAAGTTCAACAGTCGGCGCACCGCTTACCTTGGCCTCATGGAACTTCCTGATCATAGCAGGCATAACGTGACTTCCCGACAGTTCGTAATTATCATACGGACCGTAGAGATTCGTGGGCATGCAACTGATGAAATCATCACCGTACTGCTGCTTAAAGTAACTGCACATCTTAAGACCCGAGATCTTGGCTATGGCATAAGCCTCGTTAGTGATCTCCAAAGGACCCGTAAGCAGGGCATCTTCAGGGATGGGTTGGGGTGCCATCTTGGGATAAATACATGTGCTTCCAAGGAACAAAAGCTTCTTGACCTTATAGTCATGACAGCACTTGATTACATTGCACTGAATCTGCATGTTCTGGTATGCGAATTCGGCAGGTTCGCTCTGATTGGCATTGATACCGCCTACCTTCGCTGCCGCAAGTACAACTACGTCGGGCTTCTCGGTCTCAAAAAACTCTCTTACCGCACGCTGGTCAGTAAGATCAAGCTCCGCATGTGTCCTTCCGATTATATTGTCATAGCCGCTTCTTTTAAGCGAACGTACTATTGCGCTTCCGACAAGTCCTCTGTGACCTGCCACATATATCTTATCGCCTTTTGTAAGATTTGCCATTTTGCTCCTTCTTCCTGTGGTGATTATTCGGTAAATAACCAAGTAATATAATACCACAAAAACGTCTTAATTGATATGGTAAAAGCCGTCTGAAAGCTCCTCTCCCCTAAGCCCGAAATCATGTCTTTCCTCAACGGTTGAAGGGAACTTGTAATACCCTATCTGACCCGCATCTTCTGCGACGTAGAAATCTATTCCGCCGACCTTATAGGCAAAGGCGTCACCGTCGATATAGTCCTGTTGGTTGACATAATATTCCATGCCTGCGGTTCTGATGATATCCCCAACCAGTCCTTTTGCCTTTAAAAGCGAGAGCCCTGCCAGTATTACGATAAATACCGGCACATAGACTTTTCTGTCTTTAAATGCAAAGCCTATGACCATAAGCGGAATCATAATTATATATACATAGCCGTATCTGATAAGCGGTGCCTTCAAAAACCATGTAACGGCTCCAATGCAGAGAACCGTCGCAAGTGCAAAAAACTGCGAATTATCCGTATCTTTCTTACGTAAGATACAGGCGGTCGCCATGACTATAATGATAACTGCGGATATGAGTGTTGCTAAAAGCCATGCTTTTTCCATAAAAGACAGACCGTTAAGATACCCGGGGATCCAGTTAAAAGCCGTAACGCTGTCCCATTCTTCGGCTCTTGTGATTCCGCGTCCCCACATGCCTATCTCTCTTGCATCATACTGGGCCATTCCCTTGGGAACCTGCCAGTCGGGCGAACCGAATCCTATAAAGGTTGCGGGATAGAGTATCCATCCGGATATTATATGCCCGCGGATAAAATACGGAACCGATATCACAAGACCACTGATAAGACAGGTTAATATGCTTTTGATATTCTTATTTCGAATCCATTTTATCCCCGGAATAAGAGCTAAAAGTACAAGAGGCGCAAGGCTTAACTTGATCGTAACCGCATATACCAAGAGTATGCACAATATGCCCTGAACGGGACTTATATCGGTTGACATAACTTCGTCATTTTTAATACGGAACAGATCAAACCAGATGATGATCAGATCAAAAAGCATCAACTGTGCGTAATAATCCGACGCCGGAGAGATCATCTCCGAATATATAAGGCCTAGATAGAATATCAGACCGATTCTGACAAAGTCCGATATCCTCGGAATAATACGCTTACCGTTATTTTCCTCCTTAAATGCGCCTGTAATTCCTGCCGCAACAAATGTCGAAAGCAGTGCAAAGAAGCCTGCACTTGTATGAAGCGAACGGCCAAGCAGCCACTTAAAACCATAGAAAGCGTTAAGAGCAAATTCCGCGCTGTTATATCCGAACCTGCTCTGAATATTGGCAAGTCCCGGAACAACACCATAGTCCTCTATCCAGTGAATTGCCTGAGCATGATAAAGATTGGTGTCAAAATGCATATAGCCTCTGGATGTTCCGTAGGACATCAAAAGTACAAGACACAGATAAACCACGGATTTAATCGGGTGCTTCTTGGTAAATGCGTGAATATCCATGTTCTTTGCAAAGAATTCCCTGTCCAGGAATACGATTAAAAGACATACAAATGCCGTCAGATAATCCGCCCACATTCCTATGCCGCCAAAGATGCTGATGATCTCGGCCATGACATTTACCGTGCATAATCCCGTAAGACATCTTAAAACCTGCGGATGGGAAACCGGTATATCAATATCCGTCTCACCATGTGCCAGAAGTTTAATTAACAGTCTTAATACTTCCGATCCGATCACATATGAAGTTATGCCGATGAATATCCAGCTTAATAAAACTTCAACCATATGGTCCCTTTCATTGTCCCATATACTCAATCAGACGACAGGAGTCCGATACTTCTGTCGTCTGTTATACACTACATATTCCGGTATACGGATCAATCCGATACCCAAAAGACCTATCTCTTGCCTGCTCTGTATTCCTCTGTGCTTATACCTGCAATAGCCTTAAGATCAGAATCCATCATCATGGCTACAAGACCCTTAAAGTCGACTTTACGCTTCCAGCCAAGAACCGTCTCTGCCTTTGTGCAGTCACCCCAAAGGAACTCAACCTCAGCGGGACGATAGAACTGAGGATTGACATCTACAAGCACCTTGCCCGTAGCCTCATCAATTCCCTTCTCGTTAACACCTTCGCCTTCCCAGCGAATCTTAATTCCGCATTCTGCAAAAGCAGCATCCACAAATTCTCTTACTGTATGTGTCTCATTGGTCGCAAGTACGAAGTCATCAGGCTTCTCCTGCTGTAATATAAGCCACATTCCCTCTACATAGTCACCGGCGAATCCCCAGTCTCTCTTGGCGTTCATATTACCGAGCGACAGCTTCTCCTGCTTGCCTGCAAGGATACCCGCAATGGCAAGAGTGATCTTACGCGTAACGAAATTCTCACCTCGTCTCGGAGACTCATGATTAAAGAGAATACCGTTACATGCGAACATCTTATAAGACTCTCTGTAATTGACCGTTATCCAATATGAATACAGCTTGGCTGCACCGTACGGGCTCTTGGGGTAAAATGGTGTCTTCTCACTCTGCGGAGCAGTCTCGGGTATTCCGCCGAACAGTTCCGAGGTGGATGCCTGATAATATCTGCATGAACCGCCGTATAACCTTAATGCCTCAAGAAGCTTTATAGTAGATACTCCCGTAGCCTCAGCGGTATATTCGGGTACCTCAAAAGATATGCCGACGTGTGACTGAGCGGCAAGGTTATATACCTCTGTGGGCTTTATCTCGGATACAAGTCTTATAAGACAGCTTGAGTCCGTCATATCGGCATAGTGAAGGAAAAACTTCGTGCCGTTGTACGGTCCCGCTATTATATGATCTATCCTGTCGGTATTCTGTGTACTGTGTCTTCTTACAAGACCGTGTACCTCATATCCCTTTTCAAGCAAAAACTCCGCAAGATACGATCCGTCCTGCCCTGTGATACCTGTGATAAGTGCTATATTGGCCATTTTGTCTCCTTTTATCTCTCAGATCTTTACAGATCAATACTTCTGTACATACTTCAATACATCTGTTGTCTCATCGCTGTCGGTTCCGAAAGCCGATGCAGTGTAACTTGCGATACAGTCGTTACTTATGACCACGACCTCACGTTCATAAAGCGTTCCGTAACCTTCGATCTCTGCCGTTATCGACATACTGGCATGCTTTTCTCCGAGAAATTCTACGTCTTCGATATTCGTCTTAACATTTGTAAAACCGCCGTTGCCAAGTGCCTGGATAACAGAATCGGAAGCGGCAGACAAAATGTCCTCCTCGGAAAAATTCTTTACCGCTATCGCACTAAGGCCCATAGAAGAAAAGCTCTGCATCGTCAGATTGATCGTATATAAAGGTGACTTTGAATTGTCCGTTGACGCATAGCACGCGATTATAACACTGCCGTTCTCGATCATATCCTTCACTTTAGCCTGATCCTTGAGCAGATCGGCTGTGGTCGATGAAAGCTGTGCCAGCTCTTCCTCGTTTGCAAAGGCCATATCATCGGGAATCGCTATGCGAATGCCCAAAAAGTCATTCTCATAAACATTACCGTTGATCGTACCCAAACTAAACTCTGCAGAAGACTCACTTTCTTCAGAAACCTCTTCTGTCTCTTCAGCTGTGTCTTCTTCTGTTGCAGGTTCTGAAACCTCTTCTTTTTCCGGGGCTTCAGCCGTATCCGTACTCTCTACAGCCTCAGGAGCGGGATCCGCTGCCTTCTGCTCAGCGCTTCCGCATGCCGCAAGCGACAGGACCATTGACGAAACACATATAAGTGCCAACAATTTCTTATTGATCATTACTCTCTCCTCTTTCATATCATTAAATTGCATTTCATATAAACAATACGATACCACAACATGCGCTTTCTTACAACGAAAAGCTGTCTTTAGGCCTCATTGCCGTCATATAACTTAAGCGTTCGATTAACCGATTCATCCCAGTTATATCTTTCCGTAATATAGGTCGCAGCCTGAGCCTTATACGCCTCGACCGCAGCTTTATCATCGATAAGTTCCGACAAACGATCTTTCAGGGATACTACATCACCCTTTTTAAACGTCATTCCCTTATCAGCGATCACATCCGCGCATTCGGGTATATCCGAGGTAAGGCAGGCATTACCGTAACTCATGGCTTCCAAAAGGCTTAAAGGCATACCCTCCAAATCACTAGGAAGACAATATATATAGGCATTGCTGTAGAGCTCTTCAAGCGTGGGGCCCTGCACAAATCCGGTAAAAATTATATTGTCCGTGCCTTCTGCCATATCTTTTAATTTGCTGTAATACTCATCAGTATCGGATGAGCCTCCCGCAATCACAAGCTTTTTATCCGTATTCAGTCCTTTATAGGCTTCTATAAGATAATGTATTCCCTTCTCCGGAACGATACGTCCGAGATAAAGAATGTAATCGTCCTTATCAAGTCCCCACTTCGTACGGATGATATCCGGTATAAGCTGCTTGGCCTCTTCCACACCGTTGGGTATGAATGTCGTCCTGCGTCCGTACAGCTCCAAGAAATAATCCTGAACGGACTTGCTTAATACTATGATCTCATCGGCATATTTGGCCGCAGCCTGCTCTCCCTTCATGATATACCACGAAGCAAAGCGTCCCCACTTGGCTCTCTTATGATCGAGTCCGTGTATCGTAACTATAACTCTTTTATCGCATGCCTTTAAAAAACCGCAAAGAATACAGGGTCCTTCGGCATGAATATGAACAACGTCATACTTTCCAAGCCCTGCCGCAAGTGAAGCAAAAAATGATGAAGATGCGGCGGCAAGACCTTTCGCATTTATTGTAAATGCCTTCTTGATCTTAACTCCACGGTACCTGCTTCTGTCCTCATCAAACTCTGCATCTTCCGACTCGACATAGCTTCCGCCCCTGTTATAGCAGGTGACTTTATGACCCATCCTGACCATGCGCACGGCAAGATGCTCAACAACTATCTCCACTCCGCCTTCTCTTGACGGAATGTGCTTATGACCGAACATCGCGATATTGTGCTTTTTGACTTTATTCTTACTATCTGAGTTCGTAGAGGTCTGCATATTGTAACTCCCTTACAATCGATGCTTCTGTGACATCTGTGTCACTTTTAACAAGTTCATCTATTTTCTCTTTTGCCTTGTCACTTCTGACGGCATATACATATATGTGATCCGCACTTAAAAGACCGGTATCCGATATCTCATCCTCACTGTCGGCACTTACAAAATATATTCTGTCATACTGCATAAGCTCCATGGAATCATCCCATATCATCCACTGATTCAAAGGATTGTATACATATACAACCTTATCGTCCTTATGGTTCGCCGCCCATTCCACACTGTCTTTGTCTTCTTCATACAAAAACAGAACTTTGTCTTTTGCCAGGGCCTGTATCTGCAATATAAGCATAACTGCCGCGAAAATAACGGATATGATAACGGGAAAAGTCCTCTTCGCATGCCTTATGTCCGTAAGTCTGACCAAAATAATGTAAAAGCCGTATAACAGCAATAATACAAGCAGGCCGTATACCGGCATCTCATAGCGAACGGCCTCTTCGGCATTGGTAAGCGCGGTCTTTAACACAACCGCAAAATATCCTATGGTCACGGTAAGCAAAAGCCCGGTTACGGGATTCGATTCTCCCTTTGTCTTATAAAAGCGTATGGTGATTATGCCCAAGAAGATACACAGAAGGATAATGTAGAAGCAATGGGGCAGGAGATACTCATCTAAAAGTCCTATAAAGAGTCCCGCTCTTTCTCTTAAATTGCCCATGTCAAAGAAAGCCTGTGTGGCTTCCGTACCTCTGTATCCTCTGAAGATATGCGATAACATTGCGGGGTAGAACAATATCGATACGGCTATGGATCCCAAAACCGAAGCCGCGTAGATTGCGGATGCTTTAAAGCCTTTTTTACGCAACAGATAAAGCGCCATATACGCTGCAGTAAAAAACATGAACACAAAGAAATAATAATGCGTCTGTGTGCCTGTAAAAGTCAGGACGAACGCCGCAATGCACAGGTTCCGCATCTTTTTACCGTAAATATCATCCTCTCTTAACACCAGGATGTGCACATATATCGTAAGCAGACATAAAAATGTCAGCATCACATACATGCGTATGAACATCACTCCGCTTAAGATGGCAGGTGAAAAGCCGTAGAGCGCAACAGTGGCAATGCTTAGTATTCCGGCATCTTCTCCCTTATCTTCATATACCTTGCCGCATATGAGCCATAAAACCATGACGGATAATAAGTGGAATATCAGATTGACCGCAAGTCCCTGCCACTTGGAAAAGATTCCTTTGGTAAACGAGCATACGGTATGCAGAACAAAATAATACATCGGCGGATGTACGTCATAGGTCTGCATCAACTTAACCATTCCGTAGTTAAATCCTTCTCCGTTAAGGACTCTGAATTCATCAAGTATCTCTCTTCCGCTTACCCAGCCGTTATCTTCGGGAGTAAGTCCCGCAGAAACATTGGATGAGTAGTAAGAATAGTACTCATCGTAATGGAAGCCCGTCTTACGGGTACAGAAATAAAATGCTGCAATTAATTGCAGCATTATTACGGCTATAAAGATAGCCCTGTATACAGATTTATCAACAGGTCTGCGTTCACTCATCGGTGATCTCCCGTTCAAAACCTCTGTCAATATCCGAGGTCTTTCATGTATACTTCCAAAGCCTTATGCCAGTCAACGAACTCATATCCGCCGACCATTCTGAGCATGTAATTCTCCAAAACGGAACTTAAAGGTCTCGGAGCGGCTGCGCCGTACTCATCGGTGCTCACACGTACTACCTTGACATTCTTGCCTGCAATACGGAATATCTCCTCGGCAAAATCCGCCCATGAACATCTTCCCTCACAGGTTGCGTGATATGTACCGTAGTTATGTGTAAAGATTATACTGTCGATAGCCTTAACAAGCTCAGCAGTAGATGTGGGTGTGCCGAACTGGTCGCTGACAACCTTAACCTCATCATGTGTCTCTGCCAGCTTAAGCATTGTGCCGACAAAGTTCTTACCCTCGCCGTAAAGCCATGCCGTACGAAGGATAAAATACTTGTGGCAGAACTGTCTTACGAAATCCTCGGCTCTGTTCTTCGTGATACCGTATACCGTCTTGGGGTTGGGCTCATCATACTCCATGTAAGGAGTGGACTTCGTTCCGTCAAATATATAGTCAGTGGATATATGTACAAGTCTTGCATCCACACTCTGAGCTGCTATTGCGAGATTCCTTGCACCAAGTGTATTAACTTTAAATGCCAGATCCTTATTGGTCTCACATGCATCCACCGCCGTATATGCCGCACAGTTAATGATTGCATAGGGCTTCTCACCTCTGGCAAGCTCCATCACAGCTTCTATATCGGTGATATCAAGCTCCGCCACATCGGTATTGATAAACTCAAGACCTCTCTTGTCGGCATAGTACTTATTAAGCTCTCTTCCCAACTGTCCGTTACATCCTGTGATGATTATCTTTTTCATTATGGATTCTCCTTGATCTGCTTAATCTTATAACATATCGTGAATGCAATACGCTTAAACGTATTCGCTACATTCTATGGTATCATAATCAGTTTCTTAAAACAATCTCCGCGCTCTTCAAAATTCTTAAAATGATCGTATGAGGCTGCGGCGGGCGAAAGGATGATGGCACCCTTTGAAGTAATCTCTTCTGCCTTTTTAACTGCCGCCTCCAAATCTTCTTCATAATACACATAAGGAAGACTTGATATGACACCCGTGTCATATATTCTTTTTCCCGATGCATACATGCATATATAGTTATATTCGGGATGCTTTTCTATATAATCGGTAAGCTTATCGTAATCAATTCCTCTGTCCATTCCGCCGATAAGAATCGTACTTGCATCGCCAATGCTTGAAAGCGCGCTTATCGCTGCCTCAGGGATGGTGGATATTGAATCATCATAGTAGCTTACATCTTTTCGTCTGCCGACATATTCAAGTCTGTGTGACAAGCCTTTGGTTGAAGCCAATACTTCCTTAACCTTATCGGGTTCACAACCGTACACTTCCGTTGCTATTCTGAATACGAATTCCGCATTGAACTTATTGTGTTCGCCCCGAATAAGCAATTCATAATCTCCTATGTTCGCCGGATCGATCACTTTTACCGCAGCTGCCGTATCTATATGTGGCACATTGCTTCCGACATAGAAAAAGTCTTCGCTTCTTTGCGTAGTTGCAATATGCGACTTTGCTGTAAAATATCTGTCGAGTGTATCATAATAATCCAGATGCTCCTCATACAGATTGAGGAATACAGCCACATGCGGCGACACCTTTAGATGCGCAAGCTGATGGCAGCTCATCTCATATACGATAAGTGTATCGTCTGTCACCTCATCATAATGATCGAGGCAGGGCCTGCCGATATTGCCAAGCAGAAGAACCGGTCTTCCGGTACACTTTGATAAAACCTCATACATCAAAGTACTTGTCGTACTCTTGCCCTTGGTTCCGGTGATGCCTATAACCCTGTCTCTATATGCCTCCAAAAAGACTTCCGTCTGTGAAGTATACTTAGGATCATCATCATCCATCCTTATTCCGGGGCTTTTAAAGATAAGATCATACTTATCTTCATCTATCTCTTCTCTGCTTCCCTCAAGGATATCAACCGACACCGGCGCAGCACATCTTTTAAGAAAACTCTCGGTTGACTTGCCTTCTCTGCCATATCCCCAGATTAGTATTCTCTTTCCGTTAATTCCGCCAAGCTTAACCGCTGATTCAAGCTCTGCCGGTACATTGTGGATTTCATTCCACTCCTTAAGCATGAGATCAAGATCTTCACCGTTTTGATCTATATAGTCTGCGTATCTGTCGGTTAAAAGGCTCTTTAATCCCGCCTTCCTGCAATACTTCATGCAGGATACGACCTCTCTTCTTGTTCCGACACATTCAAAGGGCTTATTCTCCTCGATACCGACAAGTTCCCTGAAGTCCTTATCAAGGCTTTCCTTATCAAGAAGCTTCTCACCGAATATGTCTTTAAGTTCCTTCTGAGAAAGGAAGGGCGAAAGGATTATATACACAAAAAGACACTTGGGACAGTCACAGCACCATATTCCCTGCTTGCTTCCGACATTACAGCTTCTGAATACCTTATGATATTCCTTATCCTTTGCAAAAAGCGCTGCAATCTGAAGCTCTGTCAAAGGCCTTAGCATACTGAAGTAATGTATGTCGGAATCCGTGATATTCTTAAAGTATTCCTCGAAATCCTTCTCAAACTCATAACTCTTGGAATATTGATGATTGACAAACGAATCCTTTACAGTCGTCTCATTGGCACTGTTCTCATTGGACAATACAATGTATTTCCTGCCTGTAATATATGCGGTTATAACAGATGAAAAGGCGACTATCGCCGAAAACGGAGTGTGTCCGTTAAGATATCCTGCGGCATTTAGATCAAGCATCCTCTTATCCAGGACTCTTTTTGCAACATAATCACCGCTTTTATGAGTGCATATATCTATAACGGCTTTGGTCGTTGCATTGCCGTTAACGGTATATGTGACTATATCCTTGCCCTTAAGAAGTTCAAGGCTTACAACCGAGTCCTTACCGCCGCCCACAGGCACAAGGAATCCGTCATAACCGCATTCATCATGCAGGGGTTCTGTCTTTTCTTCGGATGATTTTAAGGCGTACTCCTGGGTCGGCTTGCATATTATGTTAACCAATTCTTCCTCTGTAACATCTATACCGTTACGGTACATGAACTCACCGAGACCGTTATATATTAGCTTACGCCACCATAAAATCTGCTTATCATTAAACTTATGACATTCAATGCGGAAGACCTTGGGGCATGTAATCTTGTAATAGCTTATGCATTCGACCATGCCAAGGGCAAAGACAAGCTCATTGAATATCTCATCATTAACTGCATCAATATGTCTTTTTTTGTCGGAACCGTCGGCAGAAAGTGCCTCAAAAGGAAAATCCCACTTTGCCTTAAATTCAGATAATCCGGGAATCTCCATATCGTACTCAACATGAAAGGCGCCCGGAATCTCATTTACAGAATAGCCCTTATAGACAAATTCAGAATATTCTTCTCTAAGTTTTGAAAAAGAAAGGTCTTTATTATCGCTCATATAAGATCACTCTTCTATAGCCGCATCATCTTCGGATAATTCCGTTCCCTCGGTATCTTCCGCTACCGCTTCGGGATCGGTCTCATAACCTTCCAAAAATCCGTGTTCATTCATCCAGTCAACCCACAGATGATAATGCTGTGCTGTAATATGAACTCCGTCCTTGGTGATATCGCTTCTTAAATATCCTTCTTCATCCACTATCGCAGGATTGACATCAAAGTAGAATATGTCTTCTCCGTTGGCATAGCAGGCAATCGCAACATTCTTGGAATTGATGTTGGCGTTGTTGGTTACGTTACTTGATAAGTCTTTCTCTTTTGTAACGTATGTATTGCCGATTATTATAATCGGGGTATTGGGCTGGTACTGTCTGATTGTTGAAAGAATCTCGCCGAATCTCTCACCGAAATCAACCGTATCCATACCTATCTCATTGATGCCTAACATGATGAATATCATCCTGTAGGGTCCTATCTGCAAAAGTTCGGGCAAGGTTGCATTCATGCCGTTAATAACGCTTAAGTTGGCTTCCATGATATTGTAAACGCTTGCACCGTTCTTATATGCAAAGAATGCCTTATCCCAGCCGGAATAGGTTCCGAGACCGCCTATTCTTGAATCTCCGATAAACAGGCAGTTCTCATAATATGCGGGATCACCGATGTGAGTATACTTAAACTCGCTGGTAATCGGCCTTATACCGTAATTGTAATAATATCTGGATCTCGGCTCTCCGGTATCCCAGGTGATGTACTTAACGGCACCTCTGTCCTCAACGTAATAGGGAACCTCGCCGTACATCTCCATATATTCTTCATCACTGATGATTACTTCTTCAGTCTCTTCTTCAGAAGACTCCTCTTCGGTCTCCGACTCACTCTCGGCTTCTTCCGCCATAAGACTTACGGCTTCATCCTCTTCCGATACCATAGGAACCTCAACCTTCTGTATCGGCTCCATGGGTCTTTCTTCCACCGGTCTCTCATCCAGCAAAACGGCAGCAAAAACAGGATGCTCCCATGTCAGATTCCATTCGTATTCGCCGGAAACTGCCATGATACATCCGAAAACCATCATTACGACTGCACTTAAGCAGACCATAATAAAAAGAGGACATTTCGATATTCTGTTTCTTCTTCTCTTCTTTTTCTTTACGTTGCCCATAATACCGTATGCTGTCGCATCTTCTAGAACTGGAAGTAAATAAACGGATTACCGCCGCTTAATGCAGCCTGGTATACACTGTACCAGAATATCGCAAGGATAAGCAGCTTGACCAAAAAGTTCTTGTAGTATCTCTTGAAAAATCTCATGGGATAAGGTGTACAGAACAGTATGCACAAAAGCAGCAGCCACCAGTATGTCTGAATAAGCTCCCAAAGCATATTGAATCCGTATACTACCATTCCCTCAAGCGGCACGCCTATCATTCTTAATAAGTATTCTGACAGCTGTGTCACGTCTGTTATATTGAATATGGTCCATGATATGGGAATCAGAATGATCATATATATGTGTCCGATCACTCTTGTATTCTCCATCCACTTCCCATATGTAAGCTTCTCTATCAAAAGGATTACGAAAAGGAAAAGACCCCATATAATGAAGTTATATCCCGCTCCGTGCCATATGCCCGTAAGCAGCCATACAACAAGCATGTTAAATAGCATTCTTACCTTGCCGCATCTGTTACCGCCCAAAGGGATATACAGATAATCCTTAAACCATCTTCCAAGCGTCACATGCCAGTTACGCCAGAATGATGTCATCGTCTTGACCGAATAAGGCTCCGTAAAGTTAACCGGTATGTTAAATCCAAGCATCATACCGACACCCATTGCCATAAGCGAATATCCGAAGAAATCAAAGTAAATCTCCATCGAATATCCCCATGCGCCGAGCCATGCGGTTCCGACATCTATACCGTATGCACCCACTCTCCAGATATCGTTCCATAATGCCGCGATCTTATCGGCAAGCAATACTTTATATCCCAGTCCCAAAGAGAAGTAGGTTATTCCCTTCTCTAACATCTTGGGATTAACGCCCTTTTTACGACTTAAGGTCTCACTCACTTCACCGAATCTTGTTATGGGACCCGAAGTGATCTGAGGGAACATCGTCGCATAAGTCGCAAAGTGCATGAAACTGAATCCGTTCGGAACTTCTTCCCTGTATACATCCACCATGAACGATATAAGCTGGAAAGTATAAAAACTTATACCAAGCGGAAGTGCAAGTCCGAGTCCCGTTGCTCCGGTCTTAAAGATGCTGTCGGTTGCCTCTAATATAAAATCCAGGTACTTGAAAATGCACAATATACCAAGATCGTATATAAGCGCCGCAACAAGCCATATTGTTGCTGCACTGCTGTGAACTCTCTCCTTGGGTAAAGAAGATACTATTTCATCTGCTTTATCAAATCCTATGATCTCAATATCGGGATCATCCGCTTCTTCCTCTTCTTCCTGTTCATCCGATCCCTTAGCTTCTTCTCTTTTAAGAGCGTATATCTTCTGTATTCTGTTGGCTATGAGATAATTGATGAGTACCGATACTACGAGTAAAGGAACATAGACAGGATTGCCCAGTGCGTAAAACACCAGGCTGCCTAAAAGTAATACTATATTGCGAAACTTAGGCTTCGCAATATAGTATACAATCAAAAATATGGGAAAAAAGTGAAAAATAAATGCTAATCCCGAAAAAACCATGTCAAACTTCTATCTGATAATACCACCGTATTATATTGAAGCCTTTGTGACTTCCAATACTTTGCTCTTCATCTCGCCTTCTATGCGGGCAAGCTCTTTCTCTGCCTCGGCACGCTTAACTCTGCCTTCCTGCTGAATCTTCATAACTTCATCAAGCGTATCGATAAGTGTCTGGTTGGTCTGTGTAAGAGTCTCGATATCCACGATACCTCTCTCGCTTTCCTTAGCCGTGTCGATAGATGCCATCTTAAGCGCTTCTGCGTTCTTCTTAAGAAGTTCGTTCGTAGCATCTGTAACTTCCCTCTGAGCCTTGGCAGCATCCTGTGAATGCTCAAGACCTATGGCAATAACCATCTGGCTCTTCCAAAGAGGAATGGTGTTAAGTATCGTAGACTGAATCTTCTCAGACATAACCGTGTCATTAGACTGGATAAGTCTGATCTGAGGTGCCATCTGCATTGAGATGTT
>JAFYBE010000037.1 GCA_017540355.1 Lachnospiraceae bacterium | reverse complement strand
CGTATTACCGATACCGATCCATGTAGATGACAGACCGAACTTCCATCCGAACTGTCCGGCATACCCAATGAACACAACGGCAGAGAAGTAAGAGGTACCGTAGGCAAAAGCCGTCATCCAGGGTCCTACGCTTCTTCCGCCCAAAACAAATCCTCTGACGTCGGTTGCATGCTGTCTGCAGTATATGCCCACTCCGAACATTACTGCAAAGAATACGATTAATAAAATTACTTTGATTATCATATTTCCTCCAAATCTTAAGCGCTCACTTTATCACTTTGACGCTTTTAACTGTTAAAGTATAGCATCAGTCGGCGCGCCCGTCAAGCCACGATTTATAAGAAAATCCGACCCGTACATATATTTATTATTTCCGCCAACTTGATGATTATACTTATCACGGCTATAATGTTTTTATTCTTTAATAAATACAGGGAGAAGGAAAATGAAAAACAATTTAAGGCATAAGAATTTAATTACATTACTCTGCTGTCTTATTGCTGCATGCATGCTTACGGCATGTGCAGGCAAAAGTGCCACAGACAGCGGATCGGGGGATAATGCGAATAATGAAAGCGGGCAGACGGACGCCTCGTCTTCACAGTCAGCCGACGGTTCAGCGTCCGTCGCCGACATAGAAGGTTTTGAGGGAGAATGGATCTTTGTCTATACACTTTTCCATTCAGAGTACGGCGGCGGTGAGAATTACGACAGCTGTACGATGGCTTCCGATGAATATGCACCTGTCTCAAAGATGATCATATCAAAAAAAGACGGCAAGTACTTCGCGGATTATAAGTATAACGTATACGAAAGCAACTATTTGCTCTGTGGCAATGAGCTTGTCTACAGCAACGAGGCTGCTTATCCCGACTGCGAGAATAAAGACTGGAACTTTACGTTCACGGATCCTTTCGGCGAAGAGGACATCCCGGATCTTCACCTTACGATGACGGATAAGGATACTCTGATAGCAGTCAGAGAGTACCGAGATGAATACGAAGATTCAAGCTACTACTCGGTAAGCAGAGACGTGTATTTAAGAAGCACGGATCCGAGACTTGAAGATGAGGAGAATTTAAGATACTTCGATACGGTCAAAGTTTCCAATGCCGTTGATCTGCTTAATAATCTGGAGAACAACCGCAAGATTATACTTGAGGCCGGAACATACGATTTTTCAAAAGTCGATGACTATAAGATGACGAATGAGCACGTAAGCAAGGAATGGGGCAAGTACATCATATCTGATGTCTACAATCTTTGTATCGAATCGGCTGACGGTGCCGAAGTAATGTTAAGTGTGGATGATCCCTACTCACCCGTTGTCGATTTTGATACATGCGGCAACATCACCGTAAGGGGCGTCACCGCCGGACATAATGTGGAACCCGGTTACTGCAGCGGAAGCGTATTTGAATTTGACAATTGCTACGGAACGAAGGTGGAAAAGTGTAATCTCCTCGGTTCCGGAACATACGGAATATCTGCGACAAACTGTAACAATATAGAAGTTACGGACACTGACATATATGAGTGTACATACGGTCTTATAGATTTCAACGGAGTGTATTTCGCAGAGTTTAAGAACTGTACTTTACGCGACAGCAGCGATATGTCGATGATATGTCTGTATTCAAGTTCAAGCATCACCTTCGATGACTGTGAATTTAAGAACAACCGCATTGACCCTGATTATTCGACATGCTATTTCGTGGAACTGGCGGAATATTCCGATATAACGTTTAACAACTGTACATTTAAGGACAACCAGTACAATGTATTTGCCAACAGCAAGGTTAAGATGAACAGGTGTACAGTCAGTGATAACGGAGACATGTCCAATGTTGAATCCGATATGGAAGAAGCAGCATCAGAGTTAAGGCAGAGATATAAAGAAGCCTGTGATACACAGAAGCAGATTGACCTTAAGTTCGAAGCCGGCAACATGGATCAGGCTACAATGAACCAGACCGCTTATGAGGAGTACAATCTCTGGGATACGCTTATCAATGACATATGGGCTTATCTTAAGAACACTCTGGATGAGGATATGATGGAAGAGCTTACGGCTGACCAGAAGGTCTGGATCCAGCAAAAGGAAGATTCCGCAAAGGTGGCCGGTGCTGATTTTGAAGGCGGTTCAATGCAGCCTATGGTCGAATACGGTGATGCGGCCAAGAGCACGAGAGAAAGAGTCGAATACCTGTTGGATAACTACGTAAACTAAATATGACACAAGCGTCACAAAAGGCAGCGGTACAAAATCCGCTGCCTTTTTATTTTTCTATTTTTTCTTCTCTTCAACCTTAGGGATTCGACTGTAAAGTTCCGTTAATCCTCTGATGCTTCGCTTAAGATCTTCCGACAAGAAGTTCGGGCGAAGTCTCCATTCCCAGTTACCTTCCGAAGTTCCGGGTGTATTGAGTCTTCCCTCTCTGCCAAGACAGAGATAATCCTGAAGCGGTATGATGCAGAGGTCGGCCACAGACCTGTAAGCTTCTCTGATTATATCCCATACCAGTCCGCCGTAATCCGAATTCATCGAATTGATATATCTGCGGCAGAAATCCCTCTCACCGTCATTGATCTCCTCGACCCACGCCCTTGTCGGAGTATTATCATGGGTTCCGGTATAAACAACGCAGTTCTGAATGTGTCTGTGATTCACATACATACTGTCCCAGCTCGTAAAGCCGAACTGTAAGACCTTCATTCCGGGGAATCCTGTCTGTTCAAGCAAAGCCATGTTCTCGGGAGTATTGTTACCGAGATCCTCCGCAATGATGTCAAGTTTACCGAGCTTATCCTCAAGCACCTTAAAAAGCTTGATTCCGGGACCCTTGCAAAGCTTGCCGTTCTCGGCCGTCTCATCTCCGTACGGAACCGCATAGTATTCGCAGAATCCGTGGAAATGGTCTATCCTTATAACGTCATAGAACTCATAGTTACGTTTGATTCTGTCTGCCCACCAGCCGAAGCCGTCCTTCTCAAGTGTCTTCCAGTCATATATAGGATTGCCCCACAACTGTCCTGTACGGGAGAATGCATCGGGTGCACAGCCCGCAACAACCTTCGGATTAAGATCCTTATCCATTAAGAACACCTCGGGATGAGCCCATGCATCCACTGAATCCAGCGATACATAGAAAGGCAGATCGCCGATTATCTTAATGTTCTTCTCATTGGCATACTCCCTTAAGGCTCTCCACTGCTTGTCAAACTCATACTGCTTAAAGTATACGAAGTCTATGTCATCAGCAAGTTCTGCCTTGATCTTATTAAGCGCTTCGGGCTTTCTTCTTTTAAGGCCCTCTTCCCATGTAAGCCATGAAGCGCCTTCAAGATGCCTTTTGATCGCGGTAAAAAGCGCATAATCCGTAAGCCATGAAGATTCCTTCTTAAGAAAGGCCGTATATTCCTTGGCCTCCGCCTTTGAAGTCTTAAACCTCTCGTAAGCAAGTTTAAGCAGATTATCCCTGTTCTCATACATTGCGCCGTAATCGACCTTGGTCTCGTCGCTTCCGAAGAATGCCGCATTACATTCATCCCATGTAAGCAAACCATCTTCTATAAGCTTCTCCGGCGATATGAAATACGGATTGCCCGCAAAAGCCGAGAAAGGCTGGTAAGGTGAATTGCCGTAGCCCGTAGGGCCAAGCGGCAGGATCTGCCAGTATCCCTGTCCCGCTCCGTTAAGAAAATCCACAATTTCATACGCTTCCTTTGAGAAGCACCCGATACCGAACTTTGACGGTATCGAGAATATCGGGAAAAGCATTCCGCTCTCTCTTCCTGTAAGTGCCATAACTGTCTCCGTTCCGAGGCGAACTGTCTGTAGTATGCGTACTACTCCAGTGCCTGCTTAATGTCCTCTATAATGTCATCAACATTCTCTATACCTACAGAGAATCGGATAAGGTCGGGTGATACGCCTGCTGCTATAAGTTCTTCATCCGATAACTGTCTGTGAGTTGATGAAGCGGGATGAAGCACACATGAATGAGCGTCTGCCACATGTGTTGCTATCATTGCAACCTTAAGCTTACCCATGAATTCCTCGGCTGCCGCACGACCGCCCGCAACTCCGAATGAGATTACGCCGCATGTGCCGTTCGGCATATACTTCTTGGCTCTCTCATAATACTTATTGCCGGGAAGTCCGGGATAATTAACCCATGATACCTTGGGATGCTTCTCCAAAAATTCCGCAACGGCCTGAGCATTTGCGCAATGTCTCTGCATGCGAAGCGCAAGTGATTCAAGACCTAAGTTAAGCATGTAGCAGTTCATGGGAGAAGGGATTGAACCCAAATCTCTCATAAGCTGTGCCGTAGCCTTGGTTATATATGCGCCTTCCTTACCGAAATCCTTGGCATATGTAAGTCCGTGATATGACTCATCGGGAGTCGTAAGGCCCGGGAACTTATCGGCATGTGCCATCCAGTCAAACTTACCCGAATCAACTATTACTCCACCGACGGTAGCGTCATGTCCGTCCATATACTTGGTTGTTGAGTGCATTACTATATCCGCACCCCATTCAAAAGGTCTGCAGTTAATGGGTGTTGCAAATGTGTTATCTATGATAAGCGGTACACCGTGTGCATGAGCGGCATTTGCAAATCTCTCTATATCAAATACTATGAGTGCCGGATTGGCTATTGTCTCACCGAATACAAGCTTGGTATTTGGCTTAAATGCTGCTTCCAGTTCCTCATCAGAGCAGTCGGGTTCAACAAAAGTGAAGTCTATGCCCATCTTCCTCATCGTCACATTAAAGAGGTTGTATGTTCCGCCGTATATTGCCGTTGAAGCCACTACATGGTCACCTGCTCCGGCAAGATTAAATACCGAGAAGAAAGATGCTGCCTGACCCGATGACGTAAGCAATGCCGCGGTACCGCCCTCAAGCGCCGCAATCTTTGCAGCCACATAATCATTCGTAGGATTTGCAAGTCTTGTATAGAAATATCCGCTTGCCTTTAAGTCAAAAAGGTCTGCCATATCGGCACTTGAATCATACTTAAATGTCGTACTCTGTATGATGGGTATCATACGGGACTCCCCGTTTTTCGGTTCATATCCTGCCTGAATACACTTTGTTTCCTGTCTCATTTAAAAACTCCTCCTGTCAATCCTTTAATCTGTATAATATACCGAAGGTTCCCGGACCGCAGTTAACCGCTATCGCCGGTGATGCCTTCACAAAATATACATTCTCAAACTCTGCATTCTCTTTAAGTATCTGTCCGATATATTCAAGATCCTTGCCGGTTAATCCGACATAGGTGACAAATACCATTTCCTTATCTATAAGCGCCAATCCGTTTAACACACTTTCAATATATTTCTTCCATGTCTGCTTGCGCGTGCCCATATATATGTTGCGAACCTTCATCTCACCTTTTATGAGCGCAACCACCGGATGGATCATGAACGCGCGGATAAATCTTGCAGCTGCCGAACTTAACTGTCCGGCTCTTGCCATGTAGTCAAGGTTATCAAGCACAAAGCTTGTTCTTACCTTGCCTCTTATCTCTTCCATCCTCTCGATGATCTCGGATACATCATATCCGTCCGCTGCCATGCGACACGCTTCAAGCGTCATAATTCCCTGTCCGCTTGATAAATGTCCCGTATCCACAACGCTTACGTTATCAAAAGCCTTTGCTGCTTCCAAAGCCGCATGATATCCGCTGTTACGCACTTCACCGGATATGGATATATGTATGATGTTGGACGCAGTCTCAAGCTGTCTTGCAAAGAACTCTTCATGCTCCTCAACGGAAGGTGCGCTGGTCTCGGCTCTGTTCTCCAGATTGGCCATATATGCCAAAAGTCCTCTGGTCTCAATTTCTTCGCCGTCCATAAAGATTCCGTCTCCCGTACGAACCTTATGCGGCAGAATGGCGATATTGTACTTCTCCACAAGACTCTTGGGCAGATCCGCCACACTCTCCGTGGTGATCGCAACAGGTCTCTTCTTCTCCCTGTAAACAAGCCACTCCATTGAACTGTCCACAACATCAGAATCATTATCCATTCTTGTAACAAGTTCTTTGGGCAGCATGCCGCTTACCGCAGCCTCAAGTTCCTTACCGCTTATGGGCTTAATAAGATATCCGTCAAAGCCCTCTCTCTCATACATCTGTTTAAGATCGGTACCGACATTTGCCGTAAGCGCAACAATAATGCTTTCCTTATTATATCCGCCGGCCTGCGTTCTTATCTTATGCATACACTCTATGCCGTCCATCTCCGGCATCATATGATCCATAAGTATGATATCGTACTTCTTCTCAAGCGTCTTAGCCAAAGCCTTGGCTCCGCTTTCAGCCACATCAACCTGTATCCTGGTATCGCGCAAAAGCTTTGAAATGACTATTCTGTTGGATGAATTGTCGTCAACAACAAGAACGGATGCTTCAGGAGCCACAAAGCTTACGGCATACTTATCCTTGTACTTGCCTGTCGACTGACTCATTCCTATATCGTACTGTCCGATCACGCCGTCGCTGACAATCTGCTGAGGTATCTCTATAATGAAGGTCGAACCCTTGGTGTATACGGAATTGACCGTAATACGTCCGTTCATTATATCAACAAGCTGCTTGACTATCGAAAGGCCGAGACCCGTTCCTTCTATGAAACGGTTCTTATCTTCATCCACTCTCTTAAACGCCGTGAACAGATAAGGTATGTTCTCCTTCTTAATACCCATACCCGTATCTGATATCGAGTAGATAACCTTGACCTCATTGTTGCTCTTTTTCTCACAGTCTATCGACAATGAAACCGAGCCTTCTTTTGTATATTTAACAGCGTTGTTAAGTACGTTAATAAGTATCTGCTTAATACGCATGTCATCGCCGCGAAGCTCCGAAGGCAGATCAGGCGTAACATTGACGGTAAAGATCAGTCCCTTATCCTGCGAACTCTTCCATATCATATTGACGATATCGGAAAGCATGTCACCGGTCTTATAAGTAACCGGGGCAAGTCTCATCTGACCCGATTCAATCTTGGACATATCCAGGATATCGTTGATCGTATGTAAAAGCATCTTACTTGCCGCCTGGATATTCTGTGCATCCATTGCAACTTCGGGAGAAATCTCTTCCCTTAATATCATCTCATTTAAGCCTATAATAGTATTGATAGGCGTTCTGATCTCATGGCTCATGCCCGAGAAGAATCTGTTCTGTGAATCGTTAAGCGCCTTGATCTCATCCTGACGCTTCTTGGATTTCTCGGCTTCGGAGTCATATATGCGCATCTGATATCTTATCATCAGGATTACCAGACCGCAGGCGATTATAAGCGATACAAGCGAATCCGCATATATCGTGGTCTTGGATCTTTCTTCCACAAGTTCGGGATGTGTATATGTATAAGCATATGCGGCTGCCATTATCACTGCATCAGATATAAGCAGGAATGCGGCGAACCGTCCCGTAATTACAAGAGCGATAAATACCGTACAGAACAGCACCCACAAAGGCGCTCCGCCGTATAAGCCTCCGCCCGTTATAAAGGTTACGGGAAGTACAACGAATACTATTAAACAGCCCGCAATCTTACCGCCTATGTCAAGTCTGTCATACTTAATGGAAAAATATGCTATAAGCAGGAAAATAACCAGAGTTGCGGCTATGGTGATTATGTCCGCGGCATTCTCACCTATGATATATCCCAGCAAAAGCACAACAAGCATGGTAACCATGGCTATCGATGCCATTAAAACCAATATTCTTTCTCTGATATTCCTGTTATCATCGTTTATCGCGCCAATCCATTTTCTTAACATATGCTATCTCACCTCCTTATCAGAGGAATCGGACAACACATTCTCAAGATTGGTTATGACTTTGTCATATTCATTCATAAGATCGTCCATTCCGTTACTTACCGTATCCATATCATCATTCTTGGCCGCTTCTTCAAGTGCCTTGGCCTTATCCGAAAGTTCCATTATACCTATCATCTTGGATGTGGACTTAACCGAATGTACCGTTATCGCATAGTTTTTTAGATCCTCATCCTTAAGGAACTTATCAAGATCTCTCTTCTTATCCGCTGACTCCTCAACAAAGGATTCAAGCATTGAGATATAGAATTCCTCATCACCCTGACAATATAAGAGTCCCGTATCGGTATCCACGCCGACTTGCTTAAGTCTGCTCATCTTATCCGTTCCCGCGGGTGCTGTCATGACAGGCTCGGAAGCTGTCGACGGTTCGGCCGGCTCTGAAGTTACAGTAGCTTCATCCTCAACCTCAGGCTCGGCTGCTTTTACCTCAGGCTCGGGTTCAGCGGCTGTTACCCTTTCTTCTATGACATGAGTGTCATCTTCTTCGGGAATGTCCTCGTATTCAACCATGCCCGGAAGAACCTTCTTTAAGGCTCTTTCAAGCTCGGCAACATCTATGGGTTTTGCAACGAAATCGTCGAAGCCTTCCTTTATAAACATCTCCTTTGCCGAACTTACGGCATTGGCTGTAAGTGCCACGATCGGAAGCTTTTTGCCCCTGCCGCTGACATCCTTGCGGATGTTCTTCATGGTCTCGACGCCGTCCATTTTGGGCATCATGTGATCCATGAATACCACGTCAAAGTCTTTCGTTCTGCATATATCAACAGCCTCCTCGCCTGAGTTGACCGTTGTGATATCCATCTTGTATCTGCCGAGCATGTTCCTTGCAACGATAAGGTTCATCGGCTCATCATCCACAACAAGCGCACGCACACCGGGCAAAGTCATACGGCTTTGGCTGCGGATCACGTCGTGTACCGAGGTGTTTAAAATGCTGACAACAGGGAAGCAGTAGAAAGGCTTCTCCATGATTCTTACCTTTGAATTCTTATCAAGCGTAACTTTCTTGGATGCAACGATTGCAACCAAAACCTTATCGGCTATGGATTCAAGGTATTCCTTGTTATATACGTATTCATCCTCACCCACAAAAAGGTGCGTCAGCCTGACATTGTCAAGCAGCTCCATAAGGTCGATGACGTTGTTAACCCTGTGCATCTTAACATGCAGTCCGTGAACGATGTTAAGCACCATTGAATTGTAGAATTCCCTGACGTTAGGATTCGGGAACTTCTCAAAGTGTAAGAAGGCACCGAGCGTTAACTTGTCTCTGTTATCAACCGCCATACATACGGAAGGATCAACAACCTTCTGAGGTATACTGACACGTACCGTCGTACCGTAATCCTTCTCACTGTCTATTTGTACAAAACCATGAAGGGCGCTTACAAATCCGACTACAATTGTAAGACCCAGTCCGAGACCGTTGGTCGATCTTGTTCTTCCGGAGTCAGACTGATAGAAGCCGTCAAATGCCATTTCAGTTTCATCATCCGTCATACCGATACCCGTATCCTTGACGGTTATGCATAAGTTAACTCCGTAGTCCTGCTCGATTGCAGTGATACGTACATACACACCGCCTTCCTTCGTATACTTGATGCCGTTCATTATAAGATGCCAGAGTATCTTCTTGATCTTGCCGACATCGGAATTAAGCACCGAAGGAACGGAAGCATCGACATCAAATATTAACTCAAGTTCGGGCTCAAGATGCGGTCTTAACTGAACGCAGATATCGTTAAGCAGGGAAGAAAGCATGTAGTCTTCGTTGTTAATAACAAGCGAATCCATGCTTATCTCAGAGTAATCCAGAATATCTCCGATCTGCTCTCCGACACGCTTGCCGGCTTCAGCCACGTATGTCATATCCCTTTTGATCTCTTCATCCTTCTCTTTGTCTATGCACACACCCGTCATTCCGATTATCGCATTGATGGGTGTTCTTATTTCATGAGAGATATTGGCAAGGAAGTCATTCAATCTGTTAGTCGCTTCGGTAAGCTTGGTAATCTCCTCTTCGGATTCACTCATGACACCGTCCCATCTGTGCATGATGGCACGTGCGAGATAACCGACCACGAAGATGATCGCCAGATGCAACAGCGTTCTTGTTATGACAAGGCTGTCAAATTCTTCCCCGCTTTTACGCATCTGATACAGGTCGTATATTATCGCCATATAGTAAGTTATCTGAGCGGCCGTTACGATGGACGGCATTCCCGTAGATACGAATATCATGATCATGGCACACATTAATAGTCCCAGATCATAAGTACTCGTCACGTGGGTACCGTAGAAGAAAGCCGAGGCGAGTATACACAGGGTATATATCCATATACGCATGTTCTCGCTCATTCGCTGCTGGATATGT
>JAFYBE010000036.1 GCA_017540355.1 Lachnospiraceae bacterium | reverse complement strand
TTGCATACGTACAGGGGATTGGTCAAATGGTATGATAGGGGTCTCCAAAACCTTTGGTGGGAGTTCGATTCTCTCATCCCCTGCTGACAACTAAGCTACCACTTTCTTGCCGGGCAGTGTGAAGCCTTGGCATAAGCACGGTATTCGACGTAGCAGCCGCAGGCATCGCAGGTAGCGTCATGAAGCTTATCACAGGAAGTGCATATTAAGAGTCTGGCCTCGTAGGTATCATTATCTGCGCGGTCGGACTCTTTTATCATGCTTAGATACTTATGAAGGTTGGCGCGGTCTTCTTCTGCCCTGTCGCGAAGTAAGCAACGGGGGCAGATGCGCGTATAATCTGTGTCAGTCATGAGGTCAGTATATCATAAATTTACAGGGGTTATTACCATATTTTGTCGGGGTGACAGGAATGCAAATATACTCTACAATAGATATATTATGGCCTGCGGTATGCGCATGCGATATTGTTAAGTGTTGAAAGTGAGGATGGTATGGCAAGACTTGTAATTAATGAGACAAAAAAGCTCGGGACGATTGAGCCTGAGGTATACGGACACTTCTCGGAGCATCTGGGAAGATGTATATATGAGGGATTGTATGTCGGAGAGAATTCCGATATTCCCAATGTTAACGGCATGCGTAAGGATGTTGTTGATGCGCTTAAGGAGATGAAGCTTCCCGTGCTTCGCTGGCCGGGCGGATGTTTCGCCGATGAGTATCACTGGAAGGACGGTATAGGCGAGAAGTCTAAGCGTAAGAAGATGGTCAACACTCATTGGGGCGGTGTGACAGAGGATAACAGCTTCGGTACGCATGAGTTTATGGAACTTTGCTCGCAGATTGGCTGTAAGACCTATGTCAACGGTAATCTCGGAAGCGGTACGGTTCAGGAGATGAGCGAGTGGGTTGAGTATATGACATTTGACGGTGAGTCGCATATGTCCAACCTCAGAAAGGCCAACGGCGCAGAGAAGGCATGGAAGCTTGACTATTTCGCGGTGGGAAATGAGAACTGGGGTTGCGGCGGCAACATGACACCCGAGTATTACGGCAACGAATACAGACGTTACCAGACATACCTGCGTCAGTACGATCCCAACAAGCCTTTTGTAAAGGTTGCATGCGGAGCCAACAGTGATGATTATGACTGGACGGATAAGGTGATGAAGGTCTGCTTTGAGAAGACACAGCCTGAGCAGCATGGATTCATGGATATGATCTCGCTTCATTACTATACGATGCCCGAAGGATGGGAGCCTAAGGTAAGTGCGACTGATTTTGACGCAGATCTTTACTATAAGACTCTTCGCGGCGCATATAAGACAGAGGAGCTTATCAACCGTCATGTGACTATGATGGATAAGTACGATCCTGAGAAAAAGATAGGCCTTGCGGTTGATGAATGGGGTACATGGTATCTTGTTGAGCCGGGCACCAATCCGGGATTTTTGTATCAGCAGAATACGGTAAGAGATGCGATGGTAGCGGGTATTTCGCTTAATATATTCAACAAGCACTGTGACAGAGTCAAGATGGCTTGTATCGCTCAGCTTGTTAACGTGCTTCAGTCGGTTATCTTAACAGACGGCGATAAGATGATCAAGACTCCTACATATCATGTATTCCATATGTATCGTCATCATCAGGGTGCGGAGCTTGTTGAGAGTTCATTATCCGGAATCGGACAGACGGGCGAAGGCGATGTTAAGGTGCCTGAGATTACCGAGTCCGTATCGGTTAAGGACGGTGTGATTACAATCACAATCTGTAACTTATCGATGAACGAAGCCAAGACGCTTGATATGCAGCTTGCGGAAGATAAGGATTATGAGGTTATTGAGGCTTCCGTAGTAGGCGGCCAGGATCCTCATGATTACAATACATTCGATGATCCCAATAAGGTTGTTGAGAAGGCTTATGACGGAATTAAGAAGACTGCCGGCAATAAGTTCACGCTTTCTTTACCTGCGGCAAGCGTTGTGGAGATCAGACTTAAGTAAAAAATTAAAGTCCTTGACTTTTTCCGTATATAGGCCGATAATACATTCAAATACAATACTAAAACGTTGATGAGGACAGTAGCCTTGGGGAATGTTATGAGAGAGGGATGTCGCGGCTGAGAGCATCCTGACAGGAACCTTGAGTGAAGACCACCTCGGAGTGACCCCAATCAGGTACGTACGCCGGCGTTACAGGCTAATTAAGAGGTCCTTATATATTATGAGGGCAATATGGGTGGAACCGCGATACAGTACAATATCGTCCCATACACAGTTATTTGTGTATGGGATTTTTTATTTCCGGAATAATAAAGGAGGCAGACTATGAGTACGATAATGTTAACAGACGGACAGATAATCGAAGGCGAATCGGCTGAAGGATTAAAGGTAATAAGACATACCTGCTCGCATGTACTTGCTGAGGCGGTTAAGAGACTTTATCCCAACGCCAAACTTGCAATAGGACCGGCCATAGATGACGGATTCTACTACGACTTTGATGTTGAGAATCCCTTCTCAAGAGAGGATCTTGACAATCTTGAAGCCGAGATGAAGAAGATCATCAAGGAAGGCAATAAGCTTACACGTTTCGAACTTCCGAGAGAAGAGGCCATTAAGTTTATGGAAGAGCGTGAAGAGCCTTATAAGGTTGAGCTTATCCGTGACCTTCCGGAAGATGCGGTTATAAGCTTCTATTCACAGGGTGATGCATTTACGGATCTCTGTGCAGGACCGCACTTATCAAGCACCAAGGCTATCAAGGCATTTAAGCTTATATCTTCTTCAATGGCATATTGGAGAGGTGATTCCAATAAGGCAAGACTTCAGCGTATATACGGTACAGCATATACCAATAAGGAAGATCTTAATGCCCATATGGCACGTCTTGAGGATATCAAGATGCGTGACCATAACAGACTCGGCCGTGAGATGGAGTTATTCACAACGGTTGATGTCATCGGTCAGGGACTTCCTCTTATCATGCCCAAGGGTACCAAGATGATCCAGAAGCTTCAGAGATGGATTGAGGATTTAGAGGACAGAGAGTGGGGCTATGTACGTACCAAGACTCCTTATATGGCCAAGTCCAATCTTTATAAGTTATCAGACCACTGGTTCCACTATAAGGACGGAATGTTCGTGCTCAATGATGATCTGATGAGCGAAGAAGAGGCGTTAGAGGACCAGAAGCTTTACAGCGATCCGAATACGGCCATGAAGAATGCACAGGAGCATGTATATACCGATGATAAGGGCAGAGAGGTAATGGCGCTTCGTCCCATGACATGTCCTTTCCAGTATTTCGTATATAAGGCTAAGCAGCACAGTTACAGAGATCTTCCCTACAGAATGGGTGAGACTTCTACACTTTTCAGAAACGAGGATTCGGGCGAGATGCACGGTCTTACAAGAGTAAGACAGTTCACAATCTCAGAGGGTCATCTTATCTGTACTCCTGAGCAGATCGCGGATGAATTTAAAAACTGCGTTAAGCTTGCCAAGTACTGCTTGACAACACTCGGACTTCAGGATGAAGTCACATATCGAATGAGTAAGTGGGATCCGAACGATCCCGG
>JAFYBE010000035.1 GCA_017540355.1 Lachnospiraceae bacterium | reverse complement strand
GAGAAAGATATGGAGCAGATGGATGACCATGACTGTATGGTATGGCGAATAGATATGGGTGAGATGTATTCGCTTCTGCCGGACAATTACCGTGCGGTTGTCAATAAGACTCAGTCTACAATCTTTTCCGTGGATATGCTCGGCGGTATTACCGGCAAACTTGAGCAGTATGATGAAGACATGGGCAATAATGCAATGATCATAATTGAGCCGCCTTCAATCAATTCAAGAATAGTCAACCAGTATTCCTTCTTCTCGCTCGTTCCGATGGAGATGGATGATATAGAAGAGTTCCTCGACCGTCGTACCAACAACACGGTTAAGTATGTAATAGCCAAAGAATTAAGATGGAGAGTCAGAGATATGCTTGATCAGCTCAATATGAGCGAGAGAATAGTATATCCCGGACTGGATGGCTTATCTAAATGGATAGCGCGCCATTACTTTGTCAAATAAACGGAGGTTTTGATATGTTCGGTAATAAGAATACACAGAAAGGCGGCATGAGCATCATAATCGTCGGATGCGGCAAGGTCGGTTCTGCACTTGTGGAGAGATTATCGGGTGAAGGACATAATATTACCATAATAGACAAGGACGAAGCCAAGATTCAGGCAGTGACCAATATGTACGATGTGATGGGTGTTAACGGTAACGGCGCCAGTTACAGTGTGCAGGTCGATGCAGGTATCGATACGGCGGATCTTTTTATTGCCGTTACTGATTCCGACGAGCTTAACCTCTTATGCTGTACTGTTGCCAAGCGAGAAGGCAAGTGTGTTACGATAGCCAGAGTGCATACTCCTGAATACAGTAAGGAAGCGGCATTCCTTAAAGATAAGCTGGGTCTTGAGATGATAATCAACCCTGAGTATGAGGCGGCCAAGGTAATGTCAAGAACCCTTTCACTTCCGATGGCGGAAGAAGTCAGTTCATTTGCTCACGGCCAGGTTGAGATGATCAAGATAAGAATCCCGGAGGGCAATAAGCTTGACGGTCTTAAGGTAATGGATCTTGGTCGTGATGTTACTTCTAACGTGGTCATATGTGCCGTTGAGCGAGAAGGTGAAGTTTTCATTCCCTCCGGTATGTTTATACTTCGCGGAGGAGACCTTATAAGTTTCGTTGCCACCCGTAAGGATGCAAGAGGCTTCTTAAGCAAGATAGGATTTAAGTCGGAAGCGATAAAGGACACTCTGATAGTAGGTGGAGGTAAGGATTCCTACTATCTGGCCGATCTTCTTTCTCGTGCGGGTGTACAGGTGAGCATTATAGAGCGTGATGTTGCAAAATGTGAGGCTCTGAGCGTACTTCTGCCCAAGGCCGTCATCATCAATGACGACGGAACCAATGAAGAGGTACTTAAGGAAGCGGGTCTTGAGACAACTCAGGCGTTCATACCTCTTACCGGAATAGATGAAGAGAATATCATATTAAGCATGTATGCCAAGCAGGTATCCGATGCCAAGGTCATCACAAGGATTGCCCGTAACAATTTCAGAAGCATAGTCAACAACCTGGATCTGGGAAGTGTGATATTCCCCAAATACATCGTTTCGGAGGCCATAGTTGCGTATGTCAGAGCCAGAAAGAATTCGATGGATTGCAATATTGAGACGCTTTACCATATATTCGGTTCACGTGCCGAGGCAATAGAATTTATCGTTGAGAATGAGACTGCCGTAACAGGAAAAAAACTCTCGGAACTCAAACTTAAGAATAACCTGCGTATAGCATACATACGCAGGCATAACAACATCATATTCCCCGGCGGAAATGATGAGATCAAGGTCGGAGATGCCGTTATGGTAGTAACGACACATACGGGCTTTAAGGACATACAGGATATTTTACAGTAAAGATCCTAGATTGGGAGATCATATATGAACAGCTCCATGGTGAGGATAATAATAGCTCACATAATGAAGATAGAGGCAGTATTTTTACTTCTGCCTTGTATCGTTGCACTAATATACGGGGAAAAGGAAGGCTTTGCATATCTGGCAGTGGCAGCAGGATCAGCCATAGGCGGGTGGATCCTTGGATTTAAGAAAGCGGAAGATAAGACTCTTTTCCTTAAAGAGGGATGTGTGACAACGGCTCTAAGCTGGATAGTAATGAGTACGATAGGTGCTCTTCCTTTTTATATAACGGGAGAGATACCAAGTTATATCGATTCCTGCTTTGAGACCGTATCCGGATTTACAACTACGGGATCGAGCATTCTTAATGATATAGAAAGTCTTTCACATGCTTCCTTGTTTTGGCGCAGCGGTACGCATTGGATAGGAGGCATGGGAGTACTTGTATTCCTTCTGTCAATAGTTTCGCTTAGCGGAGGATCCACGATCAATCTTATGAAAGCTGAATCTCCGGGACCGTCAGTCGGCAAGCTTGTTCCGAAGATCAAGGCATCTGCAAGATATCTCTATCTTATATATACTGCCATGACATTCATTGAAACAATGCTGCTGATCTTCGGCGGTTGTCCTGTATTCGATTCGATCACATTGGCTTTCGGCACGGCAGGCACGGGCGGTTTTGCCATAAGAGGCGATTCGGTTGCAAGTTACTCTGTATATGTACAGTGGGTGATCACTGTATTTATGATCCTTTTCGGTGTGAATTTCAACGTATATTATTTTATACTGATGAGACATATCAAGGATGCTCTTAAAGTTGAGGAAGTCAAATATTATCTTTTAGTGATACTCTCTTCCGTTATCATCATATTCATCAATGTGAGGAATATGTTTGATCATGCAGGGGATGCGATAAGACATACGGCATTCACGGTCGCGTCCATTATAACCACTACAGGATTTGCCACGGTTGATTTTGACACATGGAATACGACCTGTAAGATAATAATCGTGATGTTAATGTTCATCGGTGCCTGTGCAGGCAGTACGGGCGGCGGTATTAAGGTCAGCCGCTTTGTCATAATTGCCAAGACGATCAAAAAAGAGATCAATTCATATATCCATCCGAGAAGCATCAAGAAAATCATATATGACGGCAAGCCTGCGGAGCATGTGATGATAAGATCGGTCAATGTTTATATGGCGACATATATCCTGATAATGACTGTTTCGATCTTATTGGTCAGCTTCGAGGGGGAGGATCTGGTTACGACGGTCACTTCAGTCATCACGTGCTTTAATAACATAGGTCCCGGACTTAATAAGCTCGGTCCGACATGCAATTTCAGCTTCTTAAGCGGGTTTACCAAACTTGTTCTTATGTTTGATATGCTGGCCGGAAGACTTGAGCTGTTCCCGCTTGTTATGCTGTTCCATCCAAGAATGCTCAAAGAGCTTGTGATCGGTAAGAAAAGAAGGTAATGCATGAATAAGAAGAATTGTGTCATAATGATGATCCTGTATGCGGTCTTTGTATTATTTACTATATCAGTCACGGCTATAGATGTTATGCCCATCGGACCTGAAGGTTCTCTGGTGGGTTTTGCCTCCGTTAACGGTCCGTTCCATGAACTGACGGGAGTAAATATGTTCTGGTATAAAGAATCGGAAGTCCTTGGGTATGCGGCACTTTTATCCTGCGCCTTTTTCGGTCTTTTCGGTCTTGTTCAGATCATTAAAAGAAAGAGTCTCTTAAAGGTTGACAGAGATCTGTTGTATCTTGGGATCTATTATGTGGTAGTATTGGCATTTTATGCGCTTTTTGAAAAGGTCATTATCAATTACAGACCGGTGATACTAAAAGAAGGTTTAGAAGCATCCTATCCCTCATCACATACAATGCTGACTGTTTGTACCATGTCAGCCGCAATGCTGCAGATCAAGAGAAGAGCAAGCGATATTAGGGTGAAAGCCCTGCTCATGACTCTGTGTTCTTTGGTCATGGCGGGTACATTGATCGGTAGACTTTTAAGCGGTGTACACTGGCTTACAGATATAATAGGAGCACTGCTTCTGTCCGTTGCTTTGGTATATACATATCGCATGGTTCTTAAATCTGAGTAGAACGAATATCGTTATAAATCCCACTAATAAGTAATTTTTGACTCTTTTCTAACTCATTTCTGCCATATTCGATTCAAAACCCTAAAAAAATGAGAATCTTTGTGTTCCAAAAACCCGTGAAACGCAGGTGAAACAAGGCTTGACGAAATCTCGGGGGGGGGTGATAAACTGTTAGAATCGAGGGTTTTTGATGCAATTTGCATGTTACAGTTTTGTTACGTTAACTGTGTTACGTTTTTCATACGCAATTTGCATGACAGCTAAACAGAAAACAGTTGCATAATATGGAGGGAGTGACAACTATGGATAAGCGTAATAAGAAATCTTTGGGATTGATATTGAAATTGGTATTGATGTCTTTGGGTATGGTGATACTTACCGCTGCTATATTGGTAATCATTAGCAGAGCCAGACTTAAGGCAACATATGTTTCACTTATTGAAGAAGAACTTAAGGTAGCTTGTGAGGAGTTGGACAGCAAGCTTTCATACGAATATGACGGAGATTGGGCACTTACGGATGACGGGCTTATGAAAGGACCTGATCTGGTTCAGGCAGAATATGAGAGAGAGATGGATGAGATCAAGGCTAAGACCGGTCTTGAGTACACTCTCTTCTACGGTGACACCCGTATAGTAACGACTATAGAGAAGACGGATGGATCAGGCAGGCTTGTAGGCACCAAGGCATCTGACGCAGTCATCAAGGCTACACTTCAAGGCGGTAAGGATTATCTGGGAACCAACTTAAATATTGAGGGGCAGAAGTTCTACGGATATTACACACCCCTTAAGAACTCCGACGGATCTGTAGTCGGCATGTGCTTTAGCGGACGTCTGGCTGAGGATGTGAGCAAGGGGATAAACAGTGCAGTTATGATGTGTATAGTTGCAGCTGTTGTAATAGTATTAATAATCATAGTACTTGGCTACATGCTCAACAGAGTTTTATCTGCTCAGATGCAGAGCGTTGCTGACAGCATCGAATCTCTTGCGGAAGGCAGACTCGATACAAAGGTTGATGATAAGGTTTTATCAAGAGGGGATGAGATAGGTGTCATCGGAAGAAGCACCAAGACCCTTATAGACGAGATAGGCGGCATCGTAGGAAAGCTTAAGGAAGCAGCCGGAGATCTTAACGCGGACAGCGAGGAACTTTCGTCATCATGTGATCAGGCAACACAGGCTTCAAGCCAGATCACGGCAGCTATGGATGATATATCCAAGGGAGCTGTTTCTCAGGCAGACAGCATTCAGAGTGCCGTATCGGATACAGAATCAATCGGTATGAGTGTAGAGGCTATAGCAGAGAGTGTGACAAGTCTTAATGATGCATCCGATGAGATGAAGACTTCCTGCCACGACACTATGGTCACTCTTAATAACCTTATCGCTCATTCGGAGAAGGTTACTGAATCCGTGGATACCATTGCATCTACTATAGACAGTACAAATAAGTCGGCTAATGCGATAAGTGAATTTACTGATGCCATTAATTCGATCGCTTCACAGACCAATCTTCTTTCTCTTAATGCTTCGATCGAGGCAGCAAGAGCAGGTGAAGCAGGTAAGGGATTTGCAGTTGTTGCGGGAGAGATATCAGATCTGGCTGAACAGTCTAAGGCAAGTGCTGACAAGATCAATGAGATCGTCACGCAGCTTATAAAAGATGCAAGTGAATCGGTTGATGTCATGAAGGTCCTCTCAGAGAATGTTATAGAGCAGGGAGAACAGTTATCGGCTACAAAGGTCGATATGGAGAAGATGTCTTCGAATATAGAGAATGTGGTATCAAGTGCAAGCGAGATCTCAGGCAGGATCGGCAACTTAAGATCAGCCAAGGAAGGTCTTGGAGAGATCATCGAAGATCTGTCAGCCATATCAGAAGAGAATGCGGCTTCAACGCAGGAGACCAACGCTTCCATGGAAGAGTTGTCGGCTACATTCCAGTTGATCAATGCTGATGCTGACAAGCTTAGCAAGCTGGCTACCGAAATGAATGATACGATCAGCTTCTTCAACTGATACCCGACAGTAAAGCAGATTATAAAGATACTTCATACATGAATACTCAACAGACCGCAGACATTAGTGTCTGCGGTCTTTGGTATATATGTATTACAGAATTTCTCCTATCTTACCGGATGAAATGATATGAGGATACAAATCATCGGAAGCATCTTCTTCGCTGATCAGTCGGTTAAGCCTTCTGGCGGTTTCTTTTGAAGTATAACTAAATGTATTAAGATATATGCTGTGCATACCGCACCTTAATGCAATGGCGATATCGCTTTCAATCTCATTGCCGACCATTACGGTTTCGTCGGGATTAAGTCCTTCTTCTTTAAGCAGTATCTGCATATATTCCTTTTCGGGTTTCATCATTCCGTAGTCTGATGATATGTATATCTTATCAAGTGTCCTGTTTAATCCGGTCGCTTCTATTTCAGGCATTGTAAAAAGCCTTTGTGCATTGGACAGCAGATAAAGGCGACAACCGCGAGCCTTCAAAGCGTTAAGAGTATCCATCGTATCGGCATAAGGGCTGACATATTTCCTTGAAACGGTTCTGAAAAGATTTGCCGTTGAGACAGCCCATTCGCTTTTTTCTGTAACTGACAATACTCCTTCGATATCGGTCCTATATCTTTCTCTAAGCTCATCGACAGGTATTCCGCCTATTGAAAAACTGCATGAATGAGAAGGACATCCCTCAAAAAGAAGCCGTGCAAAGACTCGTTCTATACGAATCTCAGGTCGCAGGATTCCTGTAAGGACACGCTGCCTTTGCCTTTCTCCCGCATCAAACAGGAAAAAGGTATCGCGCATGCGCTTTTTCTTCCATTCGCAACCGTATGCATTGTAGAAGTCCTTCATGATCTTCCACAGTTTTAAGTCTCTTTCGTCCGTACGAATATCGAGAAGTGTTCCGTACAGATCGAAAACATAGTTCTTATAGTTTTCCATAGAACATATCATAGCATCGGGGAGTATCGCTTTCAAGTTACTGTGTGCAGGCTCGTTGTTATAGTATATAATAATGTTTGTGACCGTATTTGATTATTGAAAGAGAGACTAATGGAAGGAAAAACAAAGGCCAAAGGATTCTGGACATTAAGATACACGTTATTAAACTCGACATATTTTATCGCATTCTGCACGGTACATGCTTATGCAGCGGTATACCTTTTGGCCAACGGCTTTACCAATACGGAAGTCGGTGTGCTGCTTGCCATAGCCAATATAGTGTCTGCTATTTGTCAGCCGGCTATTGCGGGAGTGATTGACCGTCCGGGACCTCTTACCAACAGAAGGTTTATATTCATATCCGTTACCACGATTCTGGCTGGTTCAATCATACTGTGGATTTTGCCCTGCACAAAGGCAGCGATTTTTATCATATATGCGGTCATATATATGATTCAGTTTGCTTATCAGCCTGTTATGACAGCCTTATGTTTTGAGTATCAGAAGGCGGGATGTGACATATATTACGGACTTGCCAGAGGATTGGGTTCTGCAAGCTTCGCGGTAACGGCAGCCATAATCGGAGGGGCGGTCGAGAGAGGTGGCGTAACGCTTTTGCTCATCGTCAACATAGTGACCATGCTTTTATCCGCGTTGCTTATTCTGACGTTTAAGCTTCCTGCTTCGGGAAAAGATGAGGAGACTGTTTCTGACAAGGGCACAGAGGCTGTGAACCCGGATAAGATCCATAATTCCTTATCGTCGTTTGCACACGCTTATCCGGCATTTATGCTGTTTTTGGTGGGAACGATATGCTTTTTCTTTGCGCATAACATGATCAATGATTTCATGATTCAGATAATCCGCAACCTCGGCGGAGGTGAGACGGAACTCGGATATGCGAATTTCTTACAGGCCATACTTGAACTTCCGGTAATGGCGCTTATAGGATTTGTTCTTAAGAAGATATCTTCGCAGAATCTGCTTATTGTATCCGGATTCGCATTTTTTATTAAGATACTCATACTGGTGTTTACCGTCAATATGGCGATGATGTATTTAAGTCAGTCTGTTCAGCTGTTTGCCTATGCCGTGTTCATACCGGCGGCAGCCTACTATGTGAACAGCACGATGACCGAGTATGACCAGGTAAAAGGACAGGCATTTGTTACAAGTGCAATCACTATAGGCGGAGTATTCTCCAATCTTATAAGCGGAGTGATACTTGACAATATCGGCATTAAAGCAATGCTTGTTACGGGAACGTGTGTCTGTGCCGTGGGCGTTATCATAGCATGCTTTGCATTTAAGAAATTACCGCACAGCAACGTTTAGGAAAGGATGTACGGATGAAGAAATTTATTTCATGGAACGTTAACGGATTAAGAGCCTGCAGGGAGAAGGGTTTTGAGGATATATTCAAAAAGCTTGATGCCGACATATTCTGTCTTCAGGAGACAAAACTTCAGGAAGGCCAGATTGATATAGCCTTTGACGGATATCATGACTATTGGAATTACGCCGAGAAGAAGGGCTATTCGGGTACGGCAATCTTTACAAAAGAGCAGCCGCTTAACGTGACCTACGGCATCGGTGTGGATGTACACGACCATGAAGGACGAGTTATAACGCTTGAATATCCCGACTATTATTTCATCACGGTTTATGTACCCAATTCACAGGACGAGCTTAAAAGACTTGATTACAGAATGACTTTTGAAGATGACTTCTTGGCCTATATCAAAGGCCTTGAGAAGAATAAGCCCGTCATATACTGCGGAGATCTTAATGTAGCTCATAAAGAGATCGATCTTAAGAATCCTAAGACCAACAGGCACAATGCCGGCTTTACCGATGAAGAGAGAGGCAAGTTCCAGAATATCATGGACAGCGGATTTATAGATTCCTTCAGATATTTCTATCCCGATATGGAGCAGATCTATTCCTGGTGGAGTTATCGTTTCCATGCAAGGGAGAAGAATTCCGGCTGGCGTATAGACTATTTCATCACTTCGGGTTCGCTTTCGGATAAGCTGCGCGACGCCAAGATTCACACCGACATATTCGGTTCGGATCATTGTCCGGTCGAGCTTGATATAGACCTATGATCCGTACTGTCAGCAGGTTACGGCCGTTTTTTGTGAGAACAGACTATGTTACAGGATATACTGACACAATTGCATGATTCGGACGAATATCCGATGCACATGCCGGGGCATAAGAGGCGTGCTACAGGCTCTCCCCTTGATACGGCCTACGGCTTGGATATCACAGAGATTATCGGATATGATAATCTCTATGATGCACAGGGCATTCTTAAGGACGCTATGGAATATGCGGCCAATCTGTATGGCTGTCCCGACACCTTTTATTTACTTAACGGTTCGACGGGAGGCATTCATATTGCCGTTCGCACGGTTGCCTCAATGTATGAAGAGGCCCATCCCGGTAAAAAAGGCCGGTTGTTAATTGCTTCCAATTGCCACAGGTCCGTAAGGGCTGCGGCCGAACTGTCGGGGCTTACGACGGATGTCACAGATACGGTATATATAGATGCCCTTAAGATATACGGGGCGGTATCGCCTTCTGAGATTGAGAGAAAACTGTCAAAAGCAAAAGAAGACAACGATTCGTATGCGGCGCTTGTTATCACATCCCCGACATATGAGGGGATCATATCGGATATAGAGGTTATAGCCGATATATGTCACAGATACGATACAATTCTGATTACGGACGAAGCACACGGAGCACATCTTGATTTATGTGACAGATATCCTGACGGTGCATTAAGGTACGGCTCGGATATTGTGATACACAGTACTCATAAGACATTAGCCGCCATGACTCAGACTGCGCTTTTACATGTGCAGGGCAGACTGGTTGACATAACAAAAATAAAGAAATACTGGACCGCCATGCAGACAAGTTCGCCTTCATATGTCCTTATGGCAAGTATAGATTATGCACTGCATCATATAAGCGATAATCCCAAGCTCATCGACAGTCATCTTAAGCTTACTGATGATATGAGAGAAAGGCTTGCAGGGCTTAAGAATCTTCATCTTATGGTCCCGGCGGATTTGAATGATAATTCCGAGATAATCGGTCTTGACCCGTACAAGGCGGTTGTGTTTGTAAGGGAATCATATACGGATGGGTTTGCCGTTCAGCAGATTCTGCTTAAGGACTATCATATTCAGACAGAGTATGCAACGAAGGATTTTGTTCTGGGGATAACAACTTACATGGATACGGCGGAAGGACTTTGCAGATTCACTGATGCAATCCTTGAAATAGATGACAGAATCACGCAGAGATATTATAATGATATTAAAGGCGCGCATCCCCCCAAAGGTGAACTCTATGCGCCTTGTATTCCGGAGAATTGACATGGGTAAGATATTCTGCCTGATGGGCAAGAGCGCATCGGGCAAGGACACTATATACAAAGAACTGCTTTTAAGCGGAAAACTTGATTTAAAGAAGATTGTTCCCTATACCACAAGACCTATAAGGGAGAATGAGAAGAACGGAGAACAATACTTTTTTACGGATGAAGCAGGACTTGATAAGCTTAAGGCAGCAGGCAGAGTCATAGAGAGCAGAGCATACAATACCATACACGGAGTATGGTATTATTTCACTGTGGATGATGAGCAGATTGATCTTAAGAATCACAGTTATCTGGTGATAGGCACTCCGGAATCATTTATTTCCACAAGAGACTATTACGGAGAAGGCAATGTCATACCGATATATATAGAGTTGGATGACGGAATCAGATTACAGAGAGCTCTTAACAGAGAACTCGGACAGAAGACGCCCCGATATGAAGAGATGTGTCGGAGGTTTTTGGCCGATTCGGAGGATTTCGCCGAAGACAGACTAAGATCGGCAGGTATAGACAACAGATTTTATAATGACGATCTGGATAAGTGCATAGAGAAGATAACGGAATATATATCCGGTATTATCGGATGATTCTTTCCCTATGCGTGGAGATTGCCTATGGATATTAAGGTTAATAACATGACCCCGGTGCAGCAGGTGGAGACACCCAAAGAGACTGCACAGGCTGATGGAAGCTTCAAATTCATGCTGGCGAGTCAGATAGCTGAGACCGAGTTGCAGGAAAGACTTGCTTCGATGATGGAAGAGATCACGATGCAGGGCGATAAGCTTGCCAAGCACAGAGATATAAAAGACATGCGTAAGTACAGATCACTGATCAAGAGTTTTATGAATGAAGTGATTACCAGATCGCATGAGTTTTCCAGAGAAAACTTCTTAGACAGGCGAGGAAGACACAGAGTCTATGGTATAATAAGACTTGTGGATGAGACCTTGGATGAACTGGCTCAGGAATTGATGAAGGACGAGAAAGACAATATAGCGATCCTCAGTAAGATAGGAGAGATAAGGGGATTGCTTCTTGATATATTTACGTAGGCTTGGTATCATATCTAAGCACTCGTATGTCGGAGGGTTACAGATGGCAAGATTTACAGACATAATCGGACAGAAGATGATAGTGGACCACCTTAAGAACGTGGTGGAGAACGATCAGGTATCTCATGCCTACATCATTTGCGGTGAAAGATATGCCGGCAAAGAGTTCATAGCGAATGTTTTCGCCATGGCACTTTTATGTGAGGAAGAAGGTACGGAACCCTGTAATGAATGTCATTCATGTAAGCAGGCATTGTCCAAGAACAATCCGGATATCATATATCTGACTCATGAGAAGCCCAATGTCATTTCGGTTGACGATATAAGGGAACAGGTCGGAGCGACCATAGCGGTTAAGCCCTATGCGGCTAAGCGTAAGATTTATATAATAAGCGAAGCGGAGAAGATGAACAACAACGCTCAGAATGCTTTGCTTAAGACATTGGAAGAGCCGCCGGAGTATGCCGTGCTCATACTGCTTACCGACAATCTCGGTGCGCTGTTGCCGACAATTCAGAGCAGATGTGTGGTGCTTAACATGAAGCCTGCGGATGACAGGCTGGTTAAAAAGTTCCTTATGGAAGAGGAACAGATTCCCGATTACAGAGCAGAGATATGCGCCGCCTTTGCAAGAGGTAATATCGGTAAAGCGAAGATTCTTGCAAGATCCGAAGAATTTGAGAAGATCAAGACGGATGCGATAGCGATGCTTAAGCACATCCACGAGATGGATATAAGCGAACTCAGTCAGACCATAAAGCAGATGAATGAATACAAGCTGGAGATCAGTGATTTTCTTGATATCCTGGCTGTATGGTACAGAGACGCATTACTTTTTAAGGCTACGAACGATGCCAACCATCTGATATTCAGAGACGAATTCCAGAATATCAAGAGAACAGCTTCGAGAAGTACTTATGAAGGAATTGAGAATATCCTTGCGGCGCTTGATACGGCGAAGAAGAGGATTACGGCCAACGTCAATTTCGATCTGACGATGGAACTTTTGCTCTTATCAATAAAAGAGAACAGTGATAGATGAGGTATATAGATGATTAAGATAATAGGTGTAAGATTCCGTACGGCGGGTAAGATTTATTTTTTCGATCCCAAGGATTACGACGTGAAGAAAGGTGACCACGTAATAGTCGAGACAGCACGCGGAGTCGAGTACGGTACCGTGGTCGGGGATCCCCGAGAAGTACCGGAAGAGCAGGTGGTACAGCCGCTTAAGGAGGTTATCAGAATAGCTACTGCCAAGGATGATGAGCAGGAAGCCAAGAATAAAGAAAAAGAGAAAGAAGCCTTTAAGATTTGTCTTGAGAAGATTGCAAATCGCGGTCTTGAGATGAAGCTTATCGATGCGGAATATACTTTTGACAATAACAAAGTGCTCTTTTATTTTACGGCTGACGGACGAGTTGATTTCAGAGAGCTTGTCAAGGATCTGGCCAGTGTCTTTAAGACACGTATAGAGTTAAGACAGATAGGTGTCAGAGATGAGACCAAGATCAGAGGCGGCATAGGCATATGCGGAAGACCCTTATGCTGTCATACACATTTATCGGATTTCATTCCGGTGTCGATCAAGATGGCCAAGGAGCAGAACCTGTCATTGAATCCCACCAAGATATCCGGAGTGTGCGGAAGACTGATGTGCTGCCTTAAGCATGAAGAAGATACATATGAAGAGATTAACAGGAAGCTTCCGGGTGTCGGTGATTATGTGACCACGCCGGACGGACTTAAGGGAGAGGTCTCAAGTGTCAATGTCTTAAGAGAACTTGTTAAGGTCATTGTTGAATCCGGTGACGAGAAGGAGATCCGGGAATTCAAGGCGGAAGATCTTAAGTTCAAGCGCAGACATAAAAAGGAAAAACAGCTTACCAAGGAAGAGTTAAAAGAACTTAAGGAATTGGAAAAACAGGACAAGACCCAGGGTCTTGAAGATGCTTAATAAGTAAACTTTCAGGGGAGCATGAAATGCTCCCCTGCTTTATAGCCAAAGCATATGGATGTAATGATAAAGGAAAACGAACGAATAGATGACCTTCAGTATAAGGGACTGAGACTCATACAGAATCCGGAACTGTTCTGTTTCGGGATGGATGCCGTCCTTTTAGCCAATTATGCCAAGGCCGTGGCGGGAGATACCGTTGTTGATCTGTGTACGGGCAACGGTGTGATTCCGATTCTTATGTCAGCCAAGACAAATGCCGCAAAGCTTATAGGTGTTGAGATACAAAAGGAAAGCGCCGAACTTGCGGACAGAAGTGTGAGGCTTAATGATCTGTCGGGAAAGGTGGAGATCCTGAATGAAGATATTCGCAGGTTCAACGATTTTTTCCCTAAAGGAAGTGTCGATGTGGTAACCTGTAATCCCCCGTATATGATTGAGGACCACGGCTTACGCAACGATGCCGATGCCAAGACAATAGCCAGACATGAGATAATGTGCACTTTGGAAGATGTTATCGGCACGGCCTCCGCCATACTTAAGACAGGCGGAATGTTTTATATGGTGCACAGGCCGTTCAGACTTACGGAGATCATGGTCACCTTGCAGAAGTATAAGCTGGAGCCGAAGAGAATGAGACTTGTGTACCCGTATGTTGATAAGGAGCCGACCATGGTTCTTATAGAAGCAAAGAGAGATGCCAAGCCCAGGATAACGGTGGAGAAGCCGTTTATCATATACGAAAGACCGGGAGTATATACGGAACAGATGCGGGAGTTTGAAGACAGCATCAAGGTTGGAGATTAAGAGGAGGGCAAAATGTCCGGAATACTGTATATATGCGCCACCCCGATAGGGAATCTCAAAGACATGACGCCGAGAGTGATCGAGACACTTAAGTCGGTGGACCTTATCGCGGCCGAAGATACACGTAACAGCATCAAGCTTCTTAACGCTTTTGACATAGACACACCCATGACCAGTTATCATGAATATAACAGACTGGAAAAGGGAAGAGTTCTGGTTGATAAGCTCAAGAGCGGAATGAACATAGCACTCATAACGGACGCAGGGACTCCTGCAATATCCGATCCCGGCGAACTGCTGGTTACGATGTGCCATGAGAATGACATTACGGTTACGTCTTTGCCCGGTCCCGCGGCACTTATCGTTGCTTTGAGTTTATCCGGGCTTCCGACCAGAAGGTTTTGTTTTGAGGCGTTCCTTCCGGTGGATAAAAAAGAGAGAAAGCTTATATTAAACGAACTAAAGACAGAGACCAGAACAATAATACTCTATGAGGCGCCTCATCATCTTAAGAATACTCTTAAGGAATTGTATGAGACACTCGGAGACAGGAAAATTACCGTATGCAGGGAACTGACCAAGAAGTTTGAAGAGATAATGCCATTAACTCTTAATAAAGCGATTGAGTATTATGAGGAGAACGATCCCAGAGGTGAATACGTTCTTGTCATAGAGGGAATGGGCTTTGATGAGCTTAAAGAGCAGAAAGAAAAAGAGTTTGATGACATAAGTATAAAAGATCATATGGAAAGATATATATCGGAAGGATACGACGAGAAAGCGGCGATGAAAGCCGTTGCGGCTGACAGAGGCATATCCAAAAGGGATGTATATCAGGCGGTACTTGAGTATAAAAACACCTAAATCCTCAAAAATACAGAAAAAAGTTTGAAAAATAGGGGTTTGGTGGTAAAATAGTGCTTGTTATCAACTATTGAAAAAAAGAACTTATGAAAAAGGAGAGAAATATGAAAAAGTTTTTATCAGCTGTAGCAGCCATTACACTTATGCTTTCACTTGCAGCATGCGGCAGCAAGACAACTCCCAACAGCGTATTCAGCGTTGATGATCTTCCCGGTAAGGTTATCGGAGTTCAGCTCGGAACAACTGGCGACATTTACGCAAGTGATTATGAAGAAGAAGGCTCTGTAATAGAGAGATACAATAAAGGCGCGGATGCCGTTCAGGCACTTAAGCAGGGCAAGGTTGACTGCGTAATCATCGATGAACAGCCCGCTAAGGCATTTGTTGAGAAGAACAGCGATCTTATGATCCTTGATGAGGATTTTGCTTTGGAAGAGTATGCAATCTGTTTGTCAAAGGACAACAAGCAGCTTACCGATTCAATCAACAAAGCACTTACAGAGCTTAAGAGCGAGGGTGTGATTGATCAGATCATAAGAAATTACATCGGTGATGATACAAAGGGAACATGCCCTTACGTTTCTCCCGACGGAGTGGACAGAAGCAACGGAACTCTTACAATGGCTACCAATGCGGCATTTGAGCCTTATGAGTTCTATTCAAACCAGGAGATAGTAGGTATCGATGCCGAGATGGCTCAGGCTCTTTGCGACAAGCTCGGATATGAGCTCAAGATTGAGGATATGGAGTTTGATGCAATCATCAATGCCGTAACAAGCGGTAAGGCAGATATGGGTGTTGCAGGAATGACAATCACAGAGGACAGACTCTTGAGTGTTGATTTCTCTGAGCCCTATACAACAGCAACACAGGTAATTATTGTTCGTAAGTAATAAGCAATATCAGAAAGTATTATGGAAGATTTTAAGCTGAAGTTTTACACCAATTTCATAGCGGAAAGCCGTTGGAGATATATTACCGAAGGCCTCAGTACCACATTTATAGTTACAATATGTGCGGCTGTACTTGGTGTAGCTTTAGGCTTTTTGGTTGCGGTGATTCGCTCGACTGCCGACAGGACGGGACCGAAGAAGGGAGCGGTGATGACATGTGCCGATGCCGTGTGCAGGTTCTATCTGACTGTGATCCGCGGAACACCGACCATGATACAGCTCCTTATAATGTATTATATCGTATTTACAAGCCCCGATATCAGTAAGAGGTTTGTGGCGATACTTGCATTCGGTATCAATTCCGGAGCTTATGTGGCTGAGATAGTAAGATCGGGCATAATGTCTGTTGACGGAGGGCAGCTTGAAGCGGGAAGAAGTCTCGGACTTTCATATATCCAGACTATGACGCACATAATTATTCCTCAGGCATTCCGTAACATATTGCCGGCATTGGCCAATGAGTTCATTACATTGCTTAAGGAGACGTCTATCTGCGGATACATTGCGCTTACCGATATCACGCATGGTGCCAATGTGATCAGATCGCAGACGTATGAGCCTCTTATGCCGCTGCTTGCGGCAGCACTCATTTATCTTATATTGGTATCACTCTTATCGATGGGTGTTACCAAGCTGGAGAGGAAATTATCTTGTTGAACATTTTATCACCTTCGATATTGGCAGCGGATTTCTGCCATCTTGAACAGGATATTAAAGCGGCTGAAGCCGGAGGAGCCAAGTGGCTTCACATAGATGTAATGGACGGGATGTTCGTTCCTGCAATCAGTTTCGGCATGTGTGTTCAGGAAAGCATACGTAAATGCACGGATATGTTTTTCGATACACATCTTATGATAAAGGATCCGATCAGATATACGGAAGAATTCGCAAGACTTGGAAGTAACGGTATCACGGTTCATCTTGAGGCCTGTGAAGACGTACGCAAAGCATTGGCTTCAATCAGGGCAGCAGGATGCAGAGCCGGTCTTTCAATTAATCCCAAAACACCGGTTGAGAGCATAAGGCCGTATATTGATGATTTTGATATGATACTGCTTATGAGCGTTGAACCCGGAAGCGGAGGACAGGAATACATTCCTGAATCCACCGAGCGGATAAGACAGGTCAGGAAGATGCTTAATGAAGCAGGGGCAGAGAAAGATATAGAAGTGGATGGCGGAGTAAGATTATCCAACTTAGAGGAGATCATCACGGCGGGAGCCAATGTGATAGTAGCCGGAAGTGCCATCTTTAAAGGTGATATTACCTCGAATGCCAAGGCATTCATGCAGATACTCGGGAGGTGATCATACATGGCAGATAAGTATTATTTAACAACAGCAATTGCATATACATCGGGCAAGCCGCATATCGGTAATTCCTATGAGATAGTGATGGCGGATGCCATTGCAAGATATAAAAGACTGCAGGGATATGATGTCTTTTTTCAGACGGGAACAGATGAGCACGGACAGAAGATAGAAGAGAAAGCGGCCCAGGCAGGTGTTACACCCAAGGCTTTTGTAGACAATGTTGCCGGTATTATAAAAGGAATATGCGACAGCCTTAACGTCTCTTATGATAAGTTTATCAGGACGACGGACGCCGATCATGAAAGACAGGTTCAGAAGATCTTCAAAAAGCTCTATGATCAGGGCGATATATATAAAGGTGCTTACGAGGGAATGTACTGTACTCCCTGTGAGTCATTCTGGACGGAATCACAGCTTGTAGATGGCAAGTGTCCCGATTGCGGAAGAGAAGTGCGTCCTGCTAAGGAAGAAGCATATTTCTTTAAGATGAGTAAGTATACCGACAGACTGATAGAGCACATCAATTCACACCCGGAGTTTATACAGCCTGTTTCCCGTAAGAATGAAATGATGAACAATTTCCTTTTACCGGGATTACAGGATCTTTGTGTATCCAGAACTTCATTTAAGTGGGGAATACCGGTAGATTTTGATGATAAGCATGTAGTATATGTATGGCTCGATGCTTTGTCAAACTATATTACGGGTATAGGTTACGATGCGGACGGTGAGAGCAGTGATCTGTATAAGAAGCTTTGGCCGGCAGATCTGCATCTTATCGGTAAAGACATAATCAGATTCCATACGATTTATTGGCCGATATTCCTTATGGCGCTTGGTGAGCCATTACCGAAGAAAGTATTCGGACATCCCTGGCTTTTACAGGGAGGAGAGAAGATGAGCAAGTCAAGGGGCAATGTTATTTATGCCGATGACCTGACAAATCTTTTCGGAGTTGATGCAGTAAGGTATTTTGTGCTTCATGAGATGCCTTATGACAATGACGGTACCATTACATGGGAACTTGTGGTTGAGAGATTCAATTCGGAGCTTGCCAATATATTGGGCAATCTTGTGAACAGAACTATCTCAATGTCCAACAAGTATTTTGACGGCGTTGTTACTTCAACCGGAGTAAGTGAAGCTGTAGATGATGATCTTAAGTCCGTGGTAAGCGGAACGAGGGATAAAGTGGCAGCTCATATGGAAGAACTCAAGGTAGCGGATGCCATAAGCGATGTATTTACTCTTTTCAGAAGATGTAACAAATATATAGATGAGACGGAACCCTGGGTACTTGCAAAGGATGAGGCCAAGAAGGACAGGCTTTCAGAGGTAATGTACAATCTGACGGATTCAATAGTGACCGGAGCAAGTCTGTTGCTTCCGTTCATGCCGGATACTGCAGATAAGATACTTGCTCAGCTTAATATCGGAGTAAGGAACTATGACAGTCTTAATGCAGTCGGAACCTATCCTTCAGGCAACAAAGTTACCGAAAAGCCCGAGATACTTTTCGGAAGGCTTGATCTTAATGAGATTATGGAGAAGGTTGCAGCCATTCAGGAAGCACAGAGAGCCGAATATGTGAAAGAGAACGGACTTGACGCTGCCGGTGCAGGAAGTTCGGAAGAATCTGCAGAGGATATTATGGATACGGAACTTAAGCCTGAGATAGCATATGAAGATTTTGACAAGCTTCAGCTTAGAATAGGCAAGATAATAAAGTGTGAAGAGGTTCCGAAGTCCAAGAAGCTGTTATGCTCACAGGTTCAGATCGGTTCGGAGGTTAAGCAGATACTTTCAGGCATAAAGCAGTATTACAGTGCAGAGGAGATGGTTGGCAAGAAGGTACTTGTTCTTTCAAATCTTAAGCCCGCGACACTTGCCGGAATGGTATCCGAAGGTATGCTTTTGTGTGCCGAAGATGATAAGGGCAATGTGGTTTTATTATCTCCGGAGAAGGATATGCCTGCCGGAGCACCTGTGTGCTGATTGTATAAAGGTGATGATATGAACAGATCCGATTTTTATTTTGATTCAAGAGATAACGAGAGCAAGATTCATGCCACAAAGTGGATTCCCGATACGGAGCCTGTTGGTATCCTGGTATTGGTACACGGCATGGCTGAGACGCTTGACAGATATGAGCCTTTTGCAGAGTATATGTGCGAAAAGGGCTTTGTAGTTGCGGGTAATGAACACTTGGGGCATGGCTTGTCTGAAAGTCAGGGCCCCAAGGGCTATTTCTGCAAAAGAGATCCTGCAACCGTTGTTGTCAGGGACGTTCACAGATTAAAGAAGATGATTCAGTCCGAGTATCCCGGACTTCCTGTTTTTGTGTTCGGTCACAGTATGGGGTCGCTTATTGCGAGGAATTATATTACAAGATACGGAACCGGAATTGACGGAGTCATTTTGTCCGGTACGCTTATGATGCCCAAGGCTCTTATCGGAGCAATGGGATTTTTATGTGGGGTGTTAAGGCTTTTACAGGGAAGCAAGCATCCCAGTTCTTTTATGAATATGATAGCGTTCGGTTCATATAATAAGAGAATTGAGAATCCGAGAACTCCGTTTGACTGGCTTACAAAAGATGAGAAGATCGTTGACGAATATATGGTTAACCCGAATTGCGGTTTTCTTTTCACAATCAACGGCTTTTTAACGCTTAAAGAACTCTTGGCAAGACTTCATGATGAAAAGCTCCTGTCCAAGATTCCTTTGAATCTTCCCGTATTCTTCGTATACGGCGGCGAAGATCCCTGCGGAGATTACGGTAAGGCCGTTTACGGAGTGTATGAGCAGTACAAAGCGCTTGGAATCACTGATGTAAGCGAGAAGTGTTATAAGGAAGACAGACACGAGATTCTTAACGAGCTTGACAGAGATACGGTCATGCAGGATGTGTATGACTGGATAAAAGGACATATTGGCTGATATGAATAAGAAGAGACTGATAAAACTGTGCATGATATTGTCACTTGCAGTTGTTTGTCCCTGTATGGGAGTCTGTGCACAGGAAGATCAATATGACATTAAAGAGTATGGACCTCTTATCGAAGAATTCAAAGACAGATTAAGAGACGGAAGCCTTCAGACCGAAGACGAAGTCAGAGAGGCAATAAAAGAAGTCGAAAATAAGTACGATGTGGACATATCGGCGGAAGATGAGAAAAAAGCCGTTGATTTTATGGATAAAGTCAATAGTCTGGGTGTAGATGGGGAAAAGCTTGCCGATGTAGTTGATGACGTATATGACAAAGCCATATCGGACAAGGTATATGAGTCTGCTTCGGATGCTATCGATGCAGTGGAGAAGCAGATAGTTGAAAGTGCAAAAGAAGCGGTGAAGGAGAGTGTAAAAAAGACATTTAAAGATTATTGCGCCGACCTTTTAGAAAAGATATCAGAGTTTTTCGGAGAGATAACATCCTTATGGAAGAAATAGTCATACGTCCGGCAAAGGCGGAAGAATGGGATGAAGCCATGGAATTGGCTTTCAGAGTCTTTTTGAAGTTTGAGGCCAAGGATTACGGAAGAGAAGGAACGGAAGCGTTTGCGGCGTTTGTGACGGACAGTGTGTTAAAAAAGGCCTTTGAATCCGGACATTACAAAGTTTATGTAGCGGTTCTTAACGAAAAACTTATAGGAATCATAGGATTACGCAGCGGTAATCACATTTCTTTGCTCTTCGTAGACGGAGAGTATCATTATAAAGGAATAGGGAGACGGCTTTTGGATACCGTTGTCGAATATTTAAAATCCGACACTTCGTTCAGCAAGATAACGGTAAATGCCGCACCTTATGCCGAGAAGTTCTATTATAAGTACGGTTTTGTAAAATGCGGAGAAGTGGCACGCAAAGACGGAATTCTCTATATTCCCATGGAAAAGGTATTGTAACAAAATTTGCATTTTCTGTTGGGAATAGCAAGAGAATATGATATAATATCCACGAATATGGATTTTTATACGAAATATTCAGACTTTAAACAATATTGTTGCAAGAATAGGACTAAAGTACTATAATATAATTCAAGGTTGCATTTTTCATGCATTTGTTTAATCCTGACAGTCCGGTTTTCTCGTTTTTGAGCAAGCTGGCAGATTTGATCATCATCAACATACTTGTTATTATATGTTCACTCCCGGTGTTTACCATCGGGGCGGCATGGACGGCAATGTACTATGTGACGGTCAAGCTGGTTAAGAATGAAGAGTCATATGTCACGAAGGATTTTTTTAAATCCTTTAAGCTGAACTTCAGACAGGCAACCTGCATATGGCTTATCAACATAATAGTTCTTACATTAATGGCCACGGATGCGGTCATTATCATCAGAGGCGGTATTGAACAGTTACCGCAGCCGCTTTTGATCGTGATGATAATAATGGGGCTTTTTGCTATCGCGGTTATGCTTTATGTTTATCCGCTGTTGTCGCATTTTGACAACTCTATTAAGAATACGATCAAAAATGCATTTATACTGGTGATAAGCAATTTTCCGTACACGCTGCTGTTTTTGGCGGTTGTGGCGGTTACGATAGGTTTATCGTTTACAGAATTTGGTGTCAGACTATTGCCTTTATATATACTTATAGGTATATCGGGGCCTGCGTATATATGCAGTTTGGCATGGAAGAGAATTTTCGACAAGTTGGATCCGATTCCTGAGACAATAGGGGAGAACGATGGGAAGCAAGAAGAAAAAGAGGCAGAATCAGAGTCAGAATAAAGGGCTTCTGGTACAGTGGGGTGTACCGGTAGCTGCATTGGTCGTTGTCATAATTTTTCTCATAAGTAACTTCACTATCAACAGCAAGAACAGTGCTGAAGAGACGATCAGAAAGCAGCTTACTATCGAGATAGAGACGTATGCCACTTTGCTAAGAAGCGAACTTATGAGTCTGGAAGGTGCCGGCAAGGGAGCATCTGCCGTGATAAGCGCGGGCAATACGGCGACAGATTCATCGTGGGCTGATTATGCAGCCAAGATGGTTGAATCGGCTAATGGTGTATATATGGCGGCCATTACCGATGTGGAAGGCAGAGGATACTTAAGCAACGGTGAGAAAGTGGATTTGTCGGAGGCCAAGTACTACAATTCCGGCAGAACGACCGGCAATATGTATGTTTCCGATAACGGTATCAACGATAAAGATGCCTTTGTTTGTTCCGTACCGATTAAGAGCGAAGGACAGACAACCGGAATGGTTTATCTTTTTGAAGATCCTTCGGTTCTTATGAAGGTTGTTCCGGAGAATAATTACGGCGGAACTTTGGGATATGCGATTGTTACCGCAGACGGTGAGATTATTTATTCTACCGGTTCGGCAAGTACATTTACAAGCGGAGACAATCTCTATAACAATCTTTCCGGATCTACAATGAGCGGTCTTACGGTTGCACAGATCAAGCTTAGAGCGGAGAAGCAGAACAAGATGATGTTCTCCGCAGCCAAGGGTACTGAGAGTAAAGCCATAGTTATAGCACCTATTTCTGTAGACGGCTGGCAGCTTATGACAGTCATCAATCAGAAGTATGTGGACAATGTTGTGGCAATAGAGATGAGGAATGCACGTAAGATGATTATCAATCTTGCGATAGCAATCGGAGTATTCCTCTTATTCCTTGTAGCCAATGCGATCATTAATAAGATCAGATACGGTGAGCAGAGTAAGGATCTTGCGGATAAGGCGGATACGGATCTGTTGACGGAACTTAACAATAAGATAGCAACCGAGCGTAAAATACAGGAGTGGATTACGGAGAATCCCGGAGTACAGTGCCTGATGTTCTTATTCGATATCGATAACTTTAAGAAGATTAACGATACGATGGGACATGCTTTCGGTGATGAGGTATTAAGAAGTCTTGGACATCAGTTGCGTAACGAGTTCAGAGTAACTGATATCATAGGAAGACTCGGAGGAGACGAGTTTGTTCTTTTCCTTAAGGGTATTAAGAGTGACGATCAGTTACACAGAGAGGGTGAGCGTATCACCAAGTTCTTCCACGATTTCAGAGCGGGCGATTACGTGAAGTATTCCGCTACGGCTTCAATCGGCGGAGTGGTTGTCCCCAGAGATGCGACAAGCTTCCAGGAAGCGTATAAGGCAGCCGATGCGGCTTTATATGAGGCCAAGAGAAGAGGTAAGAATCAGCTGGTATTCTACAGTAAGGACCTTGCAGCCATGGAGAGTGTAAGAGTCAGTGATGCGGTTGAGCCTATAGCTGACTACAGAGAAAGCCTCAAAGATAAATAATAAGTATCAATAATGAACAATTGGGCAATCTGCCAAAAAACCGAAAGGATTTTTAGCAGGTTGCCTATTTTAGTTTTACGGTCGGGACTATATACTCTATATTAGCGGCGGATTTTATCCGTATTTAAAGAAGAATTTTCAGGAGGGTTTTTTAAAATGGCAAGTTTATCGCTTAAGAACATTTGCAAGAAGTATCCCAACGGTTTCGAGGCTGTTAAGGATTTCAACCTTGAGATCGCTGATAAGGAGTTCATTATCTTCGTTGGTCCTTCAGGTTGTGGTAAGTCTACTACACTTCGTATGATCGCAGGACTTGAGGATATTACATCAGGTGAGTTGAAGATCGGTGACAGAGTGGTCAACGATGTTGAGCCTAAGGACAGAGATATCGCGATGGTATTCCAGAACTACGCTCTGTATCCTCATATGACAGTATATGATAACATGGCTTTCGGACTTAAGCT
>JAFYBE010000034.1 GCA_017540355.1 Lachnospiraceae bacterium | reverse complement strand
TATCAGCAACCTTAGCACCGCCAAGGATTGCTACGAAAGGTCTGACAGGATTCTCTACAGCATTACCTAAGAAGTCGATCTCCTTCTGCATAAGGTAACCAACTGCATTGGTGCCGCCCTTCTCTGTTATATACTTAGTTACTACAGCAACAGAAGCATGTGCTCTGTGTGCAGAACCGAAAGCGTCGCATACATAATCATCTGCAAGATCGGCAAGTTCCTTAGCGAAAGCTTCGCCTGCCTCAGTGGGCTTTGTCTCTTCCTTGCCACGGAATCTTGTATTCTGAAGGAGAACAACATCACCTTCCTTCATATTCTCTACTGCCTTTGTAGCATCTGCACCTGTTACATTGTAATCAGCCACGAATACTACTTCCTTACCAAGCTTCTCAGAAAGTCTCTTGGCTACGGGTGCAAGGCTCTCCTTCTCATTGGGACCTTCCTTAACCTTACCAAGATGTGAGCAGAGGATAACCTTAGCTCCGTCAGCGATAAGCTTGTTGATTGTGGGAAGTGCAGCCACAATTCTTGTCTCGTCTGTGATCTGACCGTCCTTTAAAGGAACGTTGAAATCGCATCTTACAAGTACTCTTCTGCCCTTTGCGTTGAGATCGTCAACACTTTTCTTGTTTAATGACATATCTATGTCCTCCTATTATAAAAAAATCAATATAACCCTCTGTAACTTGCGCATTGATACAGAAAGTTGCCGAAAAATCGGCAACTCCTATCATAACATAATTCCTGCTATTCTGTCCACAGCCTCTTTGGTTCTGTCCTTATCTCCGAAAGCCGTCAATCGCAAGTATCCTTCACCGCTCGGGCCGAATCCCGAACCCGGTGTTCCGACCACATTTGCCTTCTCAAGCAACAGGTCAAAATACTCCCAGCTGCTAAGTCCGTTCGGAGTTTTAAGCCAAATATAAGGAGCATTGACTCCGCCCGAAACGCTTAAGCCCGCTGACTTTAGTCCGTTAAGAATATATGAAGCATTATCCATATAATACTTAACAAGCCCCTTAACCTCTGCTTTACCGGCCTCGCTGTATACGGCTTCACCGGCTCTCTGAATAATATAAGGAGCGCCGTTATACTTGGTTCCGTGTCTCCTTGCCCAGAGATCGTGCAGTCTCACCCCCTCTGCAACAAGGTCCTTCGGAATAACCGTAAATCCGAGTCTTACTCCGGTAAATCCGGCATTCTTTGAAAAACTCCTTATCTCTATTGCACAGGTTCTTGCGCCCTCACACTCATATATGCTGTGAGGCACATCAGGTTCTGAAATATATGCCTCATAAGCGGCATCATAGATTATTACGGAACCGTGCTCATTGGCATAATCAACCCACTTCTGAAGTTCACTTTTGGAAATGGTTGCACCCGTGGGGTTATTGGGGAAACAAAGATAAATTATATCGGGCACCTTGCTTCCTGTAGGGATTACGGGTGCAAAACCATTCTCTTCAAGACAGGGCATATACACAATATCACTCCATCTGCCCGTCACATCATCATATTCACCGGATCTTCCGCCCATTACATTTGTATCCACATATACGGGATACACCGGATCTCCGACCGCGATAACATTATCTCTTCCGAATATCTCCTGGATATTACCGGAATCACTCTTGGCTCCGTCGGATACGAATATTTCATCATCTTCTATTATGCAGCCTCTGGCTCTGTAGTCATTATCCGCAATGGTTTTACGCAAAAAATCATATCCCAAATCCGGTGCATAACCTTTGAATGTGGATGCGTCTGCCATCTCATCAACAGCCTTATGCATGGCCGAAACAATCGCAGGCGTTAAGGGTCTTGTGACATCACCTATACCAAGTCTTATGATATCCACGCTCGGATTTTGCGCTTCATATTCACGAACTTTTTTTGCTATGGTACTGAATAAGTAACTGCTTTTAAGCTTAGTATAATCCTTATTGATCTTAGCCATATCTATACCTCTATTACTCCCTCATATACCGTCGTTGCCGGTCCGGTCATATATACATGTCCGTCTGTCGCATAATTGACATTTATTATTCCGCCAAGCACCTGTATCTCTACACTGACATCTCTGTCATAATATCCGTTTAAAACTCCCGCGACGGTTAATGCCGAACATCCCGTTCCGCAGGCCTGTGTCTCACCGGTACCTCTCTCCCATACACGCATCTTCACATGAGATCTGTCGATATTCTGTACGAATTCTATATTTGCCTTCTTGGGAAAAATCGGATGCGACTCAAGTACAGGTCCGATCTTTTCTATGTCCACTTCGGCAACATCATCAACATAAATGATTGCATGCGGATTACCCATTGATACACAGGTAACCTTATATTCCTTACCGAGTGCTTCTATCGGATACTGAACCACGGGACCCGCACCCGCCATGTTAACAGGTATATCGGCCGGCTTAAGAATCGGCTCTCCCATGTCTACAGTCGCCATCGTGACACATCCGTTATCAACCTTAAGTTCTATATGCTTAACTGCGCCAAAGCTCTCTATATTGACACTTCTTGCAGCCGAATCGATAAGTCCCTTGTCATACACATACTTGGCTACGCATCTGATTCCGTTACCGCACATCTCCGAGCGAGATCCGTCAGCGTTATACATCTCCATCTCAAAATCGGATGCATCTGACTCCGTAGGATTTATAAAGATAACTCCGTCAGATCCTATACCCTTATGCCTGTCACTCATAAAGCGGACCACGTCAGGCTTCTTATCCTTATCTATAAAAAACCTTCCGCCGTCTATATATACATAATCATTACCGCAACCGTGCATCTTGGTAAATTCAATCTTCATATCGTCTCCTGCCGCTTATGCGTCATATTCGGACTCAAGTATTGTGGTTGCAACTTCAACCATACTGTTACCCGAATTCATACTCTGCTTCTGAATATATCTGTATGCTTCCGTTCTTTCCATACCGTTACGTTCGATAAGAAGTCTCTGAGCTTTCTCCACAATCTCCTGTTGTGCCTTTGTTCTTCCGCCGGGGCCCTTACCGCCTTTTCGCCTTCCGGCTTCCATACGGCTTGACACCATCTCGACCGTTCTGACAAAGTCTCCGACTTTAAGCGGGAGTTCAACCTTAAGCACATCATCGGCACACATGTCCCACCTGGCCGCACTTACGGTAAGTATCATCTCATAATGCTCCGGAAGCAGTTCCAGGAGTTCCATATGGGGCATGTCTTTTAGCTTGTAGCCGCATATCACAACCCCACTGTCATCATAGGATGCATGCCTTAATACGTCCGCTGCGCTGTCACAGGTGAAGTCGACAAAGAAACCCTTGCCTCTTAATATAACGGCAAGCCTGTCAGCATCTTCAATTCTAGGCATCGCTATGATGATACAACCCATACTCTACAACCTTTCATCCCTCACGATACCATACTTGTTTTTACGATAGCAACAAGTATACCTTGTATACAGCGTATACTTGTATCCGATGTCTTCTTACAGATTTGTATATCCCATAAGCGACATATCTACTGCTCTTGCCGCAGCCCTTCCTTCAGCTATCGCCCATACAACAAGCGACTGTCCCCTGTGCATGTCTCCGCAGGTGAATACTCTCTCGATACTTGTAGCATAATCGCCCTCTGCCGTTGCCACATTTGTACGTGCATTACGCTCTACGCCGAAGTCATTCGTTACATATTCCTGACTTCCCAAAAAACCTGCCGCAATTAATACAAGGTCAGCTTTCAGTTCTTCTTGTGAACCCTTGACGGGCACCATATTCATGCGTCCCGTTTTCTCATCTTTCTTGGCTTCAAGCTTAACCGTTTTAACAGCCTTAAGATTACCCTTGGCATCCTTTATAAACTCTTCAACCGTCGTTTGGTAGATTCTGGGATCGTGTCCGAAAAGTGCTATTGCTTCTTCCTGGCCGTAGTCCGTCTTAAGTATCTTAGGCCATTCGGGCCAGGGATTGGACGGCAATCTGTCTGCAGGAGGTTTAGGCATCATCTCAAGCTGCGTGACTGATGCCGCACCTAATCTTATCGATGTTCCCACGCAGTCATTACCGGTGTCACCGCCACCGATTACCACAACATGTTTGCCCTTAAGATTACCCCATGACATTGTCTTACATTCGGTAAGTTTCTCCGTATTGTAATCTTCATCCATAAGCTTTTTGCTTACTTCCTTAAGGAAATCAACTGCGAAGTATATACCCTTGGCATCTCTGCCCGTTGCATTTATATCTCTCGGATTCGAAGCACCGCAGGCAAGTACCACTCTGTCATATTGCTTAAGCAGTTTTGATGACTTGATATCCTTACCGACATCCGTATTATAGACAAAATCAATACCGGCCTTCTCCATTAAAGCAATACGTCTGTCAATCACTCTCTTATCAAGCTTCATGTTGGGAATACCGTATCTTAAAAGTCCGCCGGCTCTGTCGCTTCTTTCATATACGGTTACCTTATGTCCTCTGCGATTAAGTGAAGCCGCAGCCGCAAGTCCCGAAGGACCGCTTCCTATAACAGCCACGGTTTTACCTGTGCGAACCGCAGGTTCGGGTTCTTCCACAAGACCGTGCTCAAATGCATATTCTATAATGTATCTCTCATTATCCTTTGTTGTGACAGGAGCATCATTAAGTCCGCATGTACATGCCGCTTCGCAAAGTGCGGGACACACACGTGATGTGAATTCCGGAAAACTGTGAGTCTTACTAAGACGTCTGTAAGCCTGCTCAATATTGCCCTTATATACGAGATCGTTAGTCTCGGGAACCAGGTTATTAAGCGGACATCCCGAAGCCATTCCCGCTATCATCGTACCTGCCTGGCAGAACGGAACACCGCATTCCATACATCTGGCTGCCTGGCATCTGCGCTTCTCAACGCTGATTTCAGGATGGAACTCATCGAAGTTTTTAATTCTTTTAAGAGGATCAATCGTATGATTATCTTCTCTGTTATATTCTAAGAATCCTGTTGCTTTACCCATGATATCAATCCTCCGTCCTAATCATTCACTGCCTTGGTGCTTGCATAGAAAGCTTCTATCTGAGCCTTCTCTCTGTTCATACCCTGCTCCTCAAATCCTGAGATAAGATGCAATAACTTCTTATAATCCGCAGGGATGATCTTTTTGAACTTAGGCAGATACTCATCGAAATGATCAAGTATTGTCTTAGCCTTCTTAGAACCGGTGTACTTCACATGCTTCTTTAATATCTCTTCAAGTTCCTGTTTCTCACCCTTATTGTCTATCTGCTCCATAAGAACAAGTTCCTTGTTGAGATTTTTGTATAACTGATTGTCTTCATCAAGCACATATGCAATACCACCGCTCATTCCGGCTGCGAAGTTCTTACCCGTAGGTCCTAAAATTACCGCACGGCCGCCCGTCATATATTCACATCCGTGCTCTCCGACACCTTCAACAACAGCCGTTGCGCCGGAATTACGTACACAGAATCTCTCACCTGCCATACCTGCTATATAAGCCTCTCCGTATGTTGCACCGTATAATGCAACGTTACCGATTATGATATTCTCTTCGGCTTCATAACCCGCATCAGCAGGAGCCGATACGGCGATTATTCCTCCTGATAAGCCCTTGCCCATATAGTCATTGGAATCACCCGTAAGCTTAAGTGTAAGTCCCTTGGGAATGAATGCACCGAAACTCTGTCCGCCGGAACCCTTACAATCAATTGTAATCGTTCCGTCTGCAAGTCCCTCGGGATTGTGTCTTGTAATCTCGGCACCAAGCAGGGTTGCAAATGCTCTGTCGGTATTGTGTACTTCAACACTTACTTTAGCTTTGCTTCCCTTACTTATGGCTGCCTTAACCGATTTATCCTTAAGCAATACACTCTCATCAACAGTCTTCTCAAGTTCGAAATCAAAAGGAGTATCAACAACCTTATCATCACCCGAATCACAGTAATGTGATGATAAGATTCCGCTTAGATCTATGCGCTCACTTACGCCTTCACCCGTGCTTATCTGACGAAGCAGATCCGTACGTCCGACAAGTTCATCAACTGTTCGAACACCGAGCTTAGCCATATACTCTCTTAATTCTCTTGCTATAAAGAGCATGAAGTTCTCTACATACTCAGGCTTACCGATAAATCTCTTTCTGAGTTCCGGATTCTGTGTGGCAATGCCCATGGGGCATGTATCCAGGTTACATACTCTCATCATTACACATCCGAGCGTTACAAGCGGAGCAGTTGCAAATCCGAACTCCTCGGCACCCAAACATGCGGCTATGGCCACATCTCTTCCGCTCATAAGTTTTCCGTCCGTCTCTATTATTACGCGACCTCTGAGGCCGTTTTTTATAAGATTCTGATGAGTCTCTGCTAGACCGAGTTCCCAGGGAAGTCCCGCATTATGTATTGAACTTACGGGAGCTGCACCGGTACCTCCGTCATAACCTGATATAAGAATTACCTGTGCACCCGCCTTGGCCACACCGGCCGCAACCGTACCGACACCTGCTTCACTTACAAGTTTAACCGAGATTCTCGCATTTTTATTTGCACACTTAAGGTCGTATATAAGCTGTGCCAGATCCTCGATTGAATAGATGTCATGATGAGGCGGAGGCGAAATAAGGCTGACACCGGGTGTTGAATGTCTTGTCTTTGCAATCCAGGGATATACCTTCTTAGACGGCAGGTGTCCGCCCTCACCGGGCTTAGCACCCTGTGCCATCTTTATCTGTATCTCTTTTGCACTTACAAGATACTTACTTGTAACACCGAAACGTCCGCTTGCCACCTGCTTGATTGCAGAGCTTCTGTCGTGAGCTGTTCCTGCAGATGCAATTCTTTCATCGCTTTCACCACCCTCACCGCTGTTGGACTTACCGTGTAAGTGATTCATTGCAACAGCAAGTGCCTCATGGGCTTCTTCGGATATTGATCCGTAACTCATGGCACCTGTCTTAAATCTCTTAACAATCTCCGTCTCGCTCTCAACTTCATCAATGCTTATACCTTCTGCGGGGTAGTTAAACTCCATGAGGCTTCTTAAGTATCCTGTCTCTTCCGAATCTACCATTGAGGTGTAGAGTTTAAACTTCTCATAGTCACCTTCTCTTGTGGCTGTCTGAAGCATATGTATTGTCTTGGGATTATAACGATGCTGTTCACCCTGAGCACGCATCTTATGTCTGCCCACTGAATTAAGTGTCATATCCGTTGTAAGACCCAGGGGATCGAAAGCCTTGGAATGCTGTCTGTCCGTAGTCTCTGCTATATCCTCGAGTGTGATACCGCCTATTCTGCTAACAGTACCTGCGAAGTATTTATCTATAACATCCTTGGAGATACCGATTGCCTCGAATATCTTACTGCCCTGATAACTCTGTATAGTAGATATACCCATTTTGGAAGCAATCTTGACTATACCCTGCAATACTGCATGGTCATAATCTTCAACGGCTGCATAATAATCCTTATCCAGATTGCCTTCCTTAATAAGGCTCTCGATAGTTGCATGTGCAAGATAAGGATTGACCGCAGAAGCACCGAAACCTAAGAG
>JAFYBE010000033.1 GCA_017540355.1 Lachnospiraceae bacterium | reverse complement strand
TGAGTCAACAGGATGATAAGATCCAACGTAAAGCACGGCCTTGATACCGACAACAGGATAAGCTGCAAGAGGTCCTCTGCCTACTGACTCTACAAGACCCTTCTCAACTGCAGGGAAGTAGTTCTTAGGAACGGCACCGCCGACAACCATCTGCTCGAAGGTGTAAGGAGTATCTATATCGCCGCTGGGCTCGAATGTCATCTTGACATGACCGTACTGGCCGTGTCCGCCTGACTGCTTCTTATACTTATATTCAACATCAGACTTCTTACGTATTGTCTCTCTGTATGCAACCTTGGGATCTGAAAGCTCAACCGCAACCTTATACTCGTTCTGCAGTCTGCTTACAACAATATCAAGATGCTGCTCACTCATACCGTAGAGCAAGAGCTGTCTGTTCTCAGCATCATTGACATTCTTAAGTGTCTGATCCTCATGCATCATCTTCTGTAATGCCTGGCTGACCTTATCTATATCGCCCTTATTGACAGCCTTATATCTTCTGTATGTATAAGGTGTCGGGAGCTCAGCCTTACCGTACTGGATGACATTGGCCTTCGTAGAAAGCGTATTACCCGTACGAGCAGCTGTAAGCTTGGCGATTGCACCTATATCGCCGGCATGAAGCTCGGGAACTTCGATAGGCTTATTACCCTGAAGGATATAAAGCTTACCAATCTTCTCATCAACGTCCTTATCCTGGTTATAAAGCGTATCGTCAGCCTTGATAACACCGGAATAAACCTTGATAAGGCTGTACTTACCTATGAAAGGATCCACGATTGTCTTCCAGATGTATGCTGACTTAGCCTTCGAGAAGTCATAGTTGGCTTCGAATACTTCGTTGGTCTTAAGAGATACACCTGCAACCGTTCTGTTCTCAGGGCTGGGAAGATACTTAACGATATCGTCAAGCAATGTATATACGCCCTGGCATAACAGGCTTGAACCCATAGACATGGGAACAATCGAACCGTCATTGATATTGGTACGAAGAGCCGCTCTGATCTCAGCCTCTGAGAATGTATCTCCGCCGAAGTATCTGTCCATGAACTCTTCGCTAGTCTCAGCAACCGCTTCCATCAAAGTATCCTTGTACTGCTCAAGGTAAGACTTTGAATAATCGGGAATATCGCACTCCTTCGCTTCCTTGCCTTCCCAGCGATAAGCCTTCTCAGCTATTACATTAACATAGCCGACGAACTTCTCATCTTCTCTTATCGGAAGATGGAAAGGCGCGAGCTTCTTACCGTACTTGGCAGTCATATCTTCTACAACCTGACGGAATGATGCATTGTCTATATCCATATCCGTGACGAACACCATGCGGGGAAGCTTAAACTTATCACATAAATCCCACGCCTTGTCCGTGCCTACTTCAACACCTGCCTTACCGCTTACAACGATGATCGCGGCATCGGCTGCGCTTGCAGCTTCATATGCTTCACCCTCGAAATCAAAATATCCGGGTGCATCTATAAGATTGATCTTGGTCCCGTCCCACTCTATCGGAACTACAGATGTCGATATTGAGAACTGACGCTTCTGCTCCTCCTTACCGAAATCGCTTAGGGTGTTGCCATCCTGAACCTTGCCCATTCTGGATGTTAATCCGGCAAGATATGCCATAGATTCCACAAGAGAAGTCTTGCCCGCACCACCATGACCAAGCAGTACGACGTTACGGATCTTGTCAGTTGTGTAAACGTTCATGTAACCTCCTTTAGGTAGTCCCCACTACCAAAAAAATATTGATTAGAGTCTTTTACGACTCTAATCAATATTTTACTAAATATTCCGACAATTTACAACAAAAATATGGAGTTTTCTATGACATTTCTTGTAAAACGTCTTATATCTTAAAACTCACCGTTAAGATGTCCAACAGTCTGGTATATCTCTATTCTCTTGGTCTCCATATCGGGCATTCCGATAAAGATTGCACCGTATTCAAAAGCATCGCCCTTCTTAACGATTCTGACGATCTCCATAAAACTGTGTATGGTCTCTGCTGTCCAGATTGTAAGGAAGCCCTCATATACGGCACCTATCTCAAGCTTCTCCGTACATACAAAACCGACACCGGCCTTGGATACATCGGTGATCTCTATGGCAACTTCTCTTGCTCCGGATCCTTCCCCGTTAAGCTGCTTGATTATAAGCTTAGATTCAAGCTCGGTTCTCTCTGCTTTTCTTTTCTCCATCTTATTCTCCCTTATGTAGTAGCTGACACCTACAGTTATTACTTTATATCAATTCAGGCTATTTTTCAACACCTTGATTATGTACACAATGTATATCGTTCGTGATAAACATCGCATCTCCGAATGAGAAGAATCTGTACCTCTGCTTAACCGCTTCTTCATATGCCGAAAGTACATTGTCTCTTCCGGCCAGTGCCGAAACAAGCATAATAAGCGTAGATTCCGGCAGATGGAAGTTCGTAATAAGGCAGTCAAGGAGCTTAAACTCATAACCGGGATAGATGAATATATCGGTATCCCCTTCGGATTCAGCGAGCATATATCCGCCATTGCCGTCGGGCTTGGCCGCACTTTCTATCGTACGACAGCTTGTCGTACCGACACATATTACTCTGTTGCCGGCAGCCTTTGTCTTATTGATTATATCTGCAGCGGTCTTATCTATTCTGTACCACTCCGAATGCATCTTGTGTTCGGTTACATCATCCACTTTTACCGGTCTGAATGTACCGAGTCCCACATGAAGAGTTACATAGGCAAGACTAATACCCTTATCCTCTATGCGCTTTAACAGTTCGTCCGTAAAGTGAAGTCCGGCGGTCGGTGCAGCTGCAGAGCCGTCATATTTTGCATATACGGTCTGATATCTGTTCTTATCGGCAAGCTTATGCGTAATATACGGTGGCAGAGGCATCTCTCCGAGCTTATCAAGTATCTCCTCAAATATGCCGTCATATTCAAAACTTACTATTCTGTTGCCGTCGGGAAGCTGCTTCTTAATCTGTCCCGTAAGCAGGCCGTCTCCGAATGATACTCTTGCACCTTCCCTCAGCTTCTTGCCGGGTCTTACAAGCGTCTCCCACTCATTATCGGAAAGCCTTTTAAGCAGGAATACTTCTATTGCGGCACCGGTATCCGGCTTAACGCCTAAAAGCCTTGCGGGAATAACCTTTGTATTGTTGAGTACGAGGCAGTCTCCGGGATTAAGATAATCTATGATATCCGAAAAATGCTTATGCGAAAGCTCACCCGTCTTCTTATCAAGTAAAAGAAGCCTTGAAGATGACCTGTCTGCAAGCGGATCCTGTGCTATCAGTTCCTTCGGCAGCTCGTAGTTAAAATCACTTGTCTTCATTATCCGATATTCTTAAGGAATGTCTTGTATCCGAGATAGGTCTCGTACAGATCGGCTTTGCTTATCGCTTCCCACGGAGCATGCATGTTTAAAACCGCAATACCGCAGTCTATAACGTTCATTCCGTAGAGTGCAAGGATATAAGCGATTGTTCCGCCTCCGCCTATATCAACCTTACCGAGTTCCGCTGTCTGATATATGATACCATCCTTATCCAGTATATCTCTAAGCTTGGCTATGTACTCAGCATTGGCATCATTGGAGCCCGACTTGCCTCTTGCGCCGGTGAACTTGATAAGCGCCATACCGTTACCGAGATATGATGCGTTCTTCTTCTCGAATTTATCAGCATATGTGGGATCGAATCCCGCATTGACATCAGAGCTTAACATGAATGAATTGGCCATGCATCTTGAAAGCATAAGGTCATTGTAATTGCCGACTGTAAGATTTAATATCTCAGCAACAGCGTTGGCAAAGAATCTGCTTCTCATACCCGTGGCGCCGACAGAACCGATCTCCTCTTTATCAACAAGGATTGCGCATGTCGTTCTCTCAGGCTTGTCGGTATCAATAAGTGCTCTTATCGAAGGATAAGCGCATACTCTGTCATCATGTCCGTAAGCCAAGATCATGCTTCTGTCAAAACCGGCCTCTCTGGCTTTGCCCGCAGGTACAACCTCAAGCTCGGCAGAAGCAAAATCAGCTTCATCTATGTCATACTGACTCTTTAAAAGCTTAAGAATATTGTTCTTAACAGCCTCCTTATTCTCCTGTCCCTTAACATCCTTTAAAGGCATGTTGCCGACAATTATATCAAGCGCCTCGCCCTCTATAACCTCAGATGCCTTCTTCTCCATCTGCTTTGATGCAAGATGAATCAGAAGATCGGATATGAAGAATACGGGATCGTCCTCATCCTCACCTATGTTGATCTCTATTATCGTGCCGTCCTTTTTGACAACAACGCCGTGGATCGCAAGAGGAAGCGTCACCCACTGATACTTCTTAACACCGCCGTAATAGTGTGTATCAAGAAGCGAGAAACCGCCGTCCTCATACAGAGGATTCTGCTTGATATCAAGTCTCGGACTGTCTATATGAGCGCCGAGGATATTAAGACCTTCTTCCAATGGCTTTCTTCCGATATGGAAAGCCGCAATCGACTTGTTCATCTGCGTGGTATAGACCTTATCTCCTGCCTTAAGCTTCTTGCCGGTCTTAAGCACCTTGTTTAGCTCCACGTATCCTGCCTGCTCAAGCATTTCAACGCCAAGGTCACAGCACTCCCTCTCGGTCTTGCCGTTATTTAAAAAATCGATATATCCGTCCGCGAACTTATCAATCTCGCGTACCTTCTTCTGTGTTGCACTCTTCCATATATTTCTGTCGTTCATTAATATGTCCTCCATACCAAACGGTCGACAATCACTCAACTCTTACTGTCTGAGTTCAATACCCATACTGCTTAAACCGTTTAATATCTTCTTCATTGCAGCGCCGATCTCATCATCGGTAAGAGTATGATCCGATGCTCTGAAGACTATGCTGTAAGCCACTGACTTAAAGCCTTCCTTGATCTGATCGCCCTCGTATATATCAAACAGGCTGTAGCTTTCCAAAAGCTTGCCGCCGCGCTGTCTGATAAGCGCCTCTATCTCTCCCACAAGGATATCCTTTGGTACAACCATTGAAATGTCACGTGATACGCTCGGGTACTTAGCCACTCCGACAAACTTTCTGTCAAAGCTTGCAAAAGGAACAACATTAGGCATATCCAGAACCGCAACATATGTCTTGACACCGATGTCATAATTATCCGCAACAGCAGGATGAACCTCACCGAGATAACCGACCATCACTCCGTCATATATGATGCCTGCCTGTCTTCCGGGATGAAGATAAGGCTT
>JAFYBE010000032.1 GCA_017540355.1 Lachnospiraceae bacterium | reverse complement strand
TTTGACAGTCTTAAGATGGACTTCCTTGCCGTTAATAAGTACGGTACCCGATATCTTCTGTCCGTAACTGTGTCCGAACAGACTCATCGCAAGTTCCGTTCTGCCCGCACCCATAAGTCCGGCTAATCCTACGACCTCACCGGCGCGAACGTTGATATTAATATCTTTAAGTACCTGACGGTGTTCATCATCGGGATGGAATACATTCCAGTTACGAACTTCGAAGACCACATCTCCGATATCAACACCTTCTCTGACAGGATAACGGTTGGTCATCTCACGACCTACCATTGCCTTGATCACTCTGTCTTCAGAGTAATCGTCCACTCCCTTAACCAAAGTCTCAATGGTCTTGCCGTCTCGTATGATCGTCACCGAATCGGATACATATTCTATCTCATTGAGCTTATGAGAGATGATGATACAGGTAATACCCTGTTCTTTTAATTGAAGCATTATATCGAGCAGTTTCTTACTCTCTTCATCATTAAGGGCTGCAGTGGGCTCATCCAATATAAGAAGTTCAACCTTCTTGGCCATAGCCTTGGCGATCTCTATAAGCTGCTGCTTACCTACACCCAATGTATTGATCGGAACATCAACATCCTCATGCTCAAGACCCACCTTGGCAAGCATCTCCTGTGCATGCTTTCTTGTCTTAGTCCAATCTATTATGCCCTTTCTTTTGGTCTGCTCATTACCGATGAACACGTTCTCGGCTATACTAAGCAGCGGACTCAGTGCCAGTTCCTGGTGTATGATAACTATACCCTTGGCTTCCGAATCCCTCAGATTATGGAACTTGCAATGTTCTCCCTTATATACGATATCTCCGCTGTATGTACCGTAGGGATACACACCGGACAAAACATTCATACGGGTGGATTTGCCTGCTCCGTTCTCACCACATAACGCATGAATCTCACCCTTCTTGATCTTGATGTTAACATCATCAAGCGCTTTAACACCGGAGAATTCTTTAGTTATATGATTCATTTCCAAGATGTAATCCGACATCCTACCACTCCTTCTAATAACTTTTTAAAACAAGGCGGCAGCTGTCTGCCACCGCCCTGTATTGTCATTAATTCTCTGTCTGTAATTATTCAGCCAGCTGCTCCTCTGTATAGTATCCGCCGCCGATGATAACTTCCTTGTAGTTGTTCTTATCAACAGGAACGGGTTCACACAGATATGAAGGAACTACTATCTTGCCGTTGTTGTACTGCTCTGTATCGTTGATCTCAGGCTCTGAACCTTCAAGAACTGCCTGTACCATTGTAACGCACTTAGAAGCAAGAAGTCTTGTATCCTTGTAGATAGACATTGTCTGCTTACCTGAGATGATGTGCTTTGTAGCCATAAGCTCTGCATCCTGACCTGTGATCATGGGCCAGTTAGCATCTGTATAACCTGCACCCTCAAGGGCTGACATACAACCGTATGATAATCCGTCATAAGCACATGCGCAGATATCAAGGTCTTCGTCTGCATAGTATCTTGTAAGAAGGTCTTCACATCTCTTCATGGCTGTCTGCTGATCCCATCTAAGAGTGTTGTTGTCTTCAAATGCAAGCTGTCCTGACTTACAGATAAGAGCACCTTCATCAAGTAAAGGCTGGATCTGCTCCATAAGACCTGCATAAAGCATATGAGCGTTGTTATCATCGGGTGAACCCATGAACAGCTCGATAGTCTTAGGGTCGTCCTTTGTAGCACCGCAGTTCTTAACGATGTACTCACCGATCTTTGTACCAACACCCTTGTTATCGAATGTTGCGTAGTAAGAAACAGCGTCAGTATTCATAAGAAGCCTGTCGTAAGCTATAACAGGGATTCCTGCGTTCTTAGCCTGTGCTTCTACGTTAACCAAAGCATCTGAGTCGATAGCTGCGATAACGAGGCAGTTAGCGCCTGCTGCTATCATGTTCTCTATCTGAGAAACCTGAGCCTGTACATCATCCTCAGCGTACTGAAGATCAACGGTATAACCGAGCTCTTCAAGCTGTGCCTTCATGTTAGCACCATCGTGCATCCATCTCTCTGAAGACTGAGTGGGCATTGCCACTGCTACCTTCTTGCCGCCGCCTGATGCAACCGCACCTGCGCCTGAATCTGACGAACCTGTTGTAGCTGCCGGAGCTGCTGCGCTTCCGCATGCTGTTAATGCCAACATTGTCATTGCCATCAAAGCTGCCAAAACTTTCTTTTTCATTTATAACCCTCCTTAGTTAATTGTATGTCCCCACATTTTTACGGGAACCCCAAACTTGTTGTATACAATTTATTACATAGTGAAACAATATAGAATATAAAATCCTACTGAGAATATATAAAAATATCCACACATAAAAATCGACCCGAAGAGATAATTCCCTTCGGGTCGCAGTTATTACATATAAGTAATACGTCTCTTAAACTAAACCGTGTACTGTGAAAGATCCGAGTTGATAGAATCCGAATAACGGTTAAGGTTCTCGGAAATGTGAGTGATGTTGTCAGTCTCCGAACGAAGCTTGTTGCTCTCGGTAACAATCATATCACTTAAGCCGAGTACTTCATTGATGTTGGCTGCCTGCTCCTGGGTGGTGGCTGCATTATTGGATGCAACATCATTGATCTTCTCAATGCCGTTAGCGATCTCATTGATACCGTCAGTCGCCTTCGCAACATCCTCATAAATCTTATTAAACGACTCATTGGCGCCTTCAACACCGCTTACGCAGGCTTCCATATCCTTAGAGCAGATATCTGCCTTCCTGTTGATATCAACGATATTCTTGGTAATATCATCAATAAGTCTTCTGATTGTATCAGTTGCCTCAGATGACTGATTGGCAAGGACACCCACTTCTGTTGCAACAACGGCAAATCCTTTACCTGACTCTCCGGCTCTTGCTGCCTCTATTGAAGCATTAAGCGATAAGAGGTTGGTCTGCTCTGATATTGCGTTGATTGTATCGGTAATACCCGTAATCTCTTCAACGGACTTGGCGGTCGCCCTGATAAGGTCTGTAAGTTCGCCTATCGTGTCATTCAGAGTGTTGACGTTTTTCGTCATACTCTCCATCTCATTCTTACCGGTGGTTGATGCATCAAGTGTCTCATCACATAATACCTTAACATCCTCTGCATTCTGTGCAAGCTGACCGGATGTTGTTGCAAGTTCGGTAGCCGCATTAGCAATCTCTTCGATGGATCTGTTCATATCGTTAAGCGTTGTATTAAGCTTCTCGATTGACTCACCCTGATTATGGTTGGCATCCGCAAGAATGTGAGATATATCGAAACACTCACCTGCACGGCTGTTCATCTCTCCGGAAATATTGGACAGACTGTTAAGCGTAGCTCTCATCTTGCCTATGTATTCATTCAGGCTTTCACTCAAAGTCGTAATCTCATTATTTCCTTCGGGAACGATATTAACGGTGAAATCACCCTTGCTGATATCGGTTATACGCTGTGTAACGGTAGTAACGGGGTTGATAGCCTTGCTGATTATGTAATAAACAAGTGCAGCCATAAGTATAAGAAGCAATATGGCGCTGACAAATGTGATTATCATAACCTTTATGATACTGTTGCTTAACAGGCTTGACGGAACGGCACTTACGATTACCCATGACGTCTCTTCAATATCGGTTGATGTAAACATCATCGAACCTGCTGCCGTCTTGGCTGTCTTAACTCTGCTTTCATCAGCGGTTATCGAAGTATTCAACGAATCAAATACCGTTGCAAGCCCTGCAGCAATGGGATCCGTAGTATTGTCAAGAGTCTGACCTACGCTTGAAGGCTCATTACTTATAAGAATGTCCTTAGTCTCTTTATTGATTATGTAATACCTGGCATCAGGCGAGATTGATTCAAATGAATTAACCTTCTCAGCCACTTTATCAAAATTGATATCACTGCTTAAAACTACATTGTCGCGTACCATTATGGCACATGCAAGACAGGTCTTGCCCGTAGATGCATCCACATAAGGTTCTGAAGAATAAATCTCACCCTTCTTCTCCAAAGCGCCCTTATACCAGGGTCTGTCGGTAAACACGAACGTATCGTCCGGTATCCAGCCCGAACCGTCTAGGAACTTATTCGTATCGCCGTATGCCATATATACGTCCTGCGAATCGGGATCAGATGCCGTAATCTTAAGCAACATTGCGAGCATATCATCATATGAAGGCTCGGGTATGTTGCGAATAACTGAAGCTGTCTGCTCTACTCTCTCTTCCACTCCTGCCCACCAGCTGTGTACCTGATTGGAATAAGTAACAGATTCTCTTACCAGGATACCGTAAGTCAGAGATTCAATGTTGTCTGCTGCCAGCTTGATACTAATCTGTGTGATGATAACTATGATGATCGCCACATAGATTATTATCCTGCTTAACAGGGTCTTTTTAAGAGCTTTTCTCTTGCTTGCTTTCATTATCAAAGTATCTCCTTTGTAAATTCTTTATTTAGAAAGATTCAAGCAACTGCTTAAGCGAATCTTCTACTTTTGTTGTAACCGACTGCATCATTCCGATTGAAGATGTTGTCTCTTCGGATGAAGCAACCAGGCTCTCCGCGCGCTTATTAACGCTTTCAACAATCTCAGTCAGGCGGCTTGACTCCTCGATAAGCTTACCAAGTGTCTCCTTGATATCTTTATTGTTCTTATTACTGTCATCCGCAGTAACCTTCGAATTGTCCGCGAGTGTCTTGATCTCCTCGGCAACTACCGCAAAGCCCTTGCCTGCTTCACCGGCTCTTGCAGCCTCGATAGAAGCGTTAAGTGCCAAAAGATTGGTCTGGCTGGATATTGCTATAACGTTGGCATTGTTAGCCTCAAGCTTCTCAAGATAACCTTCAATCGTAGAGAGCACTTCTCTCATGTTCCTTGAGAACTCGTCAACCTCTGCCATTGACTGAGAAATACCTGTTGTCTGATTCGCGTTGCTCTCACTTGTCTTCTCAATCTGTGAGATTGCATCTCTAAGATCCACAAAGTTCTCGTTGATACCGGCACCAAGCGTCTCTTTCTTCTCACTCATCTGTTCATGAGCAAGCTTAACCTCATCGGCAAGAGCAATTGCCTTATCTTTCTCTTCATATGCACGGTCTTTGATATAGTGAACACAGTTATGATGATGACTGAAACCGTTAAATATTGCTACGGCCATATCATGACATGTATCATATCCACAACATCCACAGTCGATATGTCTCTTCTCCTGCGTATCCTTCTTAAGCTTACGGTATATGGGTTCAAGTTCCGCTTCGGAGGGAACACGGAATGCACAATCCTTACTTCTGTCTGTATATTTTCTTATGAAATCTTCCAGATTCAGATCTGCAAACTGCTTGTTAAGAGCTTCCATTCTCTTCTCGGGCGGTATATTCCTGCCCCAAGCCGACTTCTTGGACTCATTCTTGCTGTCCTTCTTAATCTTCTGAATACTGATGAATACATCTTCGTTAAGAGTCTTACGGTTATCAACACCGGTACCATATAAGCATCCGTTGGTACAGTTGAGTGCATCCACGAATAAGTACGGTGTCTTGCCGCCTTTGATGCGGTCTTTGTTACGGCGAAGATATTCATACATATGATGCTCGCCTTCCATCTGACGAACGAATGCATCTTCTCCCAAAAGCCAATATACATTCTCCTTAAGTCCGCCGGGCATGGGATAGATGGATCCGAGACCGTATTCTATCTCATCGGTATACGGTGTAGCTCCGCTTACCGGATGATTCTTAAGGTATTCAACCAGTCTTGAGAAAGTTAAATTATATGATATGTAGCCGCGATTATTGGGATCGTCTATCTCATTCTTCTTGGCTATACAAGGGCTTATAAAAGCAAGCTTATCGCTTATACCCATATATTTCTTGGCATAGATTGCCGTACACATCATAGGGCTCTGTACCGGCATAAGCTTAGGTAAAAGCTCCGGTAAATATCTCTCAATATAACCCACAACCGCAGGACACGGCTGAGATATGCCGCCGTAGTAATTCCTCTCGGTTATATACTTGATATATCCCCATGTCGTGATATCGGCGCCGAAAGACACGCTTATAAAACGGTTAACTCCGAGCTTTTTGAGCATACCGAGGTACTTCTCATATTCGTTCGGATAATTGGCCAAAAATGCAGGTGCTATAAGAACGGATACCTTCTCTCCTCTATTAAGGTCCTCAAAGAATCTGTCCACATCATCTGCATATTCTCTTGCACCATGTTCGCACGCATCTATACATGCTCCGCAGGCAATACACTTGTTCGGATCGACCTCAATAACATTACCTCTGTCTTTTTCAACGGCAACGTTGGCTCCGGTACAACTGCACGCTCTGATACACTTGTTACATCCGATACACTTATCGTTAGTTCTGATTAATCCCATATCACCCTCCTACATACTTATGTCATACCAAAAGTCGCTATTGCTATTTTACCACAATTCTTATGGCATAGCACGCAAATTGTGTGAAAAATCACATCAAATAAGCAAAATGACGCACTACGCAGAACAGGCATCCGATAAACGGATGCCTGTTTATTCACCGAATCATATATTATGATCAATCATTGATGTGCTTAGCAGCTTCTTCTGCTTACTTCTTCTTCTTATACTCATCATACATCTTCTTACCTGTAGCTCCGAGCAAGAAGATTATGAGCAACCACATCCAGTTCATCGTAACCTCATTATCCTTGTTGGGGACTTCTGCAAGAGGTATTTCGTTGTCCTTGATCTTAGTGGTATTCTTCTTATTTACCAGATTCTGTTGTTTAACAACATCACTTCCGGCACCTGCTGCCTCGGTTACTGCACCGTTACCGTTAGCAAGAGGTACACCGTTATCATTGATGATCGTTGCATTACCGCCACCTGCTGCATTAGCACCGCCGCCTACTGCGACATTATTTAAAGTAAAGCCTGCGGGAAGTGCAATTCCGGGAATCGTAACCGTTGCGCCGCCTGCATCAACAACTGTAGCCGCACCGTCATCTCCTGCATCTGCTCCGTCATCCGTTACGACATCGCCGCCACCGGGTATAACATCACCGGGAACAACGTCTCCGCCTGTAACTACATCGCCACCGGGTACGATATCGTCTTCTGCCGGATTAACAACATCGGGCTGATCCCCTCTTTCTTCTTCTTCCTCGATGAGTTCGCTCTGCTGTACACCCTCTGTCATATATCTGTACAGATCCTGTAAATCCTTAAGGCTCTTAGCGCTGTTATCATATGCTTCCTGCGCCTTATCAAGTTCGCCCTTAAGCTCATCAATAACGCTGCTGTTAGTAGCCACCTTATCAGATAAAGCAGACAATTCATTTCTAAGTCTTACAACTTCAGCCTTTGACTTCTCAACCTCTGCAGCTGCATCTCTGTAACCCTTGGTAAGATTATAGTCACTGAGGAAATCTGACTCTTCTGAATAAGGAGCATAATTCCACTTCTTAGCTTCCTTATCATATACAACTTCAGCTACGTAACATACGCCCTTGGTAAGATCTACATCCGAACCTTCATACTTGGTTCCCTTATAAACGATGTTATAATACTTGGTCTGAGGCTGACCTGAAGCATCCGTATATGTAACCTTATAATGGTTCTTTCTGCCGTTATCTCCGTCTTCCCTGTATTGTGTATGAGAACCGGCGGCAGTAAGAGTGACTTTGTCCTTGCCCTTAGCGTCTTTTTCAATACTTACTTTTTTCTCTTCAACGCTCTTGGTATTATTTGTTTTTCCGTCACCGTCAACACCCGTTGCTCCGAAAGTGATCTCCTTAGCACCTTCACTCTCAAGCTTATACATGATGAGCTGTTCAAGAAGTTCTCTTCCTATCTCATAAGTGTTACCCTGCATACCGTCGCCTTCAACTATCTGCTTATCTTTGCCGGTAACCGATGCAACTGCTTCTGCGCTTGCTTCTACATCTAACTTGCCGTTCTCATCATACTTAGCCGTTCCAACAGTTTTGGCGAAGTACTCGATCATTAATCCGTAATACTGATCAGCGATAGCTGTAAGCTTCTCAGCTCTGTCCTTGGCAACATTAAGCTGAGCTTCTGCTGAATTAGTATCAGAGATTGCTGTTTCAACCAGACCCTGAACTTTATCATAACTTGCCTGTGCCGCATCAGCAGCTTCCTTAGCAG
>JAFYBE010000031.1 GCA_017540355.1 Lachnospiraceae bacterium | reverse complement strand
TCACCCATAACCCTGTCTCCAATACGATTTTTGGATCAGTCATCATATCCGTTGGGATTGTTCTTCTGCCAACGCCATGAATCCTCACACATCTCCTTTATGCCGTACTTTGCTTCCCAGCCGAGTTCCTTCTTAGCCTTTGATGCATCGGCATAGCAGGTTGCTATATCTCCGGCACGTCTGGGACGTATCGAATACGGTATCTTCACACCGCTTGCTTCCTCAAAGTTCTTCACAACTTCAAGCACGCTGTAACCTCTTCCTGTTCCGAGGTTATATATGCACAAGCCTGCGCCTTCTTCTATCTTCTTAAGCGCCTTGACATGACCCAAAGCAAGATCTACCACATGAATATAGTCTCTTACGCCCGTTCCGTCCGGCGTATCGTAATCATCTCCGAATACACCCAGTTCCTCTCTTTTGCCGACCGCAACCTGAGTTATATAGGGCATGAGATTGTTGGGGATTCCGTTGGGATTCTCACCGATGGTACCGCTTAAATGTGCACCTATCGGATTAAAATATCTTAACAGCACAACATTCCATTCGGGATCTGCCTTCTGCATATCCGACATGATCTGTTCAAGCATTGACTTGGTCCAGCCGTAAGGATTGGTACATACTCCTTTGGGACATTCTTCCGTAATGGGAACGAACGCAGGGTCACCGTATACCGTAGCGCTGGATGAGAAGATGATGTTCTTGCATCCGTGGTTCCTCATCACATCCAAAAGCGTCAATGTACCCGCAATATTATTGTCATAGTATTCAAGCGGCTTCTGTACCGATTCGCCCACCGCCTTAAGTCCGGCAAAATGGATACAACTGTCTATCTTCTCTTTGGCAAAGATATCTTCAAGTGCCTTACGGTCTCTTATGTCAGCCTCATAGAAAGGAACACTCTTACCCGTAATCGCCTCTATTCGGCCCAAAACCTTCCTGCTCGCATTGCAGAGATTATCCAGTATGACTACATCATACCCCGCATTCTGGAGTTCAACCACGGTATGGCTTCCTATAAAACCAACGCCGCCTGTAACCAATATTGCCATCTTTATCTCCTTAATTTCCCAAAGCTCTTACTTCATCCTAAGGCCACAGCTTCTCGGGATACTCTCCGGCATCCTTTAAGGCCTTGATGTTGGATACAACGTAAGGCTTATCTTCCTGATATGTTACGCCGAACCACTTATCGCCTGATGTAAGGACTTTGACCGTAGCCTTACCGTCCTTGATTATCCTGTCTATATCCGTAGGAAGCAAAGCCTCTGCCTTAAGCGGATTGCCGGCAACATCATTGTCCAAAAACTTGACGAATGCTTTATCAAGTTCGGCAAAGAGTCCCTTCTTAAATCCCCACATGTTCATAGACACGGGAGTCTTGGGATCGATGTCCTTAAATGTAGCTCCGTCATCTTCGCTGTAAGCCGCACCGGTCTTTGTCATGACTATCGTCTTCTGCTCAACGATATCCTTAAGATATCCGTTATCATCCGTCTTGCATACGCCTCTGGTAACACTTCCCTTCTCCGTAAGGGTCTTGCCGAGTTCATAGGCAACCATTGCATATGCACTCTCATCGTCAGAGGTATCGGTCAAGAAATCATAAAGGATCTTATATCCTTCCTTACCGTAATAATCGTCCGCGTTGATGACCATAAACGGTCCGTCCACAACATCCTTGCAGCAGCTTATCGCATGTGTGGTGCCCCAAGGCTTGGTCCTGCCGTCGGGTATTGAATATCCGGCCGGTATCTTATCAAGCTCCTGGAAAACATACTCAACTTCCATATGCTTTGCTATCGGATCTCCGACAAGCTTCTTGAAATCCTCTTCTATAGCATGCTTTATAATAAAGACCACCTTCTCAAAGCCCGCCTCTTTAGCTGCATATATTGAGAAGTCAATGATCCTGTGTCCCTGATCATCCATTGAGTCCATCTGCTTAAGACCACCGTAACGACTTCCCATTCCGGCTGCCATGATTACCAATACCGGTTTGCTCATAAATACCTCCTTAGATAATTCAAAAACTGTGCATAGACGATTATACTATTTTTACTCCGACTTGTCTATTTTACCCTGTCAATCGTATATAATCTTGACGAATGATCGCCCATCACTCTGCTGCCTTCTCCAAGACCCGTTCCGATAAACCTCATATTAAGCTTTATACCCGCATACATAAGCAGTCCACCACTGACAATATATTCCTCTTTCTCGGAATCCATCGCATAGGCCTTGCCTATTATCGCCTGCATCACTCCGTCTTCTTTGATATGAACGGGAGACACCATATTGATGAGGTTACCGAAGGACTTGATCGGAACCTTGCATTCTCTTACCGTAACCTTATATATTCCGTCTTCATCAAGTCCCGTTGCTTTTAATACATCTCCGGACTTATTGGGTTCGGAACGTTCTCTGTATAAGAGAGCAATCGCATGATCTTTCTTATCATCGGTTATCTGCCATATGACCATGCCGTCCTTATTCATCACTCTGTCAAAATTTCCGGTCTGAAGCAGCTGCCTGTGTTCTTTATAGAACTTCACCTGCGCTCCGATAATCCTGCGTTCCATATGTGACAGCTGTGTCAGGTCAAGTTCGTAACCCAGCACGCCCATCGCAGCAACGTTAAATCTTGTATCAAGTCCGGTCTCTCTTAAAGTCTGATGATTCGGTGATGCACTTACATGCGCACCCATAGTCGATGTCGGATAACCGTAAGACGTACCTTCCTGTATGGCCATACGTTCCGAAGCATCAGTATCATCCGATGTCCAGATCTGCGGCATGTAACTTAATATTCCGAGGTCAAATCTGTTACCGCCGGCAGAACATCCTTCAAACAGGATGTCAGGGAAAGCCTTTGTCAGTCTTAAAAGCACATCATACAAGCCAAGTACGTAATCATGATAAAACGCACCGGGATATGTATCTCCCGAAGAATACGCATCCGTTATCGGTCTGTTCATATCCCATTTGACATACGAGATATCCGCGCTGTTGAAAAGATTGCTGAGTATTCCGACTATATAATCACGCACATCCGGACGTGTATAGTCAAGAATGAACTGATTCCTTCCAAGGTAAGATTCCATACCGGGCACTCTTACGGCCCAGTCGGGATGAGCCTTGTACAATCTGCTTTTTTCGCTTATCATCTCAGGCTCTACCCAGATACCGAACTTAAGTCCCTTGGCCTTAATATCGTTCACCAGACTCTCAAGGCTTCCGCCAAGCTTCTTCTCGTTGACGGTCCAGTCACCCAAAGAAGTCGTATCGTCATTCCTGGTTCCGAACCATCCGTCGTCCAGAACAAAAAGTTCTATTCCGAGTTTCGCCGCATCATCGGCAAGAGACAAAAGCTTGCGTCTGTTAAAGTCAAAATACGTTGCCTCCCAGTTGTTGATAAGAATCGGGCGTAATCTGTTTTTAAACTTCACGGGAACAATATAATCCGTGACAAACTTATGCATATTATGGGATGCACCGTTATATCCGTGCGGACTGTAAGTCAAAACCGCCTCAGGCGAATAAAATGCCTCGCCCTTTTTTACCTTATATGCAAACCCGTGGGGATTGATGCCCGTCAGCATTCTTACCTTACCGAATTCAGTTACTTCCACCCTCTCTCTGTGATTGCCGGAATAAATAAGATTAAAAGCATAACAATCGCCGCTTTTTTCAACTGTATCTTCCTTTGCAAGCATTATGAAAGGATTGTGTGCACTGCTGCTTGTACCGTTAAAAGAACCGGTCTCGTATATTCCGGATACAAGTTCCTTGGTGTGCGCATGGCGCTCTCTGGTCCACGCCCCGTCAAAAGTCTTTAACACATAATCATTCCCGAAAAAATCAAGCATCATGCTCGATATGTTCCTGACCGTGTATGTGACATTCGTGTCATTGATTATAACCGTTCTTCTTGTAATTACATCACAGTCCGCAAAGGCTGTGTATACAAGCTTAAGCTTAAGACCCCGCAGTTCCTCCGCGTCATTTTCAAAAATAAGCTCAAGCGTATGTATATCCGGAGATTCTTTACGCTCATATTGAACAAACTCCAAATCCTTGCCGGCATAGGGCATACCCGTCTTAAGACTGTCTCTATACAGGCCTTCGTACATCACACAGTCCGTATAATAGAATCTCGTTGATATGAGTCCCGACTCATCCTCTATCTCAAGCGGAAGACTTCTGTAATCTCCCGTACCCGCATTGGAAAACTCAAGGCAGATATTATCAAGCGTTAGATTCCTTGCAGCTGTTTCAGACTTCTTATCCTTTGCAATGCCGGTCGCCTGTATTGCATTGCCGTAAGGATTGTTAAACTTCTCAGACAGAGCAAATGCTGCAACCTTATCAACGCATATACTCTCAACACTCATTACGCCGCTTTGGCTTCTTTCATAGGAATGAGTTATGCGTCTTCCGTAATGCAGGTTCTCCACGTATTTACTGTCACGCACTCCCATAGCATAAGTGGTGTTCTTCGTAGTTATGGTAAAAATCCCGTCTTTGGCAGTGATCATGTGTAATCTCTCCATTTCGTGTGTCGTAACTATAGATATTGTATCATATTTATGCTATATTTAACGCATCAAATAAAGCGACCGGACAGATTGATCATATATGGATAAAATTGGATTTTTTGAGGCCTGCGAGTTAGGCAAGGAATACAGAAAGATGCTGCCCAAGGACAGGGTGCAGCTTAGAAAAAAACGCTTCTATGACCTGGTGATGTATGCCAAGAACAACAGTCCGCTTTACAGTGAACTGTATGAAGACATACCTGTGAATTTTACAATGAGGGATATACCTACCATAAGCAAAGATACCCTCATTTCCCGTTTTGACGAGTGGTTCACGGACAGCAGCGTCAGCAGAGAAGGAATAGAGAAATATCTTACGGAACGTGCTTCATCCGACCGAAAGGTCAAGCACATAAAGTATCTTAATAAGTATCATGTGATAAGCAGCAGCGGAACGGACAGCGAACCGCTCATCAATTTGTACGATGATAACTGCTGTCGCATCTTAAGTGTCAATCATCTCTACAGAAGTTTTGCAAGGCGCGAGCATACGTGGGGCTTTATCAGACACGGCCGGCGTCTTGCGAGCATTTATTCGGGAGAGGGTTCATATTTCTATAACGAATTTGCGTCTTTCAGAAGGAGTTATCTTCCTTTTTCAAGGCGTGGTTCCGTTATGCTCTCGGCTCAGAGTGCGACTTCAAGACTGGTCGAATCACTCAATTCTTTCAACCCCGCCGTTATTGCCGGATTCCCGTCCGTGCTCTCTCGTATGGCTGATGAAAGAATAGCCGGCCGACTCAAAGTCAACCCGGTCTGTATGGTTGCCGAGGGTGAGTTTCTGGAAGAAGATGTCAGGAAGAAGATATCCGATGCCTTTAAATGCGATGTGACAAGTTCATATTCAACAGCAGAGACGGGTATCATAGCCTATGAGTGCCGTGAACATCATCTTCACATCAATGATGACTGGGTAATACTTGAACCCGTTGATGCCGCAGGTCGTCCCGTTAAGGCCGGAATAGAATCCGACAAGGTGCTGATCACCAATCTTTTAAGCTATCCGGCTCCGATAATAAGATACGAACTCGGAGACAAGGTAATTCTTCATGAAAGCGATTGCCTGTGCGGCAATCCTTCTCCATGGATAGAGATTGCCGGACGAAGTCTGGATCAGATAAGATTTGTTGACGGAATACGTGAGATAGTCGTTCCTGTCGCCGATCTCGATGCCGTATTAAAGGGTGAGCCAAGCATAAGAAGATATCAGATAGTCGTTTACGCGGGCAACCGAATTGCGTTAAGACTTACCGGCGCCAAAGGTACGGACAAGACCATGGCCTTCTTCAAGGCAGAGAAGCTTATGCGTGCATATATGAAGAGTATAGGAATCATGTCACCCATGATCACATTAGACAAAGAGGACCCGGGTCCGGATCCTCTCTCTGGTAAATTCAAGCGTATAATTATCGAATAACGGCAGGCCTTGCGTGCATTTTGCACCGGGTCTGCTTATCTGAAGTTCGGCTTAAGTTCACTGTACGGAATTGTAGCTTCCTGAAATCCGGCCGCATATGAAGCAAGCGCATACGGAGCATAGTAAAGAACCACTCCGTCATCCGTCAGATAGAATGCGGCATCATTAAGATTGGTATAATCTCTTACCGTATCCTCATAACCGTCCCAGTAATACTCTCCAATCTCATTCATATGCTCGGTGATATACTTAACCGCAAGTTCATCAAGTTCTTCCTCAGTTATATCAAACAAATCTCCGAAATTCTTACTCTCTCCCGTCTCAAGATCATATACCATGGAATTCCATGTCGGCATGCCGTGGGCTCCGCCGTAATAATCGTAACCTTCCTGCATGATATTGATCAATTTTCCGTCATTGTACGATACATATCTGAAATTGCTTTCACACGAATAGGGCATGAAATAATCACCGGAACTCTCATTGTACCATTCTATGCATTCCTCTTTAGTGTCATCGACGAATGAAAGAACCGTATTCATTATCCCCTTCATATCCTCATTTATCTTGGATGCTCCTGCAAAACGTCCGTCAAGCTGGATTACCGTTGCCGAGGCGGTTGCCATTGTTTTACCGTCATACTTGGACTCTTTCTTGTTACCGACAAGCTTTCCTATCTCGCCTATTCCCGAATCATAGAATTTATCCACAAGCACCGTCTCATCTTTCGTGGCAGTATCTATCCTTGCAACCGAATATGCATAACCCCTGTTAAGGTCGGTATATAACTTTCCGTCCCTGTATGCTGCCGTAACAACACTTGTGGAATTGCCCGGAAGTGCGGAATCTTCACCGTCCACGGTATAAAGCTCCGATATCTCTCCGTTGCTTAAGTCAAACTTATAATACTTTGTATCTTCTGTAGGAAGATTAATCATCTCACCGTATAAATAAGCGTACTTATCATCCATGGCAAAGACATACAGCGTATAATCGTCGTTGTATATCTTATTATATTCTTCCGTGGCTACATCAAGCACGCTGTATTCATATCTGTTGGCTGTACTGTTGTAATGATACAAAAGCAGCTTGCTTCCGCTCATTGCCACAACATACTGTTCACTGTACTCTGTCGTATTGCCTGTTGCAACATCGGTTATCTCTATATCCGAATAATCCTTAACCGTTATCACCTTGCCGAGTTCCTTATATGTGATTGCAGGGAATACGAGCGTACAACCGTTGTTAAGCTGAGTGGGAACATAACTGCCCGTCTCAACATACTTATACGGCTCAAGGCTGTCGCAGTCCACCTGCTCCGTAACTTCGCCGTCATCCGTAAGCTTAAGACATATGGGTGCCTCGGTATTAACATAGTATACATACAATATACCGTCGGCATATGCCATATCTCTGCCGTATGTGTTACTTAATCCGGTCTCTGTATGCAGTTCTCTTTTCTGGCTTCCGTCCAGAGCCATACTGCAGACTCTGAGATTCTGCGACCACTCTCCGTCTTTTTGTATATTCTCCACTTCCGTGTAGTATATTCTGTCTTTTAAGATAAGGCCTCTGTTGTCCGAGAAATCATACATCGTCGAATC
>JAFYBE010000030.1 GCA_017540355.1 Lachnospiraceae bacterium | reverse complement strand
ATATGTTTTATATAAAGGCGCGTGATCTGGAAGAGAGGACGGAACTTATCAAGTATCTTAAGAGTAATGATATCCTTGCGGTATTCCATTATGTTCCGCTTCATAGTGCCCCAGCCGGAATCAAGTACGGAAGATTTAATGGCACCGACGAATACACGACAAAAGAAAGTGACAGACTTGTCAGGTTGCCGATGTTCTATAAACTTACCGCAGATCAGACTGACTATATCTGTGACAAGGTTATTGAATTCTATAAAAACAAATGATAAAAAAGAGAGTATTCAACTTGATATTGTCCGTGACGGCGGCGATAGTGCTTTATGGAGCATTTGCGCTGCTTTTTGACTTTTATTATGATCTAAATGATGATGTCATGATAAAAGATATTCTTTCGGGAATCTATACGGGAAAGCCGGATGCACATAACAATCAGATGCTTTATCCGATAAGTGTGTTATTTGCCGGATTATATCGGTCAAATTCGGGTGCACCATGGTTTGGTCTGATTATGATTGGCCTGATGATATTGTCTTTTGTTATTATCCTTAAGAGTCTTTTGGTGTTTATGGATATAAGGACGGGCGATTCGGCAAAGAATTCCGTTAAGGGTATATTTACAGCTGTTTTTACAATCATATACTTCGCACTTATGATCTGGGAGATTATAAATGTTCAGTATACGGTTGTGGCGGGTATGCTTACTGCGGCAGCTGCAGTAAGGCTTTATTGCGGAGATCCTGTCGGAGTATCCGATGATGAGCAGGACAGAGACGGGGATTGTCATGTAACACCGTTTGAGATGAAGACTTTCATACGAATGAATATCCCGTCAATCATATTGGTTGTTGTTGCATTTAACATCCGAAGTGAGCTTGTATTGCTACTAAGTCCTATGCTTGCGGCGGTTGCAATTGCTAAGTGGAGTGAGGAGACCGGAAGAAAGAAAGCATATGTCATATGCGCATATCTCGGTGTATTCTTAAGTATATGTACGCTTATGGCGGGATCATTAAGCATCGACGGTATCGCCTACAGTTCGTCCGAGTGGAATGAGTACAGAGATTTTTTCGATGCCAGAACAGAGCTCTATGATTTTACCGGGGTGCCGAACTATGATGATAATGCCGCTTTCTATGAGGAAGAAGGCATATCAAGAGAACAGTACGACCTTCTGATTAACTATAACTACTATGAGGACAGCAGGATAGATGCGGATCTGCTTAAGAGGATAGTTAACGGTGTTAAGGACGGCAGGGCAACAGGGCGCAGCACATACAATAAGAGTATCAGAGAAGCGGCGTGGGAATATGTGCATAATATGATTAATATTATGTCAACCGATGACGTACAGGAAGACCATATCTTCGCTGATGAGGCCGGACAGCACAGACCGTTTAATCTGATTGTAATCATATTGTATATTGCACTGATTATATCGGGATGCTTGAGTAAAGATAAGACTGTCTTTATAAAGATACCTTCGCTTTTGGTTTTAAGGACGATTCCCTGGATGTATATCTATCTTAAAGGAAGGGTGCTTGGCAGGATAACTCATCCCTTATACATAATAGAGATTGTGTTCTTGATAGCTATGCTCCTTAATGAAGAGAAGGAAAGCGTCAGAGATATTAGGTCCGATAACAGGATATCATTTGTGTTTATCGCTGCAATGACTGTATTATCGGTCGTATGTCTGGCAGTATTTCCGGGACGGGTTAAGTATATATCGGCGTCGCAGACCGAGAGAGCGAATGTCAATGTTGCAGGCGATAAACTGTATTCGTTCACATCCTCGGATAAGGATACATATTATTACATAGATACTTATTCCACGGTGGACCTTACTGAGAAGATATTCGGAACAAAAAAGGTAACTAAGATAAATACACAGCTGCTCGGCGGATGGATGGGCAACAGCCCTTTGGACAGCTATAAGAAGAATCTTTGCAGTAAAGAAGAGATCATAAGTAAGGATGAGTTTTTGGCATTGACCGAGGATAGCAAATAAAATACAATTATTGTTAGTATAAGCGTCAGTCTCTGGCGCGGGATAGGACAGGATATATGCAGAAGATTTCTTTCGTAATTCCATGTTACAGAAGTGAGAGGACTTTGCCCGGTGTGGTATCCGAGATACAGGATACAATGAAGGGTATGTCCGATAAGTATGAATATGAGATAGTACTTGTCAATGACGACTCTCCGGATGATACATACGGAGTCATTGAGACTATAGCTAAGAATGCTGACAATATAACGGGTATCAATCTTGCCAGAAATTTCGGACAGCATGCGGCATTGATGGCGGGCTTTCATTATGTAAGCGGAGATATTATAGTTTGTCTTGATGATGACGGCCAGACTCCGGCGACTGAAGTCGGTAAGCTGCTTGCGGCTGTTGAAGGCGGAGCAGATGTTGCCTATGCCAAATATGCGCATAAGAAGCATTCTTTATTCAGAAATTTCGGAAGCTTTGTTAATGAGAAGATGTTACAGTTTCTACTCGGCAAGCCGAAGGAACTGATTGTAAGCAGTTACTTTGCGGCCAAAAAGTTTGTTATAGATGAAGTGATGAGGTACGATAAGAGCTATCCTTACATGATGGGATTGGTGCTTCGTACGACCAAGAGGATAGTGAATGTTGAGGTCGATCACAGGGAGAGAGAAGTCGGCAGGAGCGGATATACGTTAGGTAAGCTTTTAACACTTTGGATGAACGGTTTTACCGCTTTCAGCGTAACACCGTTAAGAGTGTCGACATGGTGCGGATGCATATTTGCGATTCTGGGCTTTTTATACGGTATTTATACGATTATCAAGCACTTTGTGCTTGGCATCGCCCCCTGGGGATATGATTCTCTTATGTCTGCCATAAGTTTTATTGGCGGAATGATCCTTTTAATGCTCGGACTTACCGGAGAATATATAGGACGAATGTATATAAGCATGAACAATGCTCCCCAGTATATCGTAAGAGAGACAACTGCGGATGAATGAGATAGTTGCGGAGACAAACAGAATATATATCCGTAAGATAACGGAGGATGATACTGATCTTATAGTGGATTGGCGTAATCGTGAGGATGTCAGGGATCACTTTTTCTTCAGGGAGAAGTTTACAAGGCAGATGCATGAGAAGTGGCTTAAGGATAAGATCGGAACGGGACAGGTTGTTCAGTTTATAGTATGCCTTAAAGAAGGCGACAGGCCTGTAGGAAGCAGTTATTTACGAGATATAGATAAAGAGAATATGTCGGCTGAGTACGGCATATTTATCGGGGAAGCAGATGCAAGGGGTATAGGACTCGGATCAGAGATTCTTAAGGCGACTATGGAATACGCCCTTAACGGGATGAGCCTTAAGACAGTCAAAGCCAGAGCGATTTCCGATAATCTTGCATCAATAAGGATATTTGAAAAGTACGGATTTAAGATAGATGAGACGATACACAACGTCACCTGTTCGGATGCCAGTATGGTGGATATGGTGATGATGAGTTATAAGGCGGACTGACCTATCGAGATAAGAAATATGGGTAGACAAAAAGCCGGTGATACCGAGGCAGGTTTAAAGAAAAAAGCGAATATACTTATATCCAAGCCATATATCCCTTATATAGTGGCTTTGTTGGGGACTTATGGTATGCAGGGAATCATCGCACTCAGTGCAGCAGAGAATATACGTTATTCCAACAGTATATTCTCATTTTTTGTGTTTATCCTAAGTGCGGGACTCTTAAGGAGAATCTGGCCTGAATATACGGAAGATGAGATTTTTCATAAGAGGGTGGCCGGTATATTTGCGGCATTGCTGTCTTTGGGATTGCATTTCGGCAGCAGGTTGGAGGCAGTTGAGAATGTACGAATGGGCAATATCTCAATGTGGCTTCATATCATATGCTTAAGCCTGTATATATTACCGATAGTGACTGTGATGTGGAACAGGATAGAGATTCTGCTTGCGGGACTGTTTTGTGACAATAAGGCAGATACCAATGCGAATCCTCTTAACTTCTTTCAGATATGGGCAATAATCTTTTTAATGTGGATACCGACATTTCTTGCACTTTTTCCCGGAGCGTTTGTCTATGATGCCCAGGATGAATACATCGAAGTAATAACAAGGGCATTCACAACACATCATCCGCTGCTTCATGTGCTGCTGCTTGGAGGTCTGGTGCATGGTGCCGAATATATAGGCTATACAGCGAATACTGGAATTGCAGTATATGTATTGCTTCAGATGGCAATGATGTCGGGGACATTTGCATACTGTATCAAAAAACTTGAAGAACTTGGGTTTAAGAAGGTATATCTTGTATGCATCATGGTGTTCTACGGACTGTTTCCGATATTCCCGATGTATGCGGTATGTACGGCCAAAGACGGATTATTTACGGCTTTCCTTACACTGATTATCGTTCAACTGATCATATATGTCTTTAGGGTTGAGGAGTTCAATCCCATTGTGTTTACTATGGCATCGCTTTTAATGATGCTTATGCGCAACAACGGGATATATGCTTATATTGCGGCAATGGCGGTCATAGTAATATGCGAGATTATACGCTGTTTCAGGGAAAAGAAAGGGCCCGGCACGGAAGTCTCCGACGGCAGGGAGAATGAGAAGCCCAAGGCGAACTATAAGAATCTTACGCACACAGCGGAAGGCAGAGTATATAAGCTGCTCATACTGACACTTCTGTCAATTGTACTTTATGTGGGTTCTGCATATGTGCTTAAGATTGCAACTCAGGCCAAGGCAGATGAGCATCAGGAGATACTGACGGTACCGATACAGCAACTGGCAAGGACATATACATATTCCGAAGATGTCTTTACGGAAGATGAGACAGATACTCTTCACAGGTATCTTCCTGAAGAGTATTTAATCACATACAGATTCAGGATAAGCGATGTGCTTAAGAGCGGCTTCAATAATGCTGAATATGAAAGGGATGCGGCTTCGTTTATTAAGCCATGGAAAAACATCGGACTGCGAAAGCCGTTAATATATCTTAATGCGTGGTTTGGAACGTCGTACGGATATTGGTATCCGGATGCGCTTAACAATGTATATGAAGGCAATCAGATGTATACGTTCCAGTATTCGGAAAGCTCGTATTTCGGATTTGAGACGGAGCCTCCGGGAATCAGGGACAGTAAATTCCCTTTGCTTGAGAGATTCTATGAGAATATAAGCTTAAAACAGTTTCAGCAGAGAGTTCCTGTGGTGAGTCAGTTGTTCTCGCCGGGATTTATGTGGTGGCTTTGTGCATTTGTGCTTTTCTGTATATTCAGCAGAGGCAGGAAGAAGGTACGCAATCTCATACCTTTGGCACCTGTGGTGTTCGTATGGCTTACTGTATTATTGGGTCCTACAACACTGGTAAGATATGTGCTCATACTTTGGTTTGTTGCACCGATGTATCCTGTGCTTATTAACGGATATGATGATAAGCACGAAAAGAATAACGAAAGATAAGAGAGATTAATGGTATCAGATTCAACAAAGATCAAAAGAATAGCCTTCTATATAGGAGATTTAAGCAAGGGTGGAGCAGAGCATGTGATCCGTAACCTTGCCGAGTATTTTCATTCACTGGGTGTTGAGACCTATATGGTGACAAAACTTGAGGGTGAAGATGAGTATGATTTAAGTGAAGGCATTACGCGAATAATAGCCGATATTACACCTGAAGAGGAAAAGGGCAGGATATACAATCTCTTTGCCAGAATACATAAGCTTAAAAAGATATGGAAAGAGATTAACCCTGATATAGTGGTATCTTTTAT
>JAFYBE010000029.1 GCA_017540355.1 Lachnospiraceae bacterium | reverse complement strand
CGGCATAAGGCTGAGTTTCTTTGTCAGTCTTCTTCTGATCTCGGCCAGAACACCGAAGGTGGCCTTATGCGACATTGTGGTTGATATGGTATGGAAGATCTTGTTTACAAGCCAGCATATCGTGATATATCCGCACTGTATAAGGTAATAGTTAAGATCCCTGTTTCCATCTATTAATGATCTGATGATATTGGCAATGAACAGATAGGGGATAAATCCCGCTGTAACACTTATCACTGCCATGATCACACTTGTAATATAAGCACTCTTGTTCATGCCGGCGAATTCTGCCACCCATGCCAATGTGCTCTTTTTCTTTTCCTTCATCTCTTTTCTTCCTTTCGTTTCTTTTCTGGTTAGCGTATGCTAACCCAATGATATAATTAAATGCCTGTATCAAACAGGCAGATAATCCTAGCTGATATTTAAAAAATGCTTCATCCCCGCGAGACAGAATTCAGACGACAATTCCGTCTCTCTGACCACCTCGTCTTCCGTCTTGTCTTCAAGCAGTCCGTCAAATATTGAAGACACAACAAAATGGCTGATCTGTTTAATAAGTCCTTCTGAAATCTTCTCCGTATTATCTATATATTGACTGCACTTATCAAAGAATTCCATAGTATTTGCAGCTTCTTCTTTCGCAAGTTTTTCGACGAAATTATCATATTCCGTCCCGGAACTCGAAGTAAGTAAGAGTCTGAAAATATCTACATGTTCGTAAACATAGCGGATCATCCGTCGATTAGATGAAAAGGTCTGCTCCATAACGTTTTTGATATCCTTCACGGAATGGATCTCCATGTACGAACGATTCTCTTCATCATACAGTTCCTGCATACCATTAATGATAGGGTCTACGAGATCTGAAAAAAGAGCTTCCTTGCTGTCAAAATGTGCATAGAATGCCCCGTTTGTAACGCCGGCATCCTTGCATATCTGTCTGATCGATGCACCTGAAAAACCTTTTGCCAAAAAATGTTCCTTTGCACTATTTAATATATTGTCATGAGTCTGGTCATAATCATATCCCATGCTGTCACCTCATATGCACAACATTACTTTGTAATATTACAATGTAATATTATGTGCGTCAAGCATTTTTTAATAAATTTGGCAGTTGATTACCGCAAATCAACTGCCATATTATTGAACCTTTATATTGAATGCTTTCAATACGCATCATTCATATCTCTCACTTTGATCCCAAGTGTGTCAAGAAGCAACAGACCTCCTTCAACACACCGAACAGCAACGCATTCTTCCGTTCCTCTTTTTACCGTATATAACCTCATATTCTCAAACCTCTCATACCGGTGTTTCCATAAATTCATCGATCGCTTTCAAAACAGGCTTGGCATATTCATCTCCGCCGAATAGCCATTGTTCGTGCTGCATATCAAACTCCCTGATGTCAGGATCATGGAAATACTTCTTATAACGATTCAAGTATTTCTCACCCATTTTATTGGCGTAGATAAAGTGAGCCTTCGTATGCTCCACATTTATATCATCTTTAAGATGTGTGAGCAGATCGGTGTAATACTCATTCTTAATGGATTCCGGATTAAATTTAGAAAAGCAAGCCATGAACTTATCTGCAATTTCATCATCCATCAGGAACAGCTTCTTTAAGCTTTCTTTTGTCTTCTTCTGCTTCTTCTCGCTTTTCGTAAAACTTGTGAGCAACGGTACAACAAGCTTACTTTGAAGCCACGCCGCTGCTTTTCCACTCTGATCAAGATCGGGACTGCCGAAGATCGCATGATCGATATGTACATTCTCCCTTTGCACCAGCTGTCCGACAAAGCTTGATCCCAAAGAAGATCCGATCGCTCCGTCCAGTCTGCCGTTATGCTTAGTCTGTATATACTGTTCAATCTTTTCAGTGACCGTTATCATATCCGGAAATATCACATCACTTCCGTCAAATCCGTCATAATTTACACAAATCAGATGATATTTCTCCGATAATACCGGTATCACTCTTTCAAAATTGGTCTGCCAGTCACAGCATGTACCCGGCAAAAGCATCAATGTCTTTCCGGACATGTTGCCCATTTCTTCAAACTGCATGTTCGCATTACCTCTTTATCGTCAGCCTTTAAGTCCGTTTGACTGTCTGATCATATCCTCTACGACGATATCGTAGATCTCACCTATCGAGTTACAATACTCTAATATCTTCCATGGCTCGTTAGTATGGAAATGAATCTTTATCATATCTTCATCTCCGGCAGCGATCAAACTGTTTCCCTCAAAATGGTCTGTTATATAATCCGCTATCTCGTCCTCATCAAGATCCTCATCACGCCTGTCGATCAGAAGCTGCGTGTCATATCGATATGCAAACTGATCATCCTCTGCATCAATTGAATTGATTCCCATATTTTCTCCTTCTCGGCCCATGGCCGCAAGACATTCTTTTTCTCTCTGATCATCATACCAGCGAGCATATCCATGCAGCAAGTGCCGAAGCCGCCGGAAAAATGACCAGTAACTTAAGTAACTGACTCTTTATATTATATCCGTATTTCCTGTTAGAATACACACTTTCAACTTCCGGAAAATAGAACTGAAAAAAGTGATACTTCATGAGCAGGAAATAGTCGAAGCAGATCATATCATAGATCTTATAGACGGTGAATATAAATATAAATCTGAAAAAGAACTGAAAGAAGGTAAAACCACTTCTAAAACCGTCCCAGATAGAGATGACACCGACCCCCAGTATCATCACCATACTGAATATCATAAGTGTCCATCCTATCGTTCTGGCACCGTAAAACAGTTCCTTATCTCTCGGAAGAAGCGCCTCCTGTGCTTCTTTCGGAGCTGAAGAGAAGAACTTCTTATCCTGGATAAATGCTACGGCCGAGAACATCATCAGAGTGATGGCCACACAGAATACAATAGCCAAAAATACCGTCAAAAGCATCTTAAAGATCCCCCTATTTCTTTGCAACAACCACGATCCAAGGCTTGGATCCGTAATGGTCACTTTTTACTTCAGAAAATCCTGCTGCCTTTAATGCATCTGAGATCTGTTCTATGGTATAACACTTCATACCATCGACGATCTTTTCAAACTTAGTTCCTGCCGCATCGGTTCCGTCACATTCATTTGCAATAAGGAAATGCCCACCATCTTTAAGTATCCTTGCAACTTCTTTAAAACACTTCTCCAATCCGGGCCAGAAATAGATGGTTTCAAAAGCCGTAGCAAGATCATATGACGCATCTGCCAGATCAAGTGCTGACACATCTCCCTGTTTAACTTCCAATCTCCCGTCACTGATAGACTGCGAGTTATACTCTTTTGCCTTTTCTACAGACAATTCCGAGTGATCGATCGCAGTTCCTAATGCCGTCGGAAATTTATCAAGCAATGCCCCGATATTTCTTCCTCCGCCGCATCCCAGATCGACCACTCTCTCAGGCCTTTTTATTTCTAAATATGATAATCCCCAATCTGCCATCTTAGCATGTCCGGAATTCATGGTCTTAAGCATCATCTTGCCAAGTCCCCCTTCCGGCTTTCTTGTCTGATTTACAAAATCTTTCAATAACCCCATTCTCAGATTCCTCCTATATATTATTTTTATTGGGCAAAAGATCCGTCATACTCTTAAGTCCAAGTACAACCGTAGAACCATTATGAAGCATTGCTGATGTTGCAGGTGGCATGAGGCCGGCGATGCCAAATGCGATCAGTGCCGTATTGAATCCTACTATCGTTCTGTAATTGAACTTTATCCTCTTTATAAGAAGCGTGCTGATCTCTCTTAATGTGACTATGCTTTCAAGGTTATCCGAACCTATGGTTATATCCGCTATCTGTCTGGCGATCTCTGCACCGTCACTTATGGCGATACCTGCATCAGAAGCAGAAAGTGCCGGCGAGTCATTGATACCGTCACCTACCATTATCACTTTTCTTCCTTCTTCTTTTGCCTTCTCCACATATCCGGCCTTATCTTCCGGAAGAACCTCTGCATAGTATTCGGTGATCCCGGCTTCGGCTGCTATCTTGGCCGCAGTTCGTTCGCTGTCTCCGGTCATCATTACTATATGTTCAAAGCCCTGTGCTCTGAGTTTTTCGACCGTCGATCTTGTCTCCTCGCGCATAGGATCTTCTATGAGAATGCATGCTGCAAGTTTCCCGTTCTTTGCAAAGTAAAGATGCGAATACTCAGCCGGAAGCGTGTCAAATATGTCCCTTCTATCATCCGGAATCACCACGCCTTCATCTTCAAACACAAAATGGAAACTGCCTATAACAGCCTTTTCTCCCTCTATCTCAGAGGCGATGCCATGAGCCACTATATACTCCACATTGGTATGTAACTCATCATGCATCAATTCTTTGTCAAACGCTGCATCCACTACCGCTCTTGCAACTGAATGCGGAAAATGCTCTTCAAGACACGCCGCCTGTCTGAGCAGTTCATCCTCCGATTCATCGCAGAAAGATACAACTTTCACAACAGTCGGTTTTGCTTTTGTAAGAGTCCCTGTTTTATCAAAGACTATAGTATCTGCCTCAGCTACAGCCTCCAGGAATTTTCCACCCTTGACAGTAATGTCATAGTGCGAAGCCTCTTTTATGGCTGAAAGAACGGATATCGGCATAGACATCTTGAGTGCGCATGAATAGTCAACCATAAGCACAGATACAGCCTTGGTGACATTACGACTGAGCAGCCATGTCAGTCCGGACGCAAGAAGAATATAGGGAACCAACCTGTCTGCCAGCCTCTCGGCTTTGCTCTCCACTGATGACTTGAGCTTCTCGGATTCTTCTATCATCTTGACGATCTTATCAAAGCGCCCGCAACCTTCTGTCTGTGTGACCTTGATCGTCAGCTCGCCTTCTTCTACTACTGTACCTGCATATACACTCGATGTGATTCCCTTGTGTACGGCCACGGATTCACCCGTCATAGATGCCTGGTTAACCATGGCTTCCCCGGATATCACATCACCGTCAAACGGTATCATGTTGCCCATTCTGACAACAACTGTGTCCCCGCATTCGATCCCTGATGAATCTGTCAATATCTCCCCGTCATCGGTAAGCAGCCACACTTTGTCAATATTTAACGACATCCGCCTTGCCAGATCATCAACGGAACGCTTATGAGTCCACTCTTCCAAGGTGTCTCCTATCTTAAGGAGGAACATCACATTAGATGCTGTATTATGATCGCCCGTAAGTACCGCTGCCGTAATAGCCATAGCATCAAGCATCTCTACTTGAAGTTGCTTGTTTTTAAGTGTTTTAAGGCCCCTCCATATATATCCGAAAGTCTTGGCCGTATCCCAAACCCTGCGAACATCAAACGGAAGGACAAGACGTTTAGCAAAATGCATGACCACTGTTGTGACAAGTTTGTCATAATAGGCTGCCGACAGTTCTCTCCCCGAACATTCAAACACTCTCTCCGGCACCTGCACATCATCAAAAGAGAAGCCTTTGACTATTTCTGTAATGCGGTCTCTGTCGCCTTCGAATACGATCACCGCATCAGCAGTCCTTTCATAGACCTTTACTTCCCTTATCTCCGCAAAGCTTTTCAGATAATAGTCAAACGTATCCGCCTCGCGGAAGCTCATTCGCTTCATCGCAAGGTGGATACGCATTCTGTTTCTGATCTCATGCTTGATCGTGAATTTCATTCTGCCGTTTCTTCCTTCTTTGCTCTTTCCTCGTTGATAGCCTTAGCTTCTTCATAGATGTCCGAGCAGTTTTCCTGTAGAACAGTCACCTGGTCCAATACGGAATCTTTTGCCCTTAATACACCTGCCGTACAATGCGAATAGACCTTCTTGGCATCCTTAGATGACAATACTTTGATGCCCTCCAGACCAAATAATGTGCCAAGCGCAAAAATACCTACTCCTTTTAATTTCATGTTCCATTCTCCTTTCAATACAACCTTTTTCTACTTTGCTACCGCTATATCTTTGCTGCCTTCGGCAGCTTCATGAGCATTGATAAATTCATCGAGACATTCATATGTCTCGTCGCTTATAGCATGCTCCATCAGGCATGCCTCTTTATCAGCCGTTTCCTTACTGACACCCATAAATCTGAGAACTCTGGATAATAGCGAATGCTTGTTATATACCCTCTCGGCGAACACTCTGCCTTCTTCGGTGAAGACGATCTCACCACCCTTGGCAAAACAGATCATATTTGCTTTGCGCAATCTCTTCATGGCATTACTGACACTGGGCTTAGACACGCTAAGTTCTTCGGCAATATCAACGGATCTGACCGAACCGTTCCTGTTACTCAGGATCAATATGCTCTTCATATAATCTTCAAGTGAACTGCTTTTCCCCATTTTCTTACACCGTTTTGTCTATTCTATCTCTGTCACCTTATACCCAAGATCCGTGACCGCATTTCTTAACTTCTCCTCATCGATCTTACGGTCAAGTTTAACTGTAGCCTGACCTTTTGCCCTGTTTACCTTAGCCGATACACCGTCAATGGAATTAAGCGCATTATGAATTCTCGCCACGCAGTGATCACACGTCATTCCTTCGATGCTTATCGTCTTAACGGCTATGACCTTATCAAGTCTCTTGGACTTAACAAGTTTAACACCGCTGCCTCCTCCACAGCATGCACCCTCACCTTTAAAGTGAGGGATCATGCTTTTTATGGAGAGTATTATCACAGCCACTAATATGGCTATTATTATTAAATTCGATATTACCGGGTTCATACTACCTCCCAAATGACTCCCATGTTCTTAAACCCGCCCTCAGGCATACATCCGGCGCAAGTACTGTTCGCACCTTTCCCGGGATCGCACCCGGAACATGTGCCGCAGTCAGAGCAACCGACTTTCCCAAGATCGGTACGCTTAAGTATTCCCATATTCTCCATATACTCAAGCATCCTCTCTATGTCTTCTGTCGAGGTATCAAGTTCTGCAGCCATATATTCCACGGATCTGGTATTCCCGTCCTTAAGAAGTTCAAGCAGTTCATTCATGGAAGCCATAGTTCTATCTCCTTATATCTACCAGATCAACAGACCGATATGGTATGCGATGCATGAAAGCAACAGCGCTCCGACCGTATAGTAAAGCGCGATCTTCGCTGTCCACTTGACCGAATGGATCTCCTGGTATGTGGCCGCCAATGCGACTACACAGGGAAGATTGAATGTGATGGCGAATATAAATGCCAGCGCCTCGGGCTTTGTCACATTTGAAAGCAACAGTTCATTTAAGTTGGCTGCTCTTGCAGCACCACCCATGGCTGCCATAAATCCTTCGCCGTACGATGTTCCTGCATAAAGCGCACTGATAACGCCGACCGCACCTTCCTTACCTACGGATGAGGCTATGAATGCGATGAACAACTGCCAAGGCAGACCGAAGAATCTTGTTACGGGTTCGATCGCGGTACCTAACCTGTAGAGGATACTCGTATCCTTTGCTCCCGCCGCGCTTCCGTAACTTAAGAGCCAGAATATCAGGCAGACTAACATTACCACTTTAAGCACTCTGAAGAATGTATCCTTGGTGCGTCCGAAAGACGTATCTGAAAAGTGCGCCCCACTTGGGCTTATGATAAGGCGGAAGTTCCATGATCATTCCACATCTTTCCTCTGTCTTAACAAGTTTTGCGCCGAATATCTTGGCAGTGATCCACATATGCAAGATCATCACAAGTAACAGTGCGATGATCACCACAGGCGCTCCCATTCCGAAGAATACCGTAGAAAGCATGGGGACTATAGCCCAGGCTGCTCCGCACGGTACGGCCCATGCAAGTGCGATCGTAAGAACTTTCTGTCCCCAGCTGTCTATGACTCTTGCGCCTGCCGCACCACCGATGGTACATCCGAAACTAACTAAGAAAGGCATCACCGATTTACCCTGAAGCCCCAACTTGCCCATGGTGTTATCAAATACATATGATATCCTTGCCATGACGCCGACTTCTTCAAGCAATCCGAATACAAGCGTTACGCCGAACACGAAACCGAGCATCTTGATGATGTAGCCGAACGACTGAATGAACACGTCACATATAAGTCCCATTAAGAAGGGAGCACATCCTGCCGAAGTAAGCGCACCCGCAACTGCATCCCTTATGATATCCACGATAGATGCGGCTGCCATGATCGGAAGTGCAGGAATGAACGAACCCAATAATCCCAGGATGACGGTTAAAACAACCGCCGGTTTGCCCCAGAATCTGTTTGTATATATCCTGTCAAGCTTGCCGAGTTTTACATCTGTCTTGGTCTTATTGACAGCACCGTCGAGCAATTCATCGATCCATTTAAACTTGCACTCACCCGTAGCGATGGCACCGGATCTTCTCTCTATGCTTTCGATCTTAGTCATCTTATCGGCCGGGATCTTATCTTTAAGCTCTGCAGAGACCACCTTGTCATTTTCAAGGTATTTGACCGTAAGCCACATGGGAGTATAACCCTTAACGGTACCGTCTGCGATCTGGCTCTTTATCTCGTTGTAGCCCTCTATCTTTTCATACTCTTTTTCAAGATTATCAACTTTAATGTGGCTCTTTCTTTTAAGGGCACGCTCAAGCGTTGTATAGAACTGATCATATGCTTTGGTATCGGTCGCCGAAAACTGCATCACGGGTATCCCGAGTTTATCTTCTAAGGCCTTAACATTAACAATCTTGCCTTGATCCTTCGCCACATCCTCCATGTTAAGGACCAAGAAGCAAGGTGCATCGATGCCGGCGTAATCAGCCAACATAAAAAGGCTTCGCTCAAGCTGTGAGCTGTCCGCAAGTATACATACAACGTCCGCCTTGCCGGATGTGATATAATCTCTTGTTATCACTTCCTCATCCGAGTTGGCAGACATGCTGTACGATCCCGGAAGATCGGCCACTTCATATGTCTTACCGTCATGAGCAAATGATCCTTCCTTCTTCTCTACTGTCTTGCCGGGCCAGTTACCCACATGCTGACGCATTCCGGTAAGCGCATTAAACAAAGTGGATTTGCCTGAATTGGGCTGACCCAAAAGTGCTATTGTAGCAGCGCTCATGCTCTCACCTCCTCTACACTGATGCCATTGCATTCATTTCTGTTAAGAGCGATCATCGTGTCCTTGGAATAGACAAGAACAGGTCTGTTCTTATCATTCTTGATCACTCTTATCTTAGAGCCCGGAGTCAATCCGATAGATGTGATGCGGCTCATAAATCTGCTGTCGCCGCTTACATTACTGATGACTGCTTCTTTGTTCTCTCCTACCTCGCTTAAACTCATAGTTTCTCCCTTCGCTGTAATATCATCATGTCGGTTAGCGTGCGCTAACCACAAGGCTTTAATCAAGCGCCCGGATATCGGGCGCATTAGTTAGCCACCGCTAACATTATACCACTTAAAATGCTCCTGTCAATGGTCTGACAGGAGCATTTTAATACCCTTCATAGACCTTCCACCAGGTGGAAGGTCAAGGATTTTTCAAAAATTTATGAAAAAAATTTCTTATTTCTGTTTAAGACCGACAATATGAATATCGCAATGGCCATAATCGAAATAACGGTTCCTGCCGCAAGTCCGCCGGGAACATATTTAAGTTCAACAACATGTCGTCCGAGATTAAGCGGTACGGCTGTCATCATTCCGTAAGCAACTTTTGCCTCAGTTTTAATGCCGTCCACATATATATGCCAGCTCTTATCATAAGGGATACTCAAAATCATATAGCCGTCTTCTTTTGCCTCAATACTTCCGAAAAGCCTTCCCGACTTATATCCACCCTCGCTTATCTTAAACGTATCCCGTGACAGTCCGCTTATAACCTTTTTATATATATCTTCATCCGTAACATATAACTTCATGTGCAGATCGGCACCGTCGTCATTGCTTATATCCACACTGTCTCCCGCCTCAAGATAGCCGAGATTGATGATATACGGATTCTTAAGTTTTTTGTAATCTCTGTCTCCGCTTGGCAGCTTCACCTTTAACGTATCTATCTTCTTTGTATCGCAATACGCAATATAATATCCGTCCTCATGAATAATGATATCCGCCCTGTCCGTCTGTTCCACCTTCAAAGCCTCGATATAGAGCGGCCCGCCACCCCCAAGCGCCGTAGCCAGAACATTCTGCCTTATAACAGGTGTCACATCCTCTTTTTCCTTATCCTTCAATTCTTCATATGTAAAAATCAGAGCTTCTGCATCGCATTTCTCCGGATAGAGCATATAGCCCACGGGCAAACTGTCCTCATATTCATACATACCCACAGTTCCGCTTAGGCCGATATGACTGACGGCAATACCGACATCTTTATCGGGCATCATCATCGCATTCCACTGCTCGGAGTCTTTATCTTCCACGAATACATATTTATTGCCAAGCATCGCTCTTATAAAAGGCGTCACTCCGTCCGCGCAGTAGAACACCTTGCTCGTGCGCATTCCGTAATCGGAATAAAAGTCATTCACAAGCCCGTTGCTTATTGATGAAAACAGTGATATCGAAGGATAGGACTTAAGCATCGCATCATTATTGGTAAGCCTGTTTTCCCGTTCGAATCTGTAGAAATTTCCTTCCGGCAGTTCATTAAATGTCTCATAAAGACTCTTATAGTCGCTGTAGTTTTTAAGATAAGAACTCCTTGAAACCGTTGGCACACTCGTAAGGTTCATATTGACAGAAGCCTCAACTATGACAACACCAAGGGTCACATATCCGAGCACACGGATTGCTTTCTTACGCTTTACCGGCTTGTTGCCTGCTCCCTCACTCTCACTGTCAGCTTCCTCAGCCGCAACATTGCGGAATATATATATAAGAAGCATATAAATAACCGCAGCCACAGCGGACAGCGCAATCGTCCTTTCCGTTATCGCATCATCCTTAACAAGCTTCTGTACACAGGTAAGGTAGATCATGACCGCAACAGCAACCGTCCCGATTGCCGCCTTACTCTGCTCTATGATATGCATATACCCTTCATAGCACATAACAAGCAGAAGGAAGATATACAGATATGACTGCCTTGCCGGAAGCGAATCCGGATAATTGAGCCCATGCCATAAATATGACAGTACGTTCACGGAAAAGCTGTAGAATAAGAACACAAGCAAAACCAGCCGCCCGATTTTTTCCCGAAGCGGAATCCTGCGACTTACAATATATAACGGCAAAAGCAGCAAAACAGCAACTGATGCATATATGTTGGGCCAGTGGTCAAGTCCCGTCTCAACAGCAACATCCATAAGATGTCTGGCCGACATGTCAAACACCGAGAAGTACGGCTTGAATGATGAGGGGAAGTTTGACGAATGAAATCTTGTCATCCGAATTGCCATATAGGATGGTAAAAGAATGACGGCTGCCATCGCGCCGGACAAAAGTGAACTTAAGCCGAAGGCGACCGCCGATCTTATCTTCTCTTTTGCCCCCGGGAATAACACCAACAAAAAATATAGCGTTAAGAAGATGCATAACATGATGCAAAGGTAGTAATTGCAGAAAAGCGAGACGGCCAATGATATCGTATAAAGCTTAACAAAGCGTCCGCCCGAAGATACAAGCTTCTCAAGCCCCAGGATCACTATGGGGGATAATGCCACAACATCAAGCCACATAAGGTCCCAGTTGTAGGCTGCAATATATCCGCTTAATGCATAAAATACGGAAAAGAATACAATTCCGATATCTTCTCTTTCAAAATGATGTTTAAGATAAATCGAGAACGCAAGACCGCAGAGTCCGATCTTAACTATCGCAAGATAAGAGAAGAATTCCATAAGAAACTTCTCAGGTACCAGCAGGGCAAAAAGATTAAGCGGACTTGAAAGATAGTACGCCCAGAGTGCATAGAAATTGTTCCCCAGTCCCGAATTAAGACTGTAGAAGAATCCCGAACCGTCAGAGCCCGCACCTTTACCCCTGACCACGTGATAAAAATCGGTCAGAAAAGGAAAGTACTGATGATACATATCGATGTGCAGAAAGCTCCGGTCCCCGAAAGGACAGACTCCCGCCATAACAAATATCACCAGCATGATGATCACCGGTATTGTAAACGATAGAACATATATTCGATTATTATACACGTATGTGAAGCCTTTTCTGCTTTCTTTCATTCTACCCTATCCCTAAAAAGTAACGTCTGAAGGTATTATATCAGTATCGGCCACATAATACAAAGAGCCCGAACAACCGCCTTATAAACCGGCGAATCATCTGAGCTCTTTGTCATTATATTATCTTGTACCGTATTACTCTTTTACTTTACGAATTCCTTAACAGTCTTGTATACGCTCTCGCCGTCGAGGCCGAACTTCTTAACAAGCTCTGCTGCGCTTCCTGACTCACCGAACACATCCTGTACACCGATCTTCTTAACCGGTGTGGGAAGGTTCTCTGCAAGTACATCACATACAGCACTGCCCAAGCCGCCGATAACCGAATGCTCTTCAACGGTAACAACCTTACCTGTCTTCTTAGCAGACTCAAGGATGATGTCCTTATCAATGGGCTTGATTGTATGGATGTTGATAACCTCAGCTGAGATTCCGTCTGCTGCAAGCAACTCTGCCGCATTGACTGCGCTGTCAACACAGATACCCGAAGCAACGATAGTAACGTCACTGCCTTCACGTAACTTAACACCCTTGCCGATCTCAAACTTGTATCCGGGCTTGTCATTGATTACGGGAACTGCCGCACGTCCGAATCTTAAGTATACGGGACCTTTAAACTCAAGTGCCGCTCTTACTGCAGCTCTTGCTTCTATGTCATCACTGGGAACGATAACTGTCATACCGGGAATCGTACGCATAAGCGCAACGTCCTCGTTACACTGATGTGTAGCTCCGTCCTCACCGACAGTCACACCTGCGTGTGTGGCACCGATCTTAACATTGAGATGAGGGTAACCGATTGAGTTACGAACCTGCTCAAAGTTACGTCCTGCCGCAAACATTGCAAATGATGAAATGAAAGGAATCTTACCGCAGGTAGCAAGTCCTGCTGCAATACCGGTCATGTTAGCCTCAGCGATTCCGCAATCTATATGTCTGTCAGGATAAGCCTTCTTAAAAGTACCTGTCTTGGTTGCTCCCGCAAGGTCGGCATCGAGTACGACCAAATCCGGGAAATCTTCAGCATACTCTACGAGTGCATTACCGTAGCTCTCTCTGGTAGCTATCTTCTTAATATCGCTCATATCTTATCTCCTATCTGTAATCGTAACGGACTATGCCAACTGTGCGTCAATTGCCGCAAGATCATCCATGGCAACCTTGTACTCCTCATCATTAGGAGCTTTGCCATGCCAGCCGGCGCTGTTCTCCATATATGATACGCCCTTACCCTTAACAGTCTTCATGATGATGGCTGTGGGCATACCCTTGGTCTTCTTGGCTTCGTCAAATGCTGCTCTGATGGCATCGAAGTCATGACCGTCTATATTGATCACATGGAAATTGAATGCTTCAAACTTCTTATCGATGGGATAGGGGCTGCAGACATCCTCTATCTTACCGTCGATCTGGAGTCCGTTGTTATCTACGATAACAACGAGATTGTCAAGGCCTCTGGCTCCGGCAAACATTGATGCCTCCCATACCTGACCTTCCTGAATCTCACCGTCTCCAAGGAGAGTGTATACTCTGTAGTCCTTATTATCAAGCTTGGCTGCAAGTGCCATACCTACAGCTGCTGAGATACCCTGGCCCAAAGATCCCGAACTCATATCAACACCCGGTGTCTCCTGCATGCAGGGATGACCCTGTAAGTATGAACCGAGATGACGAAGTGTCGGAAGATCCTCAACAGGGAAGTAACCTCTGTTGGCAAGTGCCGAATAAAGACCCGGTGCCGTGTGGCCCTTGGAAAGAACGAATCTGTCTCTGTCGGCCTTCTTAGGATCCTTAGGATCGATATTCATCTCTTCAAAATAAAGGAACGTAAACATATCTGCTGCAGAAAGCGATCCGCCGGGATGACCCGCCTTGGCTCCGTGAACTGCAGTAACTATGCCCTTACGTACCGCATTGGCATGTCTCTTAAGCTCTAGATTATCCATTTGATTCCTCCATCACGATAATATCCTATGCGTGCCCGTGCACGTAAATATATTTTATCACAAGATTATTGGTGTAACAATATATGATTTACTTTATTTGCTCTTACGACAGGACGTCGTTGGACTGTTTCAAAGTACATGGATGTACTTTCAGCCCTTTTGACCATAGTATGCATTCGCTCCGTGCTTTCTAAAGTAATGCTTATCCTGCAATTCCTGCGGAGCAGGCTTGACCTCTGCGTTGATAAGCTCAGTACGGAAGGCCATCTTCGCAACTTCCTCTGTAACAACAGCAGAATGTACGGCATCGACTGCATCCTTACCCCAGGTGAATACACCGTGGTTCTTGCAAAGAACAGCCGGTACAGCCATAGGATCCTTATCCATTCTGTTAAATTCATTCACGATAAGGTGACCTGTATTCTCCTCATATGCATCGGCAATCTCATCCGCATTAAGACATCTGAGGCAGGGAATCTCTCCGTAGAAATAATCCGCATGAGTCGTTCCGTAGCAGGGAATCGATCTTCCTGCCTGAGCCCAGCTTGTCGCATAAGATGAATGAGTGTGTACCACTCCTCCTACTTCCTTAAATGCCTTATAGATCTCAAGATGTGTTGCCGTATCCGATGAAGGACGATAATCGCCTTCAACAACATTGCCTTCAAGATCAAGCACTACCATATCTTCGGGGCGAAGTTCGTCATACTCTACACCGCTTGGCTTGATTACAAACAATCCCTTCTCTCTGTCTATTCCGCTTACATTGCCCCATGTGAATGTAATGAGCTTGTATGCGGGAAGCAACATATTGGCTTCATATACCTGTTTCTTAAGTTCTTCTAACATATTTCTCTCCAATTCAATCAAAGTGACTCAACTGCTGATTTCTCTACTGCAAGTCCCTTACGATACTTCTCCATAAACTTCTCAAATCCGTCGATGTCTGCCTGTGTCGGTGCAAGCTTACTGCCCTTTGTATCGGCAAATATCACCTTATTAAGATAAGTTCCGAGATCATCACCCTTGCCTGCTGCCATGTAAGCCGCAAGAATAGCCATGCCCCAGGCGCCGCCTTCACCTGCGGTCTCCATTACGGATACGGGAGCGTGAATTGCTGCCGCAGCAAAACTCTGTCCGACAACGGGAGTCTTAAAGTATCCGCCGTGTCCGAGCATCTCATCCACTTCCACGTGCTCTTCCTTAAAGAGTATGTCAAGACCTACCTTTAAAGCTGCAAATGCGGAATACAGATGCATTCTCATAACATTGGGAAGTGTGAACTTATCATCTGCCTTACGCACGAATAACGGAGCACCGTCCGTAAATCCGGTAACGGGCTCACCCGATACGTAGTTGTATGATAACAGTCCGCCACAGTCAGGGTCACCCTTGCCCGCAACGGTATATAACTTGGTAAACATCTCATTCATATCGGGAGTCTGACCCATGAGCTCGTAGAATTCCTTGAACATGTTGACCCATGCATTGATCTCCGATGTACAGTTGTTGCAGTGAACCATACCGACAAGTGCACCGTCGGGAGTAGTAACAAGGTCTATCTCCGGATACACCTTTGACAAAGGCTTCTCAAGTACTACCATTGCAAAAATGGATGTACCTGCCGAGATGTTACCAGTACGCTTTGCAACGCTGTTGGTCGCAACCATACCCGTTCCCGCATCACCCTCGGGCGGACACAAAGGAATGCCTGCCTTAAGATTGCCGCTGGGATCAAGAAGCTTTGCTCCCTCTTCCGTAAGAGTACCTGCATCTGCTCCGGCACTTAATACATCGGGTATTATATCTTCAAGCTTCCATGAATAACCCTTTGATGAGATAAGTTCGTTAAACTTATTCATCATGGTCTTGTCATAGTCGCCCGTATTCATATCTATGGGGAACATTCCGGAAGCATCGCCTACACCAAGAACCTTCTTACCTGTAAGCTTCCAGTGTACATATCCCGCAAGTGTGGTAAAGAAATCAACATTCGGAACATGTGCTTCGTTATTAAGAATAGCCTGATAAAGATGTGATATACTCCAACGCTGGGGAATATTGTAATTAAATGCCTTGGTCAGTTCCTCCGCAGCCTGTCCGGTCATGGTATTACGCCATGTACGGAAAGGAACAAGAAGTTCACCCGACTTATCAAACGCAAGATAACCGTGCATCATGGCTGAGAAACCGATGCCGGCATATGATGTGACAGTTGTGTCATATTTTGTCTTTATATCCTTAAGCAGATCGGCATAACAATCCTTAAGTCCGCCCCAGATATCGTCAAGTGTGTATGTCCATACACCGTTATCAAGTCTGTTCTCCCAGCCGTGACCGCCTGTTGCAAGTACGGTACCCTTCTCATCGATTACGACAGCCTTGATTCTGGTTGAGCCGAACTCTATACCCAGATAGCTCTTACCCTGTTCTATGATTGCCTTATTATCCACAGCAGCATCCTCCTATACATCTGTATTACCCCGCGAAGGCATACCTTCGCAATTTATTATCCTCAATAAATAATATTAGATACAATGCGATTATTAAAGCCGATTTTTAATGAAGTTGTTTGGATTTTCTATGATTGGATCAATAGATGACTCTGTCTCTGCCCTGTTCCTTACCCATGTAGAGCTTATTGTCCGCATCCTTGATGTTCTGATCGAGTCCCGCATTCTTATCGTACTCAACCAGACCGTAAGTAAGTGTCACTTTGATCTTCTGATCTCCGGACATAACAACGGTCTTACGAAGCTCACTCTGGATATTGTATAGAATACCCATAGCATCATCACCGTTAAGATCGGGGAAAGCTATGAAGAATTCCTCGCCGCCCCAACGGGCCACGAATCCCTTGTCAGCGACAGTAGTCATAAGAACTTTGGCCACGGCTTTAAGCACAAGATCGCCTATGTCATGACCGTAAGTATCATTAACTCTCTTGAAATGATCTATATCACATATACATATACTGCATATCGAATCATCAGCCTTCCTAACAAATTCAGCCAGATAATCCATGGCGCTTCCTCTGTTATTAAGACCCGTAAGCGGATCCGTATTGGCCTTCTCTTTAAGCTTCTTATTGTACTCAACAAGCTTACTCTCCATGGTCTGACTCTCATTGGAGAATATGTATGCCGCTATACAGGTACATAAGAGAATTATAAGCATACAACTGTCTCTTACATATCTGTGAGTAGCCACGGATACTCGATAGATTATGGGCTTTCTGCTTCCGTACAGATTAATAAGGCCCACGTACATGATAAATGTCATAAAGGCAAATATCAGCTTGAATCTGAACTTGTCATTGCTGGCGAAAAAGAAGATAACGATCAGAAATGCTGGGAAACACTGGAACCCGGAATCCGAACCGAATAAGAGTAACATTGCTACGCCCCACAAGGCAGTAACGAAAATGAAAAGCCATACGACGGGCATCTTACGCAACTTGTACGACAGCGCAAAGACACAGAAATACAGCAGCCCTATAAGCATACAAGAGCCCAATCCGCTTATATTGCCCGAAACCGCAAAAATAAGCGTATCGACAGAAAAGAACGCCATCATGATAAGGCTCAATATTCTGATAAGAACGGTCATCTTCCTGGACTCGTTCTCGTATGCCGTATCCTTATCAATTACTTGCTTTAACTGATCGAAAAGCTGCATCATACCCCCTAAAGCATTGCTTTGATCAACACTTATTTCCCTAATATCTTAATAGTGTATACTTCATCATCGACTTCGATGCTTGTAACCGTCGAATCTCCGCTGAATATGTCTTCATCAACATATTCATACTTATCCGGCGTAACACCCTGCTGCAGATTCTGTATAATCTTCTCCACTCTCGGACCGTGTAAAGGATTACACTCACCTATACATGAAATCTTACCGCTCTTGGCATAATCAATAGCCTGATCGCTGACACCGTCAAAAGACATGACCATTATCTGACCTGCGGCTATATTATTACCGACCCTGCGTCCTGCTGCCTCGATGGCTTCTATCGCACCGAATGCTTCATTATCGTTCTCACAATATACGACATTGATATTGTCATATTTACGAAGCAGTCTGGATGTGGCCTCTCGGCCCTTGGCCTGGGTATATTCACCTGCGGCTTCTTCCAAAAGATTCCATCCGTTGGCTCTTACCGCATCCTTAAGTCCTTTTGTTCTGCCTATCTGAGAAGAAGCTCCCGCCGTACCCTGAATATCGACTATATTGACTTCTTCAGGAGCAATCTCCTTGCTCTCGCAATAAGCGCGCAGCCATTCGCATGCCTTCCTGCCTTCAAGTTCGAAATCCGAACCCACCCAGCATTTAAAAAGTTCCGGATCGGAGACATTAACCATTCTGTCTACGATTATAACCGGGATTCCGGCATCTTTGGCTTCCGTAAGTACCGTATCCCAACCGTCCTCGGTAACGGGAGCAAGTACTATATAATCAACTTCTCTCTGTATAAATGTTCTGATTGCAGTAATCTGATTCTGCTGCTTCTGCTGGGCATCCTCAAGAATAAGCTCGTATCCCTTATCCCTTGTAAAGGTCTTCACCATCGATTCGGTATTGGCCTTACGCCAGTCCGATTCGGCCCCTACCTGAGAAAATCCCACGACGATAAGGTCTTCATTCTCCGCTTCCGTAACCGGTTCTTCCTTCTCCTCGCCGTACCCTATTCCGCAACCCGACAATAAAACCAGTGACAAAATTGCGCATATAAATGCTTTTTTCACATTTTTTCCCATAATCGAGATAATTATAACACATATTTTGAAAATATAAAATGGCCTGCAAGACGTAATTATCCTGCAGACCATTCCATATGAGAGACAAAAGAATTTACTTCTTTATAGCACGCTTTTTACGAGCCATAACGACTGACTGTACCACTAAGAAGATACACAGCATAGCCGCAATCGTTATACCCGTCCACCAAGCCTGATCAAGTCCGGCACTGGCAACGATATTCTGTATCGTACTGAGCGAAAGCACTCCGAAGAATGTTCCTATGATGTTACCGACACCACCGGTAAGCATCGTTCCGCCGATGATTGATGAAGCAATGGCGTTCATCTCAGCACCCTGCGCATGTGTAACGGCTCCGCTTCCTACATGTAAGAAGTATACATATCCGCCGATACCCGCAAGTAACGAGCAAAGGATGTGAGATAAGAACTTTGTCTTTTTAACGTTGATACCAAGCATCAATGCACTCTGCTTGTTACCACCCACAGCATAGAAGCTGCGTCCGAGCTTCGTCCAACGAAGTAAGCAGAACATGAGTATTACGATAATGAGTGCAACGATAACACCGATTTCAACATAAGCATCAACATACTTGCCGAGCTTATTGACCGTACCCATTCCGGGAACGATTATTCTGGTCTCCTTAAGTGCAACGAACTTCTCGTTGGCAACGTTGAAAGGATTGGTATTAACTATTGTTGTCATACCTCTGGCAAAGAACATACCCGCCAGGGATACAATGAACGGCTGGATATCAAGATAAGCTACAAGGAATCCCTGTACTACTCCGTATGCCAGTCCTATAAGGATTGCTATGAGCATTGAAACCGCTACATTGCCGCCCTTAAAGTCAAGATAAACCGCACAGCACATACTTACCAGGGCTGTTACACCACCCACGGAAATATCGATTCCGCCCGTGATCATTACAAGGCTCATACCGCAGGATAAGATGATGAGTGCCGCATTGGTGTTAAGTATGTTGAAGAATGTCTGGGGCTTTAAAAATCCTTTGCCCTGGAACACTATAGCTCCTATGTACATTAAGAAGAACACGACCACCGTGATCGTAAGCAAGAGGTTGGTATCGGTCATATCCTTAAACTTGTTAGATATCTTAGACATGAGCCACCTCCTTACTCTTGCCGCCCTTTATGTTCTTAACGAACTTTGAAACGGCGTCCCTGAATGTAGGTGCACTGAATACAACTAAAGCTATAACGACGATAGCCTTGTATGCGGGAAGTGCATCCGAAGGAACATTGTACTTAAACAGTGTGGTAGTAAGTGTCTGGATAACGAATGCACCGATTATTGATGCAGCCATGTTAAACTTACCGCCGCTTAAGGCGTTACCGCCGAGTGCGACCGCGAGGATCGCATCCATCTCTATATCCTTTGCAATAACCGAATAGTTGATGGATGAAAGACGGCTGACTTTGATAAGAGCCGCTACAGCAACACATGCGCCCAAAATAACGAATGTGAGCCACTTGATAAATACAGGATTGATACCGTTAAGTCTTGAAGAACTCTCATTGATACCAACTGCCTGTGTGTATAATCCGAGGTTGGTGAACTTAAGCACCAGTGCGATTATAACAACGCATCCCATTGCTATGAAGAAAGGCGTCGGAATCGGAATACCGGGAATGAATCCGCCGTAATATCCGAACTTGGGATCGCTTATTATGGGAAGTTCGTTGTTGTTGATCCAGGCTGCTATCGAACGACCTGCTGTATATAAGATAAGGGTCGCTACCATGGGCTGAATCTTGAATATTGATACAAGCACTCCGTTAAACGCTCCGAATGCCATTGCTACGAGACATCCTACGATGAACGCTACGAAAATGGGAGTTCTTAATGTATCGGGTCTTGTGTTGGTACCGCACAGTACTCTGAGCATCGTACTGCCGGCTATGGCTATTGCCGCACCTACGGAAATATCCTGTCCGCCTGATGCCGCTGTAACAAGCGTCATTCCTATTGCGAGGATTGCAAGTTCCGAACCGTTATTGATGATCGTTATAAGGTATCCTGACAGAACCGGATTGCCGGCACTGTTAACACCCATTGAGATCTTAAAGAATGACGGATCGATTACAAGGTTGAATAACATAAGCAGCAATAAAGCGGCAACGGGAATGAATATCTGATTCTTAAATATCTTACTCATCTTATGCCTCACCTCCTGCTATAGTACTCATGATCTTGTTCTGGGTCAGATCCTCACCCTTAAGTTCGCCCACGACCTTTCTGTCTCTCATGACAATGAGTCTTGAGCAGGTACGTAACATCTCATCCGTCTCTGAAGAAATGAATGTGATACTCATACCTTCGCTTGCAAGCTTAAGTACAAGCTTCTGGATATCTACCTTGGTACCTACGTCGATACCTCTTGTAGGCTCATCCAGTATAAGATAATCGGGATGTGTTAAAAGCCATCTTGCAAGTATGCACTTCTGCTGATTACCGCCGGACAGTGATTTAATGGGGGTATCTGCCGATGCGGTCTTGATTGAAAGTGCCTTGATATATTCATCCGCAAAAGCGTTGGCTTCTGCTTTTGTGAAAGGCTTGAAGAATCCCTTCATAACCTGCAGTGCAAGTATTATATTCTCTTTAACCGAAAGGTCGCCTATTATTCCGTCTACCTTACGATCCTCGGGAAGATAGCCTATGCCGTTTTTCATGGCATCGATGGGCTTGCTGATCTTAATAGTCTTACCGTTCTTCTTAACGGTTCCCGATACAACACGGTCTGCGCCGAATATCGCTCTTACGCACTCGCTTCGGCCCGAACCCAAAAGTCCGGTAAAGCCGTTGACCTCTCCCTTATGTATATTAAAATCAAACGGACGAATGCCTTCGGTACTTGATAAGCCTTCTGCTTCAATAACAGGCTCACCGCTTGTATCAACGGAACTTCCTGTTGACTCTGACTTAATATCTGACAGGTCATCGAGTTCCTCACCTAACATCTTGGATACAAGCTGTACTCTGGGCAGATCCTTGATCTCATATTCTCCGACCAGTTTACCGTCTCTTAAAACGGTTATCCTGTCACACACTTCATAAACCTGATCAAGGAAATGTGTAACGAAGATGATTCCGACTCCTCTTGCCTTAAGTTCTCTCATAAGACCGAAGAGCTTCTGAACCTCATTGTCATCAAGTGATGATGTAGGCTCATCGAGGATAAGGACTTTACAATCCATATCCACCGCTCTGGCGATAGCTACCATCTGCTGAACAGCGATGGAACAGCTTCCGAGCTGCTGTGTAGCCTTAGCCGGTATGTCAAGAGACTTAAGCATCTTGTCTGCTCCGGCATTCATGGCCTTCCAATTCTGGATTATGTCGTCTGAACGACCTATGTACATATTCTCGGCAACAGAGAGATTGGGACATAACGTAATCTCCTGATACACCGTACTTATGCCTGCGTGCTGTGCATCTTCAGGCGAGCGGATAATGACATCGCTTCCTTCCAGGCTTATCTCACCTTCATCTTTGGTGTATACGCCTGTCAAGACTTTGATCAATGTGGACTTACCTGCGCCGTTCTCTCCCATGAGAGCGTGTATCTCACCCTTCCTCAATGTAAAATCGACGTCTTGTAAGGCCTTGACACCCGGGAAGCTTTTGTATATTCCGCGCAAACTAAGCAAAGCATTATTATCCATTGCGTGTCTTCCTCCAATACCTTCATAGAAATACGGCATAAGCATCAGATAGCATTCACTTTACCGACACCTATGCCGTATATGTTTTACACTAATATTTACATATCAGTAATCTGCACTACAGATTAGATTCCATACTGGTCAACATCTGCCTGTGTGATTGTTGAAGCGTCGAAGCCCTTCTCATCCATGATGATTGTCTTCTCAGCTATTGTGCCACCAGACTGAAGAGTCTTGATAACTGTGTCAATGTAAGATGACTGGAAAGGATTGCACTGTCCATCGTAGTTCCAGTTCTGAGCGAGGAGTTCCTCAAGAGCCCACTTATTGCAGTCGAAGCCCATTACGATAACGTCCTTGCCAACACCGTGTGAGATATTAGCTGCGTCAAGTGCTGCAACGGCACCCTTAGCCATATCGTGGTTCTCAGCGTAGATTACGTTGAAAGGTGTACCAGCGTCGATAACAGACTGAACGATCTGCTGAGCGTTCTCAGCGTTCCACTCTGCTGTCTGCTGCTTAACGATGTTCCAGTTGTCTTCTGCTGCTACCTTAGCGTCAAGAGCACCTGAACGACCCTTCTGAGCTGCTGAACCCATAACACCCTGGATATGGATAACATTGTACTCATCGAGGTTCTGGCTTGCAAGCCAATCAACGGCTGTCTGGCCTTCCTTGTCCATGTCAGATACGATTGAAGCTGCGTAGAGGCTAGGATCTGCATCGATTGTTCTGTCGAAAAGGATAACCTGGATACCTGCATCCTGTGCATCCTTAAGAACTG
>JAFYBE010000028.1 GCA_017540355.1 Lachnospiraceae bacterium | reverse complement strand
GATCACCACACTTATGGCCGGCGCAATAATCAGCTGGATATCCGAGCACGAAGGCAGAAGCAACCCGCTTAAGGCCTTCACCGGCAGTAAGCTGTTTAAGGCTTCAAGAGTAAGCGTCTGGTCGCTTGCGCTGATCATAGGCATAATCGGAGCCGTTGCAGAGATAGTACTTACAGAAATATATGCCGCAATGTAAAGAGGAAAAATTTATGAGTGATATCAAAGAAAAAGAACTCGAACAACTCGGAGAGACACAGGTGGATTCGCAGGATATCTTTGACGGGTTTGTTCTGCATGTAAAAAAGGATACGATCAAGCTTCCCAACGGCAACGAGGCCACGAGAGAGATAATACGACACATCGGCGCCGTATGTGTTGTTCCCGTGACGGACGATAATAAAGTTATAATGGAAAGACAGTTCAGATATCCCATAGACCGTGTCATCACGGAAATACCTGCGGGAAAACTGGATGATAAGAACGAAAACAGACTTATGGCTGCCAAGCGCGAATTAAGGGAAGAGACGGGATACGAAGCCGATGAATGGCTGGATTTGGGCATATACTACCCCGCTCCCGCTTATTCCGACGAAAAGATTACAATGTATCTTGCCAAAGGACTTCATAAAGGGGAAAGAGACCTTGATGAAGATGAGTTCCTTAATGTAGAAGAAATACCCATCAAGTCTTTGGTGGATGATATACTGTCCGGAAAGATTACGGACGGAAAGACTCAGGTCGCCATACTTAAAGCGGCTGCACATCTTAATATATCGTAGACCTCTGCTTTTTCGGAAAGCTTAACATACAGTGTCTGCTTGGGATGAGGACATGATTCCATCTCTGTTCCGTTCTCATCATATATACCGAGAACCACAGCCTGTATGTTGCGTCCGTCAGGCTTCATAATCTCTATCTCATCGTCCTTGCAGAATTTATTACGCTGTTCTGTTCTGACAGTTCCGTCATCTTTTATCTCATAAACTATTCCGAGATATGTGTATTCGTTGATATAAGTATTGCTTCCGTACACCTGCGTCTCATGCGTAGGCTTGCCGAAATAAAAGCCCGTAGCGAATCCTCTGTAGGTACACTTCTTAATCTCTTCCTTATACCAATCCATATTGGTCGCATACTTATCCGGAGACTCAAGATAATCATCTATGGCCTTCCTGTATGTACGGGCAACCGTAGCAACATAAAGAGCCGTCTTCATACGTCCCTCTATCTTAAATGAATCTATACCGGCATTAATCATCTCCGGAATATGCTCAATCATACACAGATCCTTGCTGTTGAATATGTATGTGCCGCGCTCGTTCTCATATACAGGCAGATATTCACCGGGACGCTGCTCTTCCATTACAGCGTACTTCCAACGACAGGGATGAGTGCACTCACCCTGATTGCCGTCACGACCCGTGAAGTAATTACTTAATAAACATCTGCCCGAATACGATATGCACATCGCTCCGTGAATGAAGCACTCTATCTCCATATCATCTGGGATATTGGCCCTGATCTCTGCTATCTCATCAAGGCTTAATTCCCTTGCGGCAACAACCCTCTTTGCTCCCTGCTCATACCAGAACTTATAGGTAAGATAGTTCGTATTGTTGGCCTGTGTCGAGATATGTCGCTCTATATCAGGACAGATCTCTTTAGCCAGCGCATATATTCCGGGGTCAGCAATAATAAGCGCATCCGGACGCAGTTCTCCAAGCTGCTTAAGATAGTCCTTCGCATCTTCAAGGTCATAGTTGTGCGCCAGGATATTAACGGTTACGTGCACCTTAACATTATGAGCATGGGCAAAAGCGATCGCTTCTGCCATCTCATCATGTGTAAAGTTTTTTGCCTTAGCACGCAAGCCGAACACTTCGCCGCCGATGTATACAGCATCGGCGCCATAGTATACGGCTTCCTTTAAAACCTCTATGTTGTTGGCCGGTATCAAAAGTTCCGGTTTCTTCATAGTTCTAATCTTCCTCTATGACCTGAAAATCAAGATAATCAAAGGGTACTTCTTCAATGAAGCTGTCCTGATAGAACTTGGTCCTTGAATGCTCTTTAAACTCTCTTATATTCTTATCAAGCCAGATTGGTTTACATAAGTCAAACTCTCTGCACGCCTCTTCAACGGCCGCAAAGACCTTGTGAGTGCGGGTATCGTCTTCATTGTGTTCCGATACCATATCGCAAAGCATTCTGTTGTCCTTAAATTCCTTGATCCAGATACGCATATTCTCTGTGCCCTAAGATTACTTTCTCTTAACGCACTTACCTTTCTCATTGATCATGTACTTCTGACCAAACTCAGGATTGATCTCTGCAAGATGATCGTAAGCTTCCGGATTGGCCATGCAGTATGCCTGAGCAAATCTGGGCTTTGTTGTAATGTTCTTCTCAGTCTCGGGTCCTGCCATCTTATCCGTAAGCTTATGGCCTACATATACGATAAGGAATGCAGCAAGTGCACCAAGTAAAAGTGTAGGCAAAATGAATACGGGGTTCTTCGGTATGCTTATAAGTGTAGCGAGTGCACCGAATCCTGCCAGATATCCGAATCCGTTAGCAAATCCCGAAATAAGTGTTGCCTTAGGGGCATAGGGATAGTTCTTGTAGAAAAATACCATTGTTTTACTCCACCTTTCTTTTTGTAAAAAATATCAGCATTTGTAATTCTACGATATTACATGTGCTTTTTCAATAACAAACACTGATAAAAAAGGAAGCTGATTATCAGCTTCCTTTAGCAGCGCCACAAGGATTCGAACCTTGAAATGACGGAGTCAGAGTCCGTTGCCTTACCGTTTGGCGATGGCGCTATATTTGCAAGTGCCACAACAGGCACTTGCTTATATTACCTCAATTCAATGCAAAATGCAACACTTTTTTCCTTATACTTCAAATATAAGGTCCGCGTATGTCGGGAACGGCCAGTATGCCTTGTCCACGATACGCTCAAGTTCATCTGCGGGACGACGAAGTTCATCCATTGCGGGTACAACCTTCTCAAGATAGTAGTAAGCCTGATCGCGACCACGCTCCATAGCTGAGCCCTTCTTCTCTATGGAAGAAAGATTGACTCTGGCTTCCTGCATCTTTGTCAAAAGACCTGTCACGCGCTTAAGAAGATCCGAAGCAACAGTTGCATCACCGCCTGCTGCCACCGTGGCATTCACCGAATCGGCAAGCTTGCCTGCGTATCTTATAACTGCGGGCACAAGCTGCTTATTGGCCATATCTACCATTGTGAGAGCTTCTATATTAATAGTCTTGGCATAGGTCTCATATAATATCTCGGCACGCGACTCCAACTCGCCCTTCGTGAATATACCGAACTTTTCAAAAAGCTTAATTGACTTATCCGTTGTAAGAGTCTGAACCGCTTCAACCATCGAAGGAATATTGGGCAGACCGCGTCTTGCAGCTTCCTTGACCCACTCCGGTGAATATCCGTCACCGTTGAATATGATCCTCTCATGCTTAGCCATGTATTCCTTGATAAGGTCATGCACGGCCATGTCGAAGTCTTCAGCCTTCTCAAGTCTGTCGGCAGCCTCACAGAACGCCTCAGCCACAATCGCATTTAAAGTGGTATTCGGACTTCCGATGGAGTCTTCACTTCCGACCATACGGAACTCGAATTTATTACCCGTGAATGCGAAAGGAGAAGTACGGTTACGATCGGTTGCGTCTATCTCAAAATCAGGCAGAGTAGATACACCTGTCTGAAGAGTACCGCCTTCCTTAAGGTTAACTGCGGCACCTGTCTCAACAAGCTGATGAACCACATCCTCAAGCTGCTCGCCTAAGAATATCGATATGATTGCCGGCGGAGCCTCGTTACCGCCAAGTCTTAAGTCGTTACCGACATTGGATGCACTCTGCCTTAACAGATCCGCATGTGTATCGACAGCCTTCATGATACAAGCAAGTACCAGAAGGAACTGAATATTCTCATTGGGGCTTTCGCCGGGTTCCAAAAGATTAATACCGTCATCGGTTGTAATCGACCAGTTATTATGCTTACCCGAACCGTTAACTCCTGCAAAAGGCTTCTCATGCAAAAGACAACGAAGTCCGTGCTTGCCGGCAACTCTCTTAAGAGTCTCCATAACAAGCTGATTATGATCAACCGCGATATTGGCAGATTCATATATGGGTGCCAGCTCATGCTGTGCGGGAGCCGCCTCGTTATGCTGGGTCTTGGCTGTTACACCAAGCTTCCAAAGCTCGACATTGACATCACGCATGAATGCACCGATGCGCTCTCTTATAACACCGAAGTAATGGTCGTCCATCTCCTGACCCTTAGGTGCGGGCGCTCCGAAAAGTGTACGACCCGAGAATATAAGATCTTCTCTCTTAAGAGCCTTGGTCTGGTCAACCAGGAAATACTCCTGCTCTGCACCTACGGATGTATTGACTCTTGTAGCGGTTGTGTTGCCGAACAATCTTACAATACGAAGTGCCTGTGTACTTAATGCTTCAAGTGAACGAAGAAGAGGTGTCTTCTTATCAAGTGCTTCTCCTGTATATGAACAGAAAGCCGTGGGAATACATAAGGTAGGACCTGTTGCCGTCTCCTTGATAAATGCAGGAGATGTTAAATCCCACGCCGTATATCCTCTTGCCTCAAATGTGGCACGAAGTCCGCCCGAAGGGAATGAAGAAGCATCAGGCTCCCCCTTGATAAGCTCCTTGCCTCTGAATTCCATAAGCATGTGTCCGTCCTTATCCGGATGAGACACAAATGAATCATGCATCTCTGCCGTGATGCCCGTAAGAGGCTGGAACCAATGGGTGTAATGTGTAGCACCCTTCTCTATGGCCCATTCCTTCATGGCTTTGGCAACAACATCGGCCGTCTTAAGCGAAAGCTCTCCGCCATGTTCTATGATGGATTCAATCTCCGCAAAAACATCTTCCGGAAGTCTCTCCCTCATAACGCCCATGGAAAAGACATTACATCCGAAAATCTCCTCCACGTCGATATGCTCATTCGTATTGTTAACAACGGTGTCCATGATAACTGTTCCTCCTGATCAATTCTTGACACTTACGGTAATTCCGTCTCCCACGGGAAGTATCACCGTGGTCAGACTATCGTTATGCTTAAGTTCATACAGATAGTCTCTCATCCTTGTATGTATGGTTCGGTCACGCCTGACCACGGCATACTTGGATTCTATTATATCTCCGTCCTGCAAAACATTGTCCGATACAAGTATTCCGCCGGATGACAAAAGTCTTAATATATCTGGAAGATAATTGATGTACTGTCCCTTCGCCGCATCCATGAATATAAAATCATAAGTTCCATCGAGCGTGGGTAGTATCTTAAGCGCATCGCCTTCGATCAGCTTTATCTTATCCTGCTTACCGAATCTGACAAAATTCTCTCTTGCTATCGGAATCCTCTTATCGTAATTCTCTATTGTCGTTATATCGGCGTCGGGTGCATATTCACTCATCAAAAGTGCAGAGAATCCTATAGCCGTTCCAACCTCTAAAATCTTACGGGGCTTAGCCCTTAACATCTCATACTTAAGATAAGCCTGCATGTCCTTACGAACTATCGGAACGTAAGTATCAAGCGCCTCTTTCTCAAGTTCGCTTAAGTATGCGGGAAGGCCCGGATCCAATGAATTGATGAAGAATGTCATTCTCTCATCAACTATCATTCCGTTACCTCACCGGGTGCAGGCTCTTCACCTGTATCTTCAGCATCTTCTTCCGTATAATACTCTTCCGTCTCAAGCATGGGATTGGTCTCAGGTACTTCTTCAATCTCTTCGCTTTCGGTATCCTTGCCCGCCTCGGATGACATTGCGGCAATCATCTGATCGGCCGTCATCGCGGTTGAAAGCTCATATATGCCGGGAGCTATGGTTCCGTGATATTCAGAGAGTCTCTCCTGAATCACGAAAAGCTTAGCGTCCCTGATAAGTCCCTTATTCTCAAGTGCCTGGCCGATATCTTTAACGCTCATATCCGAACCTATCGTGACGGACACCTTACGGCCTTCGCCCGTTGTCATCGGTCCTTCTCCGAATATTCTGTAGCCGTAATCATAACCGATTGCCGCATACTTATATATAAGCATGGCTGCAATTACTACGATTACCACTTTAAGAGCCACGGAGAATACGGATATGATTATCTCCCTTGTATCAACTCTTCTGTCCATCTGCCTTCTATACCTCCAAAATGACCGGCAGTATCATCGGTCTTCTGTTCATACTCTTCCATATATAACTGCTTAACTCGTCGCGGACGGTGTTCCTGATCTTGTTATGATCATGAATACCTCTGTCACTTAACCTCTCCACGGCAAGCTGCACTATCTCACGCATCTCATCCATAACGGCATCCGATTCTTTGACATAGATAAAGCCTCTTGTAACAAGCTGGGGACCCGATACAAGCATTCCCGTAACGCTCTCTATTGCCATAACCGCCATGATGATACCGTTCTCTGCAAGAATCTGCCTGTCACGTAAAACCGCATTACCTACATCACCGATTCCCAGACCGTCCACAAGCACTGCACCGACCTGTACCTTACCGGTAACTGCAGCGCCCTCATCATTAAGTTCAAGCACATCACCGCTGTTAAGAATGAATACATTCTCATGAGGTATTCCGAGTTCCTCTGCAAGACGTGCCTGTGCCATAAGATGCTTGTATTCTCCGTGAACAGGTATCGCATACTTAGGCCTTACTAACGTATAGATCAGCTTGATCTCTTCTCTGCACGCGTGACCCGATACATGTGCATCCTGAAATATGACTTCGGCCCACTTGGCCAACAACGCATTGATCGTCTTGGTAACAGGCTTCTCATTACCGGGTATCGGATGTGACGAAAAAATGATGAGATCCTTGGACGATATCGATATCTTCCTGTGGGTATCCCCTGCCATGCGGCTTAAAGCAGCCATACTCTCTCCCTGAGAACCGGTAGTGATTATGACAGTCTTCTCATCGGGATAATCTTTAAGAAGCTCTATCGGAATAAGTGTATTATCCGGAATACTGATACACTCAAGATTCTGCGCCGTCTCAATGACATTGTTCATACTCCGGCCTTCGATAACCACTTTTCTGCCGAACTTATATGCCGAATTGATTATCTGCTGAACTCTGTCGACATTGGATGCAAAAGTCGCCACTATGATACGCCTGTCCGTATGCTCCGAAAATATCGTATCAAAAGCACTTCCGACAGTCTTCTCTGAAGGAGTGAACCCGGGACGTTCCGCATTCGTACTGTCACACATAAGTGCCAGCACACCCTTATGACCGATCTCCGCAAATCTCTGTAAATCTATCGCATCACCATATACCGGAGTGTAGTCGACTTTAAAATCTCCGGTATGAACAACTATACCTGCCGGCGAATATATCGCAAGTGCTGCGGCATCCACGATGCTGTGATTGGTCTTGATAAATTCAATTCTGAACTCACCGAGGTTAACAGACTGGCCGAATTTAATGACCTTACGTCTGACGCTGTCTAAAATATTGTGCTCCGTTAACTTACGCTCGATAAGACCCATCGTAAGTCTTGTGGCATAAACCGGAACATTGATACGCTTTAAAACATAAGGAAGTGCGCCTATATGATCCTCATGTCCGTGAGTAATGATAAAGCCCTTAACCCTGTCCATATTATCCTCAAGATAAGTGACATCGGGTATAACCAAATCGATACCGAGCATATCATCATCAGGGAAACTTAAGCCGCAATCCACCACTACAATACTGTCTTCATATTCAAAGGCAGTAATGTTCATACCAATCTGTTCCAAGCCGCCAAGCGGAATTATCTTAAGCTTCGAAGCTTCTATGTCACTAAACAAACTTCACGTCCTCCAGAAGATCTTCGAACACACCCGCAACGGCCTTAAGTTCAGTATCATCATCAACTATGGCATATACACTGTCAGGCTCGTCCTCTTTGGACATATCCTTAAGTATAAGTGCCTCTCCGTCGCCTTCTTCAAAATCCGTCACCAGGATATAATTGACACCGGAAATTCTTGTCTGTTCAAGTACAAAAAACTCTACCGGTTCCTCTCCGTCAGGACAGAATGTAATCTTCTCCAACTTCATTTTTCCTCCAATACTCTGATCACGCCTCCGCTTCTTTATTGGCAAGGTAATCAAGATAACCCTGCAAAATAAAGGTGGCTGCGATACTGTCTATATATTCCTTACGATTCTCACGGCGAACACCGGATTCCTGCAATACACGCTCAGCCGACACGGTTGTCAGCCTCTCATCCCAAAAAACGACATTAAGCCCCGTCCTGCGACAGAGCTTTTCCCCGAATTCCCTGGTAAGAGCTACTCGCTCCCCTTCATCATCATTCATATGCTTCGGAAGACCTATCACTATCTCGCCTACGTTATATTCCGTCACGATCTCTTCTATACGGGCCATAGTTCTGCGAAGCTTGTTCGCAGACTCCCTCTTGATCGTCTCCAGACTCTGAGCCGTTAATAACAACGGGTCGCTTATGGCCACACCACAGGTCTTTGAACCGAAATCCAATCCGAGTATCCTTCTTTTCTCCAATGGCTTAACCCCAGTTGTTGTTAGTGATATAGTCCTTTAAGAGTTCCTCAACTATCTCGTCACGCTCCACCTTCATAATCATACTTCTCGCCCCGTTATGGCTTGTGATGTATGTAGGATCGCCTGACATGATATAGCCGACTATCTGATTGACGGGATTGTAACCTTTCTCCTTCATGGCATCAAAGACTGCCTTTAGAACATCCTTGACACTTACCTCCTTATCAGCAGCGACTTTAAAAAACTGCGTATTGCCTAAATCCTGCATATTGCCTCCATTTATAACATAAATTACGGACCTGCTCCGTATACAATTCACCAACCATAATATTACCGCATAAGGCGCCAATATTCAAGCGTCACATACTACCTGCATATAAGCATCCGACCCTCATATAAAGACTCTGCCGTGCCGATTACAATGTCTCCGCTTACAGGCAAAGAACCCGACTTTAAAACACAGTCCGAGGGAACCGCAGCCGGAACATAATCTTTGGTGTGACCGAAAATCATCGTACGGTCGTCAACAGACTGTTCCTCTTCCAAAAGTATCTCAACAGTATCTCCGATATGCGCCTTAATAAACTCTTCCCTGTTTTTATCACATATCTCCTGCAGCACATCGCTCCTCTTTGCCTTAACGGCTTCCGTAAGCTGACCGGGCAAGCCTGCCGCCACGGTACCTTTTCTTTTCGAATATTTGAATATATGAGTCTCGTAGAAATTGACTTTTTTAACAAATTCAACGGTCTTTTCAAATTCTTCTTCAGTCTCTCCGGGGAAGCCCGTAATGATGTCCGTTGTTATAGCCGGGTTTACATAATATTCCCTTAACAACCTGACTTTGTCATAGTATTCCTCAGCTGTATAGCGTCTGTTCATGCGCTTAAGAGTCTCATCGCATCCGCTCTGAAGACTCAAATGAAAATGAGGACATACGGCATCATTGGCAACTATAGCCTCAACAAATTCCTTTGTTATTACTCTGGGCTCCAAAGAACCGAGTCTGATTCTGCTTATACCCTCTATCGCAGAAACACTGTCTATCACATCTATAAGCGCTCTGTTGGTATACTCTCCGTCTGCCGTCAGTACATTATAAGGAGTATCTAATCCGTACGAACTTAAATGGATACCCGTAAGTACCACTTCCTTAAATCCCTTGTCTGCCAGGGCCGTGATCTCCTTAATGATATCGGTCTTATCTCTTGATCTTACCCTTCCTCTTGCCGCGGGAATTATGCAGTATGAACAAAACTGATCACATCCGTCCTGAATCTTTATATCCACTCTTGTACGTTCATTGGAATCTTTGATACCGCAATTCTCATATTCCGAAGGCTTGTTAAGATCATCAACGGCAACGCTTTTATGCTCTTTATCCGACATCTTCACAAGATGCTCTTTTAGTACGTCTATGATCTCAGCCTTCTTATTGTTGCCAAGCACAATATCTACCGCATCATCTTTAACAGCGCCTTCCGTGTCCGTCTGAGAATAGCAGCCCGCAGCGATAACGACCGCATCAGGGTTGGTCTTTTTTGCCCGATGGAGCATCTGCCTTGACTTACGGTCCGCGATATTGGTCACGGAGCAGGTGTTAATAACATATACATCTGCCTTGGTGTCAAATGGCACAATTGTATATCCGGATTCGGTAAACTTTTGTTGCATTACTTCCATTTCATAGGAATTGACCTTACAGCCTAAGTTGTGGAATGCCACAGTTTTCATATTTTTCTCCGCATTTTTTGTCGGTTTTTTGGGTTGACTTTTATGTCACTGCACTTTACTATAATAAACGAAGGTATAAGCGTTAAGGAGGTATTCATTTATGAAGACAGTACAGATTTCTCTTAACTCAATCGATAAGGTAAAGTCATTTGTTAATGACATCACCAAGTTCGACTATGATTTCGATCTTGTTTCAGGAAGATACGTTATCGACGCAAAATCTATTATGGGTATATTCAGCCTTGATCTTTCTAAGCCTATAGACTTGAACATTCACGCTGAGGAAAATATTGATTCGGTATTGGATATTCTTAAGCCCTACGTGGTTTAATCCTAACCCAATAATGATTTTATAAAGGAGCAGGTTTAGTCCTGCTCCTTTTATTCATATCAAAAACGTCTTTTATCCTACACTTACGACTATCGTCTCTTTTGTATCAAGCGCTGTCTTAACAAGATCATCTATGACTTCGTCAAGATTATGCTCGTGCTTTTTGATTATCTCAAGACTCGGCTTGGTAACAGGATGCTTTGCGACGAATATCGTGCAGCAGTCCTCATACGGCAGAATCGATGTCTCGTATGTATCAATCTTCTCTGATATATCAACTATCTCAAGCTTATCCATACCTATACACGGTCTGAATACCGGCAAGGTACATACCTCATTGGTAACGGCAAGCGATGCCAGTGTCTGGCTTGCAACCTGCGCTATGCTCTCACCCGTAATAAGTCCTAAGCAACCCGTCTCTTTGGCAATTGTCTCCGCTATGCGCATCATATATCTTCGCATGATGATCGTAAGCTCATCCTGAGGACACTTCTCATAAATCGCAAGCTGTATGTCCGTAAAATTTATCACATGCAGATATATCGGACCGGCATACTTCGATACCTGCTTTGCAAGGTCAATGACCTTCTGCTTGGCTCTCTCGGAAGTATACGGCGGAGCATGAAAATATACCGCGTCTATCTTAACGCCGCGCTTGGCTATCATATATCCTGCGACGGGCGAATCTATACCGCCAGACAAAAGCAGCATCGCCTTGCCTCCGGTACCTACAGGCATTCCGCCCGGTCCTGGAATTATCTCGGAATAAACATATATCTTCTCCCTGACTTCCACATAAAGTGTTATATCCGGGTTGTGCACATCAACCTTAAGTGACGGTATGGCATCAAGTATCGCTTCACCCAAAAGTGCATTGATCTCCATACTGTCATAGGGATATCTCTTGTTCGCACGTCTGGCAAAAACTTTGAATGTTGTTCCCGATGCGCTGTTGTCGTATATCTCTTTCATGTAATCCGTGACAAAGACCTTAAGCTTATCAAAACCTTCGTCCTCGGCAAAAGTCATGGGACAGATTCCGCTTATACCGAATACAGTCTTAAGATTACCAACAGTCTCGTCATAATCAAAATCACCCAGAGCATCGACATATATTCTGCCCTCAGCCTTATGCACCGAAAACTCTCCGTCCTGACGTTTAAGTGCATACTTAATCTGCTGCATTAAGGCATTCTCAAAGAGATATCTGTTCTTGCCCTTAACTCCTATCTCACCGTATTTAATAAGAAAAGATGTATAATTCATATCTTTATATCCTGTTCCGTCCGTTACTTCCTGACATACTTCTTAAGCTTCGGAATAATCTCTTCCATACACTCAATCGTATAATCTATCTCTTCCTTTGTCGTAAATGTCGACATGCTTAATCTTATCGTTGAATCCAAAAGCTTCTTATCCACGCCTATCGCCTTAAGCGTAGCCGATATCGCCGGCTTATTGGATGCGCATGCACTTCCCGAAGAAACGTATACACCCTTATCTTCCAGCGCATGAAGCATAACTTCCGCTCTGACATCTTCTATCGACACGCTTATAATATGTGGTGCCGAATCTCCGCCGTTGTATCCGTTAAGCCTAACGCCTTCAATACATTCTATCTTCTCTGCCGCATATGACTTAAGGCCGCGCATCTTCTCAATGTCTTCATCAAAGTTCTTATATATAAACTCTATGGCCTTGCCCATTCCGGCAATTCCCGGAACATTCTCCGTGCCCGAACGCATACCCTTCTGCTGTCCGCCACCGAATATGATGGGGCGAAGCCTTGCTCTGTCGCTTACATATAAGAAACCTACACCCTTGGGTCCGTGCAGCTTATGTGCACTCACCGACATTAAATCTATACCGAGAGTCTTGGGATTGATCCTGTACTTACCGTATCCCTGAACTGCATCAACATGGAAAAATGCATCGGGGCTGACCTGTCTTATGATCTTACCTATCTCATCAAGCGGTTGAACCGCTCCGATTTCATT
>JAFYBE010000027.1 GCA_017540355.1 Lachnospiraceae bacterium | reverse complement strand
GTCTTGGTTGCCTCAACGAAATCTCCGCTTCCGTATGTTATCTGCCATCCTCCGGACTTAAGGATCTGCTCAACTGTTCCGTCAGCACTGACATTCACACTGTCTGATGATTTCTTATCACTGTCTTTGACGGATTCACCGTCTTTATTCTTCTTATCCTTACCTGCATCCGCTTCTTCTGCGTCCGTTGCTTCCTGCCCCTCAGGTTCAGTCGTTTCCTCTGCTATAGTAAGGCCGTCCAAATTCATTACAACACCGTACTTATCCTTAAGAGCATCGCGAGTCGGAATCAGCAGATCGGTCTGTTCCTTGATGGTCCCATTCTGTTCTGTCAGATCACTTATCCATTTATCAAGTTCTGCATCCGCCACATCCGGTATCTCTATCTCTCCGACCTCCGTGTGGAATTCCTTCACCGGTTTGAAACGAAGAGGATTATCTTCCCTGGTCTCATTAAGCTTCTCTTCGGCAGTTTTAAACTCATATTGATCAGCTAGATCTTCATGATATACCGATTCATAATATGCGATCTCCTGTAAGATATCATTATAATCATTCCACAGAACCGCATTCTCTTTGTATAGTTCTTCAAAATGCGCCCTTTTCTGTTCGGGTGTCTCCTCGGCCGTATCAGTCTCTGTTATATTCTCTACGGTTTCGGCTGTATCCGCCTTCTTGCCGCATCCGCTAAGAACCATGATGCTGACAGACATCAGACATACGGCTATGATCATTATCTTATATATCTTATGCTTATTCACCGTTATTTCCTCCGTCTCCTGCACCGTATTCAAAAGGCTGTCCGGTATTAGGATCAATGCCGACGCTACCGCCCCAGTCCTGGTAGTACGTCGTATTACCCGTCATTCCGTTTTCTGTCTCAACCTCTCCCAAGTTTGTTCTGTTTAGATTGCCTCCTTTTCCGGCATCATCCGTTCCGGCGATCTTAAATACACAGGTTCCGTTGTCTAAAATATCAATCATGGTAAAGTATACATATTCATAATTTGTATAATCTGTTCCGAATGCATAATCCTCCTTGTCAAGCCTTTGGAAGTTGGCATCCAGAATTTCTACAAAAACATGTCCTTCCCAGAGACGTGTCGAACAATAAACCGGTGTTCCACCGCTTATGGGAACCACATCGCCGACTATCTTCTGCATCCATGTCTGCTCGCCGCTTTGCTCTGAATTGATCGAAGTAATAACTCCCGGATCGGCAGCCTCAATCTCAGCCTGCCTGTCTTCCCCTTTTATGATTGCATCCTTTTTGGTTTTTAAGAGTTCGTCCTGTTTCTTAAACATCTCTTCCGCCTTGGCGGATTTAACTATCACGGCCGGTGCTTCCGATGCCAGAAGCTCATCATAGAGATATAGCGGACATTCCTTTTTGATCACATCATACATTATGTATGGAGCACCATCCTGTCCGTTCTCAAGATGAGGTCTTATGATATAGCCATTCTCTTCCATTATCTCAAGGTGTTCCTTAAGATAATACCTGATAGTTGACACTTGATCCCCATTCTCATCGGTTGTTACCGTATTGAATGCGATAAGGGGCTGTCCTTCCAACAAAGATGTATATGAAGGGCAGATATGAGTATCTCCTTCTTGGAAGCATGGCTCTAAACGCTTAACCAATTCCTTGGTAAGCGCCACAGGCTCCTGCACTGTAAATTCCCAGTCATCAAATGTGATAACATCCACGTCACTGTAAGAAGATACAAGCTGGCCGTTTATAAATGTTTCGCCTTTTTCTCTGAAGCCTTCACCATCCCAGTAGGTCTCGTTGGAAGTGATCATAGGTTCTGCATCTTTAGAATCCGAGTCATAGGTATAGCTCTCAGATCTGCTTCTTTTTTCATCAGCATAATACTGCTCCATGGTCCTGGGCTGTTCGTAATCTTCAACGTAAGCAACAGTGGTTCCGTCCTCATACCTTACTGTCGTCTTGGTATAATGAGACAGCATGGTATCGCCCTCTTCATTACCCATGTATACAACCAGTTCATTACAATTATCTCTGCCGGCACGATACACTTCCTTGCCGGATTCATCATATACACTGACGCAGGGAAATGCCTTCCCATCGTCCGTCTTCTTCCACCATTTAACAGCTTTCATTCCGTTATCAAGCTGCATCTCTTTTTCTTCTTCATAGGTCCCGGCTCCCCAAAGACTTGTATCCAGCTTGGGAGCCGTAAGGATCTTACCGTCAGAGTCTCTTAAATTGAAATCCTCCGGCAGATAGAATCCGTTCCCGTAATCTTTAATCGCAAGTGCTTTAGCCTGCGCCTTAACAGGAAGCAACATCATCAAGCATGTTACCGCCAACATACTCAACAGTAACAAAGAAATCTTTTTTTGCATTATCTGTTCCTCAGTATCAATAGTATTCTCTTCCGTGGTACAGAAAGAACTTCTTAGTACCCCGGTACTATTTTACCGTTTCTGCATTTTTTGTCCATACATTTTATAATTTCTTAATTTATTTATTTACTTTTCCTCAGATAATCGGCGGATCGACCGGGTAACTGCCCGTAAAGCAACCCGTACAGATATGAAGTCCTCCGGCTATCTCACTTAATCTGTCAATGCCCAGATAAGCCAGAGAATCCGCACCTATTATCTTACGTATATCTTCAAGAGATCTGTTATATGCAAGCAGCTGATCTTGATCCGGTACATCGGTTCCGAAGAAGCATGGATGAAGAAAAGGCGGTGAACTCACCCGCATGTGCACTTCTTTAGCTCCTGCTTCTCTTAGCATATGCACTATCCTGTCGGATGTGGTGCCTCGAACGATTGAATCATCTATCATTATGACTCGCTTGCCGTCTACGACTTCCTTAAGAGCATTTAACTTAACTCTTACGCTGCTTACTCTCGATTCCTGTCCCGGCTTAATAAATGTTCTTCCCACATAGGAATTCTTGATAAATGCCTGCGCATAAGGGATACCCGATTCATGGGCATATCCTATTGCCGCCTGCAATCCCGAATCCGGAACACCGGTAACAATATCCGCTTCAACAGGTGAATCTATCGCAAGATATTTGCCCGCAAGTACACGGGACTTATATACACTGACTCCATCGAAATAACTGTCAGGTCTGGCAAAATATATATACTCAAATACACATCTTCCTCTCTTACATTCAGGAAGGCATCTGCTTTCATCCGATGTGATATTTCCATCGGAATCCACGGTCACTACTTCTCCGGGCTTAACATCCCTTATATAGTCCGCCCCGATGGTATCAAGCGCACATGACTCTGATGTAAATATAAAGGCTCCGTCTTTTTTGCCTAGGCATAAAGGTCTGAATCCGTACGGATCCCTTGCCCCGATGAGCTTACGAGGCGACATTATCACAAGCGAGTATGCACCCTGTATCCTGTCCATGCTCTTGGCAACGGCCTCTTCAACCGAACCGCAGTTAAGTCTTTCTCTGGCGATTATATAGGCAATGACTTCCGAATCTATGGTTGTCTGGAATATGGCACCCGTATATGCAAGTTCTTCACGAAGATGCGCGGTATTGATAAGATTACCGTTATGAGCAAGGCCTAACACACCCTTAACATAATTGATGACAAGAGGCTGCGCGTTCTCTCTTACGGAACTACCGGTGGTTGAATATCTTACATGTCCCACACCGATATTACCCTTAAGATCATCTAAGTGTGTCCTTGAGAAGACTTCGTTAAGAAGACCCATATCTTTATAACAGGCTACATTACCTTTATCACCGTCGGTATCACTTACCGCTATGCCGCAGCTCTCCTGACCTCTGTGCTGCAGCGCATACAGGCCGTAATAGATCGACTCGGCCACATTATCGCCCGTAGTATCATACATTCCGAATACTCCGCATTCTTCATGCGGTCTGTCATCATAAAAATCCATCATCGAATTCACCGTTATACTCTCTGTTATATAGTCGATACGCTGACAGTTACCTCTTCAAGTACATCAAGAAGAACTCTCACTGTATCAAGTGAAGTAAACATTGTCACATTATTCTGTGTGGCACATCTTCTAATGGCTACACCGTCTTCATAATGTACTCCTGACAATATCGCTCTTGTATTGATCACATAACTTACATATCCCGCCTTGATCGAGCGAAGTATCTCGTCACTGCCCTCTGAGAGTTTGTGACGTACCCTGGTCTTAATTCCATGTTCCTTAAGGAAATCTGCCGTTCCTATCGTTGCTTCTATGTTAAATCCAAGATCATAAAATCTCTTAACAAGTGGCAATGCCTCTTGTTTATCTTCATCGGCAAGAGTTACCATTACCGTTCCGTAATTGGATAACTTAACTCCCGATGCGATAAGTGCCTTGTACATGGCTCTGTGAAGTGATACATCATATCCTATCGCCTCACCGGTTGATTTCATCTCAGGAGACAGATAAGCATCCATACCCATAAGTTTAGAAAACGAGAACGCGGGAGCTTTAACATAATATCTGTTACTCTCTCCCGGATAGAACACTCTGTGCATGCATTCATCTCCGGTCTCGATACCCATAGTGATACCCGATTTTAATCTGTTATCCGTGTCAGCATAAGATATCTCATCACTTAAGGGATTACCTAACATGACCTTGGTCGCGATATCAGCCATACTGTAGCCTGTTGCCTTGGATAAGAAAGGTACGGTACGTGATGATCTGGGATTGACCTCTATGATATATACATTGTCATCATTATCTATGATAAACTGTATATTAAAGAGTCCCTTGATACCGATTCCGATTCCCAACTTACCCGCATATTCAAGAATGGTACGTTTAACATTCTCGCTTATACTCTCAGCAGGATACATACTCATGGAATCACCCGAGTGTACTCCTGTACGTTCTACAAGTTCCATAATGCCCGGAACAAATACATCACGTCCGTCGCATATACCGTCTATCTCGACTTCCTTACCCTTGATATACTTATCAACAAGTACAGGCTTATCTTCATCTACCTCAACCGCTGTGTGAAGATAGTGTTCCATATCCTTAGCCTTGGCAACTATCTGCATTGCACGACCGCCGAGTACGAAACTTGGTCTTACAAGCACCGGATAACCGATCTTCTCTGCAACCGCAATTCCGGCCTCCACACTGGTGACCGCTTCTCCCTTAGGCTGGGGGATATTCAGATCCTTAAGGAGTTTCTCAAACAGATCCCTGTCTTCTGCTCTGTCTATCGCTTCGGCATCGGTACCAATGATGGGCACACCTCTCTCTGCCAAAGGAATAGCCAGATTGACCGCAGTCTGACCGCCTAATGTTACGATCACTCCCTGGGGGTTCTCCTTATCGATTATGTTCATAACATCCTCTACCGTAAGGGGCTCGAAGTATAACTTATCCGCCATGGTATAGTCTGTTGATACGGTCTCGGGATTGTTGTTGATTATTATCGCCTCATATCCCATGGCCTTGATTGTGCTTACGGCATGAACCGTAGAGTAATCGAATTCAACACCCTGTCCTATTCTTATGGGGCCCGAACCAAGCACAATAACCTTCTTATCATCTGTTACGATTGATTCATCCTCTCCGTTATCTTCCGTCTCATATGTTGAATAGAAATACGGAATATAGCTGTCAAACTCGGATGCGCAACTGTCTATCATCTTATATAACGGCAGTACCTGCTGTTTCTTACGAAGTGATTTGACTTCATCCGCAGTCATACCGATAAGGTCACCGATCGCTCTGTCACCAAACCCCAATCTCTTGGCGTTATATAACAGTCCGGGGGTGTTTCCGACACGAATGTCATCTTTATTATCCTTAATTTCTTTCTCTGTATCGATTATCTTCTTAAGGCCGTCTATGAAGAATCTGTCTATTCCGGATATTTCCGATATCTTCTCCTTGGCTGTGTCTCTGCGCAACAGTTCAGCAATTGCATATACTCTGTCATCTCTTGATTCTGCGATATACTTAAGCATATCCTCGGTATTCATATCATCGAATTTGGCCATGTGCAGATGATGAATACCTATCTCAAGTGAACGTATAGCTTTAAGCAGACTCTCAGGGAAGTTACGTCCGATACTCATGACTTCACCTGTTGCCTTCATCTGTGTGCCGAGAAGATTACTTGCATCCGTGAATTTATCAAACGGGAATCTCGGCATCTTACAAACCACATAATCAAGTGAAGGTTCGAAACATGCAGGGGTATTGGCAAGTTTGATCTCATCAAGTCTTAGTCCCACGCTTATCTTGGCCGAAACCCTTGCAATCGGATAACCGCTTGCCTTGGAAGCAAGAGCCGACGATCTTGATACTCTGGGATCGACCTCTATCACATAATAGTCAAAAGACTTGGGATCAAGAGCAAACTGAACGTTACATCCGCCCTCAACCTTAAGCGCTCTGATAAGCTTAAGTGCCGCGTCTCTTAACATGTGGTATTCTCTGTTAGTCAATGTCTGTGATGGACATACGACTATGGAATCACCGGTGTGGATCCCGACAGGATCTAAGTTTTCCATGTTACAGATCGTGATGGCCGTATCGTTGGCATCACGCATAACCTCATACTCTATCTCCTTATATCCTTTGACGCTCTTCTCTATAAGTGCCTGATGTATCGGCGATAAACTTAATGCATTCTTAAGTACCGTCCTTAGCTCTTCCTCATCATCGGCAAATCCCCCGCCGGTTCCGCCAAGCGTAAAAGCAGGACGTACTACTATCGGATAGCCTATGTCTTCAGCCGCCTTCAATCCGGCTTCCATATCTTCAACAATCTCAGAAGGAAGAACAGGCTCACCTATACTCTCGCACAGTTCCTTAAATCTCTCCCTGTCTTCCGCTCTGTCTATACTATCTGAATCCGTTCCGAGCAGTTTCACCTGGCACTCATCAAGCACGCCTTTGCGCTTAAGTTGCATGGCCAGATTAAGTCCGGTCTGTCCTCCTATGCCGGGTAATATTGCATCAGGTCTCTCCTTACGTATAACCTTGGCTATAAATTCTAGCGTAAGCGGCTCCATGTATATCTTGTCCGCTATATGCTTATCCGTCATTATCGTAGCCGGGTTGGAGTTGCAGAGAATAACTTCATAACCTTCTTCTCTTAATGCCAGGCAGGCCTGTGTACCCGCATAATCAAATTCAGCAGCCTGACCTATGACTATGGGACCTGAGCCTATAACAAGTATCCTCTTAATGTCTGTTCTCTTAGGCATATGCATTCTCCTTTCTCTGCTCACGCGCCGTTTTGACGTTGTCCATAAATCTGTCAAAAAGATATGAACTGTCCTGAGGTCCCGGAGCGCTCTCGGGGTGATACTGAACGGAGAAAGCCAGATCTTCATCACATGCCACACCTTCAACCGTATTATCCAACAGATTGATGTGTGTCACCTTAAGCTTGGTTCCTTCTATACTGTCCGTATCAACTGCATAGGAATGATTCTGAGAAGTGATCTCAACCTTATCGGTCAAGATATCCTTAACCGGGTGATTGCCTCCTCTGTGACCGAACTTAAGCTTATATGTCCTGGCACCGTATGCAAGAGATAATATCTGATGTCCCAAGCATATGCCGAATATCGGCACGCTTCCCTTAATACTTCTTATCGTGTCTATACACTCGGGAACATCCGTCGGATCTCCCGGTCCGTTACTTATAAATACTCCATCCGGGCGAAGTGACATGATCGTCTTGGCCGAAGTATTGTAAGGAACAACCGTTACTCTGCAGCCTCTGTCAAGCAATGACCTTAAGATGTTCTGTTTCATTCCGCAGTCTATTGCAACAATATGGGGTCTGAGTCCCGCATGTGCTCCCTGTCTGTGTTCAAGTAATGATGACTGGGGCGTGATTATATCAGCTTTCCATATTCCGGTACTTGTCACTCTTGATACCGCATCCTTAGGCAGCGCAGTTCTTTCAAGTATCTCCATACATTCAGACAGAGGCTTGTCTATGAAGGTAATAAGTGACTTCAGACTGCCTCTGTTTCTGATGATTCGTGTGATGGCTCTGGTATCTACGCCATAGATACCTGAAATGCCGTATTTTTTCATAATATTCTGGAGATTATCGCTTGCACGAAAATTGGATGGTTCATCATTGTACTCCCTTACAACCAATGCTCCTATACTCGGAGTCTGTGTCTCATAATCATCTTCATTGACTCCGTAATTACCGATAAGCGGATATGTCATTACGACCGCCTGATCCGTGTACGACGGATCTGAGACTATCTCCTGATATCCCACCATTGATGTGTTGAATACAAGTTCTAATACCTTCTCGGTATTGGCTCCGAACCCGTACCCTTCAAATACTTCTCCCGATTCAAGCACCAGCTTGCGGTTCTTTGGTTGCTGCATGATGTTCATCTCCTACCATAAATTAGGGGTCACGGCATAAGCCATGACCCCATTGTCACATGTTTGGGTGTTTCGCTCCGCGAAACGCAGGGTTGTTACGGGGTCTTGGCGAAATTGCCCTTGCAATGAGCCTCTAGAGCCCGTTCAACCTATTCAACGTCCTGAAGAGCATCGAAATCCTCTTCTCCGGTACGTATCTTAACTACCTTCTCTACAGGATATACGAATATCTTACCGTCTCCGATATGTCCGGTATAGAG
>JAFYBE010000026.1 GCA_017540355.1 Lachnospiraceae bacterium | reverse complement strand
TATACGGTCAATATAGCCCTTTAAAACGAGTTCGGGATTATCTGCCGCATCCAGTGCTATACCACTGATCAGCTTGTTTGCAGGAATGATGTCTACCCCTTCCCCGGTATGAAGAATAGCTTCCGTAGGATCATAGTCAAAACCCATGATCTCATTCTCAAGCATGTTCTTTAGTGTCATCTTCTGATTCTTACTGAATCCGAAGCCTATCGTGAGATGCCCCTGGCCGTCAGAATCGATAGCCAGGACTTTCTTGCCTAATTTGGCAAATGCCGCCGACAGGTCTATTGCCGACGTGGTCTTGCCACAACCACCCTTGAAATTTGCAATCGCGATAACCTTACTCATCTTCTCCCTCCATTCTCAACATAATGTCCGAATATGCCCGGTAGTATCTGCTTGTTCCCTTATTAGGGAAGATCTCAGAGAAATTGATGACATTGCACAGTCCCAATTCCTCGCACCTGTCGAGCAATTCATGGAAATGACTGATCTGCTCCGGTGTGGACTGCACTCTCACTTTGCAGACCTCCGGATAGTGCTCTTTGGTTGGTTTTCGCATTGCTGCGCCTTTCGCTGTTTGTTTCATGATCCTTTTCCTCCTTTGTGTGAGATGTATGAACACTATGCCCATACGTTTATGCTTTAAAGGGCCAAGATTCCACAAAAAAAGGAGACTGATCTTTGATCAATCTCCTTGCAAAGCGTGTTGTTTTTCCTTTCTTAAAAGTGTTTTCCCAAAAAAGGAATCTGTACGCCCATTAAAACGCCTAACGTTTTTTACTAAGGTGAAAATTTCCCATTAAAACGGCATTTTTAATCTTTTTGATTTTTAGTAAAGGATCATATGTACATTCCGTAACTTACGTCGTCAGCCCGCGTAATATCTACATCCTCTCCGATCCTGGTGACATCATACGGAGTCGACTGGTACACGTAGTAATTTAACCAGTTCGTGTAGAATAACTGCCCGGCAGAACGCCAGTTAACTACAGGCTTGGAATTAACGTCATCACCCGGGAAGTAGTTGGCCGGAATCTCCGGATCCATGCCCTTGCCCAAATCTCTGAAATATTCGTCGGATAAGGTGTTCGCATCGTACTCGAGATGACAGAATACGAAGAACATCTTAGAATCTTCTGTTTTTAAGATAGTGATACCGGCATCATCCGAATCAGCCATTATCTCAAGACTCTTAATGTGCTCCACATCACTTTTATCTACATATATCTCGCGCGAATGAGGCGCATAGAAAACATCATCAAAGCCTCTGAACAAAGGCGATGTGGGCTTAAGCACCCTGTGCGCATAGATGCCCGAAAGCTTCTTATCATAGAACTTATGGTGGATGCCGAAGTGGTGATAAAGCCCCGCAAAAGCGCCCCAGCATAAGAAAAACGTGCAGTGAACGTGGATCTTGGCCCAATCCATGATGGTACAGAGTTCCTTCCAGTAAGTCACATCCTCATATTCTACATACGCAAGCGGTGCGCCGGTTATTATCATTCCGTCAAACTTCCGATTCTTGATCTGATCGAAAGTCGTATAGAAGGACTCCAGATGGCTCGAATCCACATGAGTCGGCTTATAACTCGCAGTCTGCAGAAGTTCCACATTACACTGCAGCGGACTGTTGGAGAGTTTACGCAATATCTGCGTCTCGGTCACTTCTTTATTGGGCATGAGATTAAGAATTAACACCTCAAGCGGACGGATGTCCTGGTGCATTGCACGGAATTCCGTCATCACGAATATATTCTCTTCTTCAAGTATCGCCTGTGCAGGCAATGAATCTTTGATTCTTATAGGCATATACGTATTCTGTCAAAAAACAAGACAACTCAGTTGTCCTCTTTATCAGACATTCTCCTCTCCCAAATAATCTTTTATAAAATCATCTTCCGAAATAATCGGAACCCCAAGTTCTTTGGCCTTCTTATTCTTCGACGAATTGGATGTTACATCATTGTTGATAAGCGCCGTCGTATTCTTACTTACACTGCCGGCCACCTTACCGCCCAGATTCTCAATCTTAGTCTTAAGCTCATCGCGATTCGCATAGTGTTCAAGCGATCCTGTTATCACAAAGGTCTTGCCGGATATGCTCTCATTACTGTTATCCAAGGCCACTTCATTGAAATTCAGCTCGGCTCGCAGATCATTGATAAGCGCCCTGTTGGCTTCATCCGACATATATGCGGCTATTGCACCCGCCATCACATCTCCGATACCGTCAATTGATGCCAGTTCTTCGGCCGTCGCATTCATTATCCTGTTGCAGTCATGATCATAGTAGCGGCTCAACATCCTCGCATTGGCCACACCTATCCCGGGTATCCCAAGACCATAGATGAGTCTTGAAAGGTTAGTATCCCGTGAAGCCTCAACCGAGCTTATCAGATTATCGTATGACTTCTGGCCGAATCCGTCCATCTCCACTATCTTAAGCTCATATCTGTCCATATGATACAGATCGGGCAAAGTCTTTATTATGCCTGCTCCGATGAACTTCTCAAGCGTTGCTTCGCTCATTCCGTCTATGTTCATGGCATCCCTGCTTACAAACAGCGCAAACGACTTAAGTTTCTTGGCCGGGCACTCCGCATTGGTACAGTACAGGGATTCTGCCTCCGCGATCTTCTTTATCTCGGTCCTGCCGCCGCAGCAAGGGCAAATCTCAGGAATACTTAAGCTGTCGCTCCCCGTCAGATTCTCCGCTATCTGAGGGATGATCATATTGGCCTTATAGACCGTGATACAATCTCCTATACCGAGTTTAAGCCCCCTGACTATGCTTATATTATGAACGCTGGCGCGGCTTACAGTAGTTCCTTCGAGCTCCACAGGGTCAAATATAGCCACGGGATTTATAAGTCCCGTTCTGCTCGGGCTCCACTCGATCTCTCTTAGTGTGGTCTCCTTTATCTCATCCTGCCATTTGAATGCTATGGAATCTCTGGGGAACTTGGCAGTACGTTCAAGGCTTCTTCCATATGCTATATCATCATATGTGAGTACCAGTCCGTCAGACGGTACATCATAGTCCGCTATCTTAGCCGCAAAATCTTTTATCGTAGTAAGGATAGATGTCTTATCAACCTCATGGTATTCAACCACATCAAATCCAAGCCCCTTAAGGAACTCAAACTGCTCCTTACGATAAGAAAACTCCTTGTTTTCGGCTTCTACAAGGTTAAATGCATAGAAATATACATTTCTCTTGGCCGTGATCTCGTTATTGAGCTGCCTTACCGAGCCTGAGCATAAATTCCTCGGGTTCTTGTACTTGGCATCCACATCCTCTATCTCTGCATTGATCTTCTCAAAATCAGAATATTTTATTACTGCTTCGCCCCTTAAGACCATACGCCCTGTAAAAGATATCTTATGAGGAATATTCTTAAATACCTTCGCATTTGCAGTGATGACCTCGCCTATCTCACCGTTGCCTCTGGTAACGGCCTTAAATAACTCGCCGCCTTCATAGGTAAGCACAATTGTCAGTCCGTCAAGCTTCCAGCTTAAGAGTCCCTTCTGCTCACCAAGCCAGTCTCTGAGTTCCTCTCTGTCCTTGGTCTTGCTTAAAGACAGCATGGGGCTCGGGTGCTTCTCCTTGGGCAGTTCATCCACGGATTCATATCCCACGTTCACGGTAGGTGAATCAGACATCGTGATTCCGGTCTCTGCCTCGAGGCGTACCAGTTCATCATAGAGAGCATCATATTCATAGTTGCTCATGATCTCTCTGTCCTCGGCGTAATATGCCCTGGACGCTTCATTCAGTTTATCGATAAGCTCGCGCATTCTGTTCATAAATCAATACCGCAAATGGCGTAATAATTAATTCTTGTTTTAATATTCTATTCTGTCTCTATACCGGCTTCTTTATACAACCTTAACATTTCTTTATGCGTCAGTTCCCTGTATGCGCCTGATGTAAGATTACCGAGTTCTATGCTCGCTACTCTTATTCTTGTAAGCTTCTCTACCTTAAGGCCTACCGCTTCACACATTCGTCTTATCTGCCTGTTAAGACCCTGAGTGATAACTATCGAGAATTTATGATCACTTATTAGCCTTACCTTACAAGGCTTAGTCGTTACATTTAACTCCTTAAGGAATATTCCATTCTCAAGCCTGTTTCGTATGCTCTCGTCGATCTTCTTATCAGTCTTAACCACATATTCCTTCTCATGGTCATTGCTTCCTCTCATTAGTGCCTCTATAAGGTCGCCGTCATTGGTAAGAAGCAGAAGTCCGTTGGAATCCTTATCAAGTCTTCCGGCATAATTAAGCCTTACCGGATAATCTATCACATCCCCCAGTGTAAGTTCTGCATGCTCATCTCTTTCGGTACAAGTCACGCCTATGGGCTTATTGTACGCCAGTACTACTTTCTTACTGATTGGACGAATGACCTTATCCTTGTACTTCACCTCATCATCCGGTCCTATCTTCATTCCTGCCACAGCCTTAGCACCGTTAACTTCTATTTCTCCGGCCTCAATAAGCTTATCTGCATCGCGTCTTGAACAGATACCGCACTCGGCTATATACTTATTGAGGCGTACCTGTTCGTTAGTGTTACTCATTTTTTCCATTCTCCGTCATATTTACGGTTCTCTTGACGCCTTCATTGACTACTATCTGCGGATAAGGGATGTTAATGCAGTTCTTATCAAAGATCAGCTTGATCTCTCTGTTGAGGTCACGTTCAAGCTGTATCCTGTCTTCCTCATCGCACTCGGCCATGATGCGCAGGATCACGCTGCTGTCCGCAAGAGATGCAACACCGCGATAGAACGGCCCTCCCTTGATCAGTCTGTTCCTGTCCCTGATAAGCGGCAGTTCCTTCGCGAGCACTTCTTCCACATGCTCAAGGTCTTCATCATAACCTATCCCGACATTGCAGTTAGCAAAGGAGTGGTTCTTAGTCATATTGATAACGTCTGTTATTTGGCTGTTGTTGATTATCTTGACATTGCCGACTCCGTCGACCATCTTGGTAGTACGAACACCGATCTCCGATACGGTTCCTCTGAAGTCCCCGACTGTTATGATGTCTCCTACTCTGAACTCCCCTTCTATGATTATGAACAGGCCGGCCAGAATGTCGCCGATGAGTTCCTTGGCACCTAAACCTACAACAACCGATACGACTCCGGCCGAAGCCACGAGCGTACCTGCATTAAATCCAAGCAGCGAAAGGCAGACAAAAAGAGCCATTATCAAAATAATATATTTAAGCAGGCTCGTGATCATTCGCCCTATGGTCTCACCTCTTGAATCAAAGGTGATGATGACCGCCTCTGAGATATATCTTAATATCGACGAAATCGTGAATGCTATGCACATGGCAAATATGCAAGCCGTAAAAGCAAAGACATTGAAGCCTCTCTCCCACTGCCCGCTGCTTAAGTAGCCCATCACCGAGCCTTTATAAGCAATACTATTGCCCACGCATGCCCATAGGATTAATAACACGGATATTGCATTTATCACATGTCTAAGATATATGGATACTACCTGCTCAGGTGTTTTAGGTTTCTTATTCTGAGCGATTATCTTTCTGCCTATATCATCGAATATCCTTCCGGGCCCCAAAGCGCCATCCGACATCCTGTTAAGTACAGGAATCTTCACATTCTTAAGGATTATCAGATATGCAAAGAAAAGTGACAGTATGCTGATACACCCCATTAGCAGTGTTACGATAAGTCTTACTATACCATCCTCTGTATTTCCGGGTGCAATCACCTGTGAAGCCAGCGTCAGGATATAATATGTCAGCATCATATTCATGAGCACAGCAATCACTATAAAAGTGCGCATCTTCTTACGCACTATGACTTCGCTGTCATATGTGCCCCGCACACATACCTGATACAAATATTCAATCATTATACACGAGATCAGATAGAATATCGAGACTATTATAAGGATATGAAACAGGTCAAGTCCATACACCCTGTATCCCATAGCCTCATACGCCGCCACACCAAAATACAGCCCCACCGTTACCAGAGCTGCAATGATCAATATCAAGATTCCGCTTATATATGCTTTCTTTTTCATAACTCCTAGTATATCATAAAATGTCCTGTTATAGTGATTCCATTTGATTTACGGAAGTAACCACACTTTTCACCTTTACTTCCGTAAAAATCGATGCATTCCGGCATATTATAATAAAAATACTACGGAAGTATCGAGCTGAATGCCCTTTACTTCCGTAGTCATACATAATTTCCTCTATTATTTGCCTCTCAGCTGCCCGAAAAGCTTTTCAAATACCCCAAAAGCCTCACGGTTGCCCTAAAAGTCCAAGAATCCGGCTATTAGCTTATTAGCAAACGCCCTGAGCTATCATTGCATCAACGACCTTCTTAAAGCCTGCAATGTTGGCACCTGCAACGTAGTTGCCTTCCATGCCGTACTCCTTTGCAGCGTCATCGATGTTGTGGTAGATACCTACCATGATGTTCTTAAGCTTAGAGTCAACCTCTTCAAAGCTCCATGAGAGTCTCTCAGAGTTCTGGCTCATCTCAAGTGCTGATGTAGCAACACCGCCGGCATTTGCAGCCTTACCGCCTACGAAAGGAACGTTGTTAGACTGGAAGTACTGAGTAGCCTCGATAGTTGTAGGCATGTTAGCACCCTCTGCAACATACTTAACACCGTTGGCAACAAGCATCTTGGCATCCTCAATATCAAGCTCATTCTGTGTAGCGCAAGGAAGTGCGATGTCTACCTTGTACTGCCATACACCGTGCTCACCGTTCTTCTTCTCGAAGTACTGAGCTGATGATCTTGCAGCTGCG
>JAFYBE010000025.1 GCA_017540355.1 Lachnospiraceae bacterium | reverse complement strand
TATAGGCAGATATACGGGATATTATTATACATGTTCGATGGCAGCTCAGATAGTGACACCTATTGTATCCGGAGCCTTGCTTGAACATGTGGGATATTGGACAATGTTCCCTTACGGAGCGCTGTTTATATTCTTATCATTTATCACCATGTTAAATGTTAAACACGGTGATAATAAGCCGGTTCTTCCCAAAGACAGACTTGAACTGCTTGATGTGGATGACTGACTTAAAGACTAATCTATACGACACAGAGGTTTAACTGCAATGCTTACATACATAATCATAGGTCTTATTGTGATACTTATTTCCGTGTTATTGTATCTGATAGCACCGGGGGCTAAGAGAGACTATTCTGATTATAAAGGGCTTATGTATGCCCACAGGGGGCTGCACGGTAACGGAGTCCCCGAGAACAGTATGAAGGCATTTAAGCTGGCGGTGGAAGGCGGATACGGAGTAGAACTGGACGTACAGTTTACTAAGGATCATAAGATCGTCGTGTTCCATGATGCCAATCTTAAGCGTATGTGCGGAGAAGACAGAAGAGTACGTGACTGCACATATGAAGAACTCCTTGCATACAGACTTGCCGGAACCGATGAGGTAATCCCCTTATTTGAGGATGTACTTAAGGTTTTAGGCAATACAACGCTTATATGTGAGATCAAGAATCACAACGGTAATCGCAACAACAGACTCTGCAGAGAGACATATGAGATGCTTGCAACTTATAAGGGCAAATACTGCATAGAGTCATTCTCACCTTTCCTGGTTGCATGGTTTAGGAATAATCATCCTGAGGTAATAAGAGGACAGTTATCCTGCGCGATGAAGGATGAAGGAAGCTTGGGTTATATAGCAAGACTTGCTCTGTCGCAGTTGTTCATCAACTTTATCTCAAGACCGGATTTCATAGCATACAGACATCAGGACTACAGACAGTTGGGATTTGTGTTGTGTGCCAAGTTATATAAGCCTCTTTTGATCGCATGGACAGCCCGCGGAGAAAAGGAACAGGCTGAGAGTTTTAAAAGGTTTGATGCGGTCATTTTTGAATTGCAATAATAAGGTTATCAAGGTATAATTTCTAATGAGTGATAAATCCCATGCAGAGTACAGAAAGCGACGGGTGAAGCGCCTTAAACGCATGATAGTCGGCGGAATCATTATTCTTATAAGTCTGCCGCTTGCATCAAGTATCTGGCTTGTCTGTAAGCTTCATTCCAAGGAGAATGAACTGGCTGAGATAACGGCCCAGTATATGGCGCAGATGCAGATCATGGATGAGATGCAGCAGCGCTTCGATGAAGAGAACGCCGCTACGGAGCAGAAGTACGAAGACCTGCTTAAGAGAATATCGGAACAGAGTGCCGAAGAGAGTGTTGAGACGGAGACACAGGAAGAGACCTGGGACGGAATCAGGCGTGTGTATCTGACGTTCGATGACGGTCCCAGCATATATACGGATCAGATTCTTGAGATCTTAGATGAGTATAATGTTAAGGCCACATTCTTCGTGACGGGTGAAGAGGCAGAGACCAATCCGGAGCGATATAAGGCAATAGTCGATCACGGACATTCCATAGGGATGCACTCATATACCCACAAGTACAGTGAGGTATATAAGAACAAAGAGAGTTTTATCAAAGACTACACCAAGATAAGAGATTATCTTACACAGACCGTGGGAGTAACACCTACGATATACAGATTCCCGGGTGGCAGCAGCAATACGGTATCCGCAACGGATATGGATGAGTTGTGTGAGTATATCACCGATGAGGGAGTCAGATATTTTGACTGGAATATAAGCAGCGGTGATGCGACCAGATATGCGCTTTCACCGGACAGGATAACAGCCAACTGTCTTAACAGTTTGGAGAATTACCACACAGCCGTGATACTTCTTCATGATACGGGAACGAAGTATACTACGGTGCAGGCTCTGCCGTCCATTATAGAGGGAATAATCGAGATGGACGATACGCAGATATTACCGATTACGGATGATACAGTAGCAGTTCAGCATAGAAAGAGTAAGGAGATAGAATAATGGGTTTTTTTCAGGAGTTGAAAGAGGATTTGTCACAGGCTGTTAATGAGTTGGTTCCTGAGGAGGAGGCAGCTTCAACAGCAGAATCTGAGGTAAGCGATTTATCCGCAGCAGAAGAGGATATCTTCGCAGCAGCCGAAGCTTCTATGGGAATCGAGCATACTTCAGATGTTGCAGATATGATCGCGGCATCAGAAGAGATGGACAAGACCATGAGCGAATTTGAGGCAGAGCTTGAGTCTACACCCGCCAGAGTAATCACACCTCCGCAGCCTAAGGAGGAGCCTGTCGTTGAGCCTGAGTACGTAAGCGATGAGGTTGCAACCATTACCAAGATGATGACTGTTAACGGCGATCTTAATTCAAGAGGTTCTCTTGATGTGATCGGTGCCATCAACGGTAATATCAAGGTTAAG
>JAFYBE010000024.1 GCA_017540355.1 Lachnospiraceae bacterium | reverse complement strand
GAGTACTCAAAGCATTCCTTATTGGCCTTAAAGCCCGTATACATGTGAGTCGGTTTATAATCAATAATCGCTTTGATCAGTTCCCACGCATCATCTTTGTGTAGGCTTGTGGCGCTTATGCCGAAGGTTGTGGACGGATGAAGTGTATATCCGCCGCCTTCAAGAGTCATAATCTCATAAGTTTTAAAGTTCTTACCAAACCATATACGGTCCTGAATATAAACCTGAGGTCCGCCCATTGATACCTGCCACAGCTTTTCGATTCCGTCCAGCGCATTCTTCTCCGACACTGAGTCTCTGAGATACTTCGTAAGATTCTCTTCGTCCCATGTGGGAAAAGAAGCCGCAAACTCGGCAAGTTCTTTGAATTCCGCAGTCTTAAAATTATACTTTCCGTCTTCACCGCCTAAGAACACCCTGTAGTCGGATTCCAGCGGATTTCTAAGCACTGCCGCACTGTACCCGTATGACATAAAGGGGATATCGGGATATTTATTCCTTGCTTCAATAATATCCGCAAGCGAGAGAGATTCTTGCTCCCCGAATACGGTCTTGTCCGCCACATAACAGTCAATTGATGCCTCCGCCGTGAGAGCATAAAGCTTATCCCCTTCTGCTGCCGCAAAAAGAATGTTCTCGTAGTAATTGCTTAGGTCCATAGAAGAATCTTCTTTAAGTCTGGGCATAAGGTCCTCAAATAACCCTTTTGACGAATACTTATTAAGGTTTGAATATGTAAGGATTATGACATCAAAAACCTCATGCTCAATAAGATCTCTGTCAAAAGCCGCAATGGCGGTTTCGTAGTCACCATAGTCGTCGTAATAACTCTTAACCTTTATACGCTTATCGGGGTGAGCCAGATTGAACTCTCTTATCACTTCCTTAACATCCGAATCAAGATTGGTGCAGGCTACTTTAATAATCTCCCGTACAGGCGCCTCGTTCGGATTGTATCTTTTAACCTTTGCATGGTATGGGGTGAACTGTATTCCCTTATCCGGCGCATCTTCCTGAACTTCATAGAATATGTGAATATCACCGTTATTCTCTCTGCACATATATGTAAAATATTGAGAAGCGATATCCACATCGGTAAAGTTAAATAACTTCATCACTTCCCCGGTCTTTGGATTGTAGCTCTTAAGCGAAGTCGCCGAAGCCACCAGCAGTTCATCCTCCGCACCTTTATATATGTCATATGCATTCGGAATATTGATTAACGTTTCACTCGTCTCGTTCAAAGCAGGATTATAACTGCATATATCGCCTTCATACCCCACTATCTTGTATACAAGTCCGTCTCCGACGATGCATGCGTGCTCTGTTGATTTATCCGTAACCTTTCCTATATACCGATAGTCCTTATCCAGAACTACCATTCCGCTGCCGAAAGAAAGATATAAATATTTATCGTCTTCATACATTCCTCTTCTCGGCGTACTGCCGGCAATCTGCGGTATATCCCGTAAGCTTTTTTTAGCAGTCGTCTTACCTTCGGCATCGCAGGTATACAGCCATACGTCATTGTCGGAAAAGACCTTACACAAGTATCCCCCGTCATTAAGAGGCATAATCTCAAAAGGACTTATCTGCGCGTCTTCGTCCGTGAACGCTATATCATCCCCAATTGTCTCATGCGTATCCATATCAAGAATGCGCAAATATGTATCGTAATAACCGGACTCCGGGTCTTTCTTGTTAACTTCCATATAGAGTTTCCCGTCTCTGACCGCCGAAAGCGTAAAGCCCGCTTCACCGGCCTTGCCGCTTGTAAGCATCTCTATCGAAGCCATATATACGCCTTCGTCTTCTTTAATCCTCTCCGGAATATCCGCGACAGATTCATCGCTTCCCGATACGCTGCCCGTTTCACCCTTCGAGCACGCGCACAGATTTATCGTCAAAAGAACAAGCGCCATCGCGCCTATAATCTTTGCAAACCCCTTCATGTAAAGCTGAACCCTCCATCAGTTAATACATGTAACCCTTATATTCAATAACAAGTAAATTGTACCTTCTTAAAGTGCCCGGGGCAATGAATATCGCAGAATCTTAATAATTCTTAACAATTGTTAAGATGTATGGCCCGACGCTGTGTAAGAAGAAAGAGGAAGGGCTTGTGTGCTCTTCCTCTCAAAATCTCTCACTATTCATTGCTTCTTGCTATATGCGCAAGCCTATAATCGCTCATTCCGTCTCTCGGAACATATACCATATGAATCACACCGCTTGAGTCACGGCTTATATCTGCCAGATAATATGGGTCGATTCCGAGCTTGGTGTAATTGAACAACTTAGTAACCGTTCCCTCGGTAGGAATGTAGCTTAATATATCAAAATCCACCGTTTCCACAAACAGTTCGTTATCGGCGGCAGTATATATTTCTATACAATTTCCGATGTCGGAATCAAGTTCTGCCAGTGTATCGGTTCTCGGATCGTAACAGGACAGGCTGCCGTTTATGCCGTCGAGAATGTATACAAGCTTGTCTGCTCCTATGGCGAAATCAGCGTTAAGCGAAACTGTGAGAATACGTTTAAAATTGAAATCCGCGTCAAGCATAACCACTGCCGAAAAGTAATTCGAATCGTCCTCTCCTGATACGT
>JAFYBE010000023.1 GCA_017540355.1 Lachnospiraceae bacterium | reverse complement strand
ACCTGAATATACTCTGAAGAATGCGAGCTTACCAACGAATGGATCGGCCATGATCTTGAATGCGAGAGCTGAGAAAGGCTCTTCATCCGAAGAATGTCTCTCGATCTCGTTGCCATCCATATCTGTACCCTTAATAGCAGGGATATCAAGTGGAGAAGGCATGTACTCGATTACGGCATCAAGAAGCTTCTGAACACCCTTATTTCTATATGCTGTACCACAGCATACAGGTACGGCTGCACATTCGCATGTTGCCTTACGTAATACCTTCTTAAGCTCGTCTACTGAAGGCTCCTCGCCCTCAAGGTAAGCCATCATAAGATCGTCATCAAGCTCACAGATTTTCTCTACGAGTTCCTCATGATACTTGTCAGCATCAGCCTTCATATCATCAGGGATTGCAACGACCGAAATGTCCTCACCCTTATCATCATTATAGATGTATGCTTCCATCTCAAATAAGTCGATGATTCCCTTGAAGTCATCTTCCTTACCGATGGGAAGCTGGATTACTATAGCATTCTTGCCCAGTCTGTTACGGATTTGGTCAACTGCTGCATAGAAGTTTGCACCCAAGATATCCATCTTGTTGATGAATGCCATTCTGGGTACGTTGTATGTATCAGCCTGACGCCAAACATTCTCTGACTGAGGCTCAACACCACCCTTTGCACAGAATACACCTACAGCACCGTCCAATACTCTAAGTGAACGCTCAACCTCAACAGTGAAGTCTACGTGACCGGGAGTATCAATGATGTTGATACGATGCTCAAGTGCACCTGCCTTGGGCTTGCAGTGATCCTGCAATGTCCAGTGACATGTTGTAGCGGCTGATGTGATGGTGATACCTCTCTCCTGCTCCTGCTCCATCCAGTCCATGGTTGCTGAGCCGTCATGAGTCTCACCAATCTTATGATTGACACCTGTATAATATAGGATACGCTCTGTCGTGGTGGTCTTACCCGCATCAATATGAGCCATGATACCTATATTTCTGGTCCTATCTAATGGATATTCTCTTCCAGCCAAGGTTTTTTCCTCCTATATTAATACTAGAAACGATAGTGAGCAAACGCCTTGTTTGCCTCAGCCATCTTATGCATATCTTCTTTTCTCTTTACAGCTGCACCTGTATTGTTAGCTGCATCGAGAATCTCGCCTGCAAGTCTCTCTTCCATTGTCTTCTCGCCTCTCTTACGTGAGAACATTGTAAGCCAACGAAGAGCGAGTGCCTGACGTCTGTCGGGTCTTACCTCAATCGGTACCTGATATGTGGCACCACCGATACGTCTCGCCTTAACCTCGAGTAAGGGCATGATGTTGTTCATAGCCTCATCGAAGACTTCCAAGGCGGGCTTGCCGGCCTTCTCCTCTACTCTGCTGAACGCTCCGTATACGATCTTCTGAGCGACACCCTTCTTACCATCAAGCATGATGTTGTTGATAAGCTTGGTTACGATCTTATTGTCGTATAAAGGATCAGCGAGTACATCTCTTTTCTGAATATGTCCTTTACGTGGCACGATTCTTCCCTCCTTAATCATACTAATTAATTCATCGGTACTCACATTGTCCTTGCGGACTGCTAACTGTGTACGTGTCGTCTTACCTTATCTATAAGCAGAACCGGATTCCAACACTATATTAGTTATATTGTGGTACATGTAAAAAAGCCTGAGACTAATGTATTCTCCCTCAGGGCGTACTTATGCCCGGGGCGAACACCGCGGATCTTACTTCGCGTCCTTAGGTCTCTTTGCGCCGTACTTAGAGCGGGCCTGCTTACGATTGGCAACGCCTGCTGTATCAAGAGTACCACGGATGATGTGGTATCTTGTACCGGGCAGATCCTTAACTCTTCCGCCACGGATAAGTACAACACTATGCTCCTGAAGATTGTGGCCTTCACCGGGAATGTAGCTTGTTACTTCCATTCCGTTAGAAAGACGTACTCTGGCGATCTTACGAAGAGCTGAGTTAGGCTTCTTGGGGGTAGCTGTCTTAACAGCTGTGCACACGCCTCTCTTCTGAGGAGAAGATGCATCGATACTTCTCTTGTGAAGGGAGTTGTACGTCTTCTGCAGAGCGGGAGCTGTAGACTTCTTAACTCCGGCCTGACGACCCTTTCTTACTAACTGGTTAAATGTTGGCATTCGGTTTCACCTCCTATATATAGTACTACGCGCATTTTAGGCACACAAAACGGCACGCCTTTTACGCATGCCGTTATATTATATTGCCATTATCTGTCTTTGTAAAGGATTTTCTTTATATCTTATGT